>JBBSGZ010000035.1:0-30592 GCA_038253555.1 Thermoanaerobaculia bacterium
GCCCAAGGATGCCCCAGAATCGATGATCGCCACCGCGGACGACCCCCAGGTACCCCCCGTCGCGGACGTCGACACCACAATCGAGCTCAGTCACTAAATGCCAACCGCCGGTGTCTCAAAATCGTTGACACGCTCCGGCGCAGCCGTAAGCGGCGGAGCAGGAACATCAAGGTCGCTTTCACCCGCGTAGCTGCCGGCGGGACCACCAGGGAGCGGAACCAGCGTGATTCCGGAGCTGACGACGCTACGTCTCACTGACCCGACTCCGACGGTAAACAGCTGACGCCGGGGCCGGGGAGTCCCCCCTCAGCCGGCAGCGCCCCCGCCCGGTTCTCCGACCGCCTCTTCAGCTGCGACGTTCTACAATCGCCCCGGTGCTGAAACGCGAAGACGCCACTGACGCGACCGATCGAAAAATCGCTGCGGTACTTCTGCGGCTCACGGGCCGTCCCGCGCCCGTCCTTCCGTACACGCGGGAGGAGGAGGCCTGCAACGCCCTTCGTAAGCTGATGGAAGGCGAAGGCCTCGGAGTTGGTATCGGAACTGTCGGGCCCGCCGCCGATGTCGAGAGTTGTCTATACGTCTGCAAGAATGACCGGGATGAGGTGCTCGCGGAAGGCAAAGGTCAAACGCCCGCCCTTGCGATCTGCGACGCGTTCCTCGGATGCTTGCCGCCCGGAGGTTCCGCGTGACGGCTGGCCCTAAAGGGTCAGTCCTCACGGGTCACCCCAGCGACTTCGGGTCCGTGCCACGGAGATTGCAGCTCGGTTCCTTCAAGGTGCGAGGGCCGCGCGCGTTGCCTCTCCCCTCCTGCCGCACTGGCGCAGCATTGTTTCCTCGTACAGGATGAAGGTCGGCACCGGCGCTTCCCGCAGGTAGTTGAGCGCCTGCGTCTTCGAATCAACCAGGTCGTCAGCTCGGCGGCCGGGAAGCTCGACAGATCGTTTAAGTACCCGTCGATCCACGGCGCGGAAGCGGGCTCCGGCAGACACGCACCCCGCTTCGAACATCGCCGTAACCGCGTGGCCCGCGTCGGCTTGCTCTTGTCCACCGACCCCGGCACGATCCGCAGCCGCCGAAAACGTCGCGCTCCCTTTCGATTTTTCTTGCGTCGAGATCGAGGTATGCTCCGCCCCATTGGAGGCGTCATGCTGCGTCGAAGCGCGTTGCTTCTAGTCACGGCACTTCTGTTCTCGACTTCGTCTGTCGGAACGGCGAGCATGGGACTCGATCTTTCTGTCGGAAATTCTCCATTCGTTGCGCTCCAGAGCGAGGCGCCCGCTCCTGCCAGCCCGTGCGTGGCGAATGCCACCACCCTCTGCCTGAACGCCTCACGGTTCCGAGTGGCTGTCACGTGGACGAAGCCCGATGGAATCGCCGGGGCCGGAGAGGCGGTCGGCCTGACGGCGGACACCGGCTACTTCTGGTTCTTCTCCTCCAACAACGTCGAGATGGTCATCAAGGTCGTGGATGGCCGTCCGCTTAATTCGCGGTTCTGGGTTTTTGCCGGCGGGCTCACGAACGTCCAAGTTGTGATCGCCGTGACGGACACGCAGACGGGCATCGTCCGCGCTTATACGAACCCTCAGGGAACGGCCTTCCAGCCGATTCAGGACACGGCGGCATTTACGGATTCTGGCGCGGCCTCCCTTCGCGAATCGGCGAGCGTCGCGGCTGGCAACATTTCCGAATACCTCTCCTCTTTGTCCTCGCCGGTCGAGAACGAGAATGTGGACACGAGCGTTCCCAGGCGGGCCCTGTCTCCGGCGGCGTGCGCGCCCGGTGCAACGGCGCTATGCCTGAACGGCGGCAGGTTCCGAGTGTCGGTGACCTGGACGAAGCCCGACGGCGGCACCGGCGCGGGCCAGGCGGTCGGCCTGACAGCGGACACCGGGTACTTCTGGTTTTTCTCCTCGAACAACGTCGAGATGGTGATCAAGGTCGTGGACGGGCGTCCTCTCAATCAGCGATACTGGGTCTTCGCCGGTGGTCTGACGAACGTACAGGTCGTGATCACCGTGGCCGACACGGAGGCCGGCACGAGCAAGACATACACAAACCCGCAGGGCACCGCCTTCCAGCCGGTGCAGGACACCGCGGCGTTCGCCGGAACGCCGATTCTCCTCCGCTCCGCCGGCGATCGAGTGGACGACCGGGCGGGGTACCAGATCAAGCTCCTCTACGTGTTGCCGTCGGACGGCGCCGACCGCGCGCTCGACACGAATGGAACGCTGACCACGTCCTTCGCCGCGATCCAGCGCTGGCTTTCGGACCAGACGGCCGGCACGAGGTTGCAGGTCGACACGTTCCAGGGAAGCCTCGACATCGGGTTCGCGAGGCTCAACCAGAACGACGCGACCATAGGCTCTCTGGGGGTCTTTGCCCGCGACCGGATCGAATCCCTGCTCCCGGCGGCCGGATATTCGGACCCGCGGAAGATCTACGCTGTCTTCTATGACGGATCGAACAATGCCGCGTGTTCGGGCGGGCCGACGCCGCCTTCGCTCATCGGACGCGCCTCAGTGTTCTACCTGCGCGGCACGATCCCGGGCGCCACTCCCTGCGCGTCGAACCCCTTCGCGAATTCGGAGACGAACCCGGGCTACGTCGAATTCGCGATGACACACGAGCTCTTCCACGCCCTGGGCGCCGTGCCGGCCTGTGCGCCCCACTACAACGCCTTCCACGTCTCCGACGACCCCAGGGACCTGATGTACGCGGGATCGCTTCCCTGGAATCCCTCGATCCTGGACGTCAACCGGGACGACTACTGGGCCCACGGGCGGGCGGACTGCACCGACATCTCGAAGAGCATCTTCATGAACCCGGCGGTGCCGGGAGCGGTGGTGCCTCCGGGCTGGTAGCCGGCTCGCGGCGGTCAAGCGAGCTCGTCGTCCCCCATCCTCGAGATGGCGCCGGGGGAGGGTAGGACGGCAGCCCAGGTTCTTGGGCTCTTGGTGCGGCTGGGATTTCGTTCCTACGACTTCAGAGGCTCGATCGTCTGCGCCGGCAAGGTGGGGACGAAGGCAGAGGCGCGAGAAGCGTGCGAAAGCGGTCGACGAATATAAGTCCCGAATCGAGGGAGATCACGTGGCCGCGGCCCGCTGAGGCGCTTCTCGCCTAGTGCTCGCGGGCTTCGTTCCAGGCGCTGGCGGAACGATCCCCGGCCGCGCTGGTTCCTCGCTGTCTCCCGTCATGGCTCCGGCTGCTAACACACGAGACTCTGACGAAGAAGGCCGGCTCTCCAAGGCTCCGAATTCACGACCTCAGGCATACCGCAATCACTGAACGCGTCCGAAAGGGTGGCGTCCTGGCCGGGCAGGCCCTTGCCGGTCATCGGACGCCGGAGATGGTCCATCGCATTTACACGCATATCCATGCCGAACTCCTCCGGCCCGTCGATGTCCGTGTAACTCAGGTGCACCCTCGCTCCCGAAAACTCGGACAAAACGGAAAATATGGAATCATGAAATCCTTGAAAACTCGGAGGGGCCGTAGCTCAGGTGGATAGAGCAAGAGTTTCCTAAACTCTAGGTCGGCGGTTCGAGTCCGCCCGGCCCCACTTACATTTCCTGCACCTTCAACACTTTACGCGGAACGGCCGCCCGGCCCCGGACGGCCCGAAGCGGCCCCAATGGCCCCGTTTGTTCCCCAAACAGGTCCCCGACTTTTCAAACGCGGCCCCCGGCGAACCGGAAAAGGCCCGCGATTGCCCCGGCGAGCAGATCTCGCCCGGCATGCCTTGGTGAGCGTCCCGATCACGCCAACGCTCACGGCCAACATGGTCAGCCGGAGCCCTCTCGAGGTCACGCTGAGAGCCGCCCGATGAACAGACCCGAAGGTGGATTGTCACTTGCGCTACGACGAGATCCTCGCCCGGTTCCCAAAGAAGATGTGCCCCGCACACGAAGACAAGAAAGCCTCCCTGAGCGTGAGGCGCGGCGACAACGGCGGCATCGTCATCCACTGCCACGCCGGGTGCGAGCCGGAAGCCATTGTCGCGGCGGTCGGTCTCACGATGCGCGACCTGATGCCGGACAGCGGCGGCGGCGGCAAAGCCATCATCGCCGACACGTACGACTACCACGACGCGGACGGGACGCTGCTCTACCAAGTCGTCCGCTACGACCCGAAAGACTTCAGACAGCGGCGATCTGACGGGAGGGGCGGGTGGGAATGGAACATGAAGGGCGTCAAGCGCATCCCGTTCCGCTTGCCGGAATTGCTCGCCGCCAATCCCGAGACGCCCGTCTACATCGTCGAGGGTGAAAAGGACGTTCGCCGCCTGACGGAGCTGGACTACCTCGCCACGACCAACCCGGGCGGCGCGGGGAAGTGGCCTGCAGACTTCGCGCAGTACGTTCGGGGTCGCCGCGTCATCATCATCCCCGACAACGATGAGCCGGGCCGCAAGCACGCGGCGGACGTGGCCGGGAAGGTGCGCGACGTGGCCGCGAGCGTTCAGATTCTCGATCTGCCCGGCCCCCTGCCGGAGAAGGGCGACTTCTCCGATTGGATCAGCACACCGGGCAATTCGGTTGAGCAGTTCGACCGGTTGGCCAGCGATGCCCCCGAGTGGACCGACCCCACCGCGCTGCGCTCCATCACGGCGGGGGCGCTCGAAGCGCTCGTGATCAAACCGCGCGAGTTGATCTTGGAACCGTTCCTCGGCGACGGCGAGCAACCCCTCCTTTCCGGCCAACGCGGCAGCGGCAAGACGTGGGTAGCGATGGGCATCTCCATGGCCTTGGCGGGGGGTGGCGCGTTTCTGAAGTGGCACGCCCGGCGGCCCGTGACGGCGCTCTACGTGGACGGCGAGATGATGTCGCGGCGCTTGCAGGAGCGCACCCGCGTGCTCCGCCGTTCGACGGGGCTGGACCCGGGCGACCGGTTGCACTTTTTGACGCCCGACCTGATCGGGCGGTCCATCAACTTGCGCTTGCCCGCAGACCGGACAGCCGTGGAACGCGAAGCCGCGCGCGTGGGGGCGCAGTTCATCGTCTTCGACAACATCGCCTCGCTTTTCCCGACCGGCGAGTCGAAGACCAACGCGAATCTGCCGGAGTGGTGGGAGCCGTTTCAGGCGTGGCAAATCCAGTTCCGGCGGAACGGTGTGGCCACCATGCCCGTGATCCACATGGGCAAGAACGAGGGCGCAGGAATCCGCGGCACTTCTGCGATGGAAGACATTGTCGAGACCTCGATACAGGTCACGGCAGTCAAGGCACGGCGAGCCACGGATGGGGCGTGGTTCACGGTGAAGTTCACCAAGAACCGCGACTACCTCGGACCCGGCGGCGAGGAGTTCGAAGTGCGCTTGGAGGGCGACGCGTGGACGTTCCCCGCGTCGGGGGATGACGATGCTCGCGATGCCGCTCGCGAGGCAGCAATCCTGCTCACCCTGTCGGAGCACCCGGCGGGCTTGAGCCAGCGGGGGCTGCGCGAGGCGCTACAAAAGGCGCACCGCGGGATGGGCTTCGGCAAGGTGCCGAGGATTTTGAGCGCGCTCGTGGTAGCCGGGCGCGTCCAATTTCGAGAGGGCTTTTATGCGGTTCCAGCCTGACAGAACCGGGGGCCTTTTTTGAGGCGGAGCCGGGGGGGGCGGTTCCAGCGGTTCCACTCGCTCCAAAGGAGCGGTTGGTGGAACCGCTTGAGCCGGTAACGCCGGGCGGTTCGGGAACCGCCCTGGAACCGCCTGGAACCGGGGGGCACCTGACCGTTAAAAGAACGCGACATCTATAAGGGGGGGAGGTGGCGCACGCCGCACAGGCTGATAAACCCCCCTACCGGGCCTCCTCCCCGACCTCAGGCCTCTGAAACGCAAGGTCTCCAGCGGTAAAGCCGAGCAGGTCTCGGGAGAAATCAAGTTCCGGCGCGGTAGTTGATTTCCCCGGGGAACTTTGCCGGTCGCGGCGGGCTCCAGCGGCCCGACAGGGGCGTCACGCCGCCGCCCCGAGCACCGGCCCGGCCCTACCGGGCGTTTAGGCTTGCAGGTCGTCTAGCGGGCAGCGCCGTCAGCCTCGCGGTAGGCGGCAGCGGCGCTGCAGAGCACCCCCGCCCTTTGCGGTAGGCGGGGGGGGTATCGGGAGGGGCGCCCCCTACTGCCAAAAATCAGAAATCAGAAAATCAGGAATCAGAAAATCAGAACAGAAATCGGCAAGCAGATCAAAAATCAGAAAATCGGAAACATCTGAAACCCCACCACCGCCATTCGCGACCAACGCGATCACCTTGTTCATCAACCCCACGCGCACCTCCTCGGGAGCCGCGCCGACTTGCTTCCGCTGCGCTGGGCCGAGAGCCTCCAGCCACACCTCCCATATCTCCGCCCAGCGCGTCTCGGGCCGGACGACCGCCCAGAGCGGTTCTAGTCGGCTGAGCTCGTCAGCCAGTTCAACCTGACGCGCCGCGATCGCCGCCATGTTGAGGACATCGGCGTCGCCTTTGCGCAGTGTGCCCGCGGCGCGAGTCTCTTGCCCGACCGACCGCACGGCCTGCTTAAAGATGAACTGCCGATGCGCCACGAGCCGGTCGGCCTCGCCGTACGGACAGCGGTGCTCCAAGGACACGCCCTTTGTGTTGATGCCCGTCAATACGAATCGTTCCATAACCTTCTCCTGCCTCCCTTTGCCCCAAATTTCCACACCCCCACCACGACCGAATGCAGGACCCACCGTATACCCCACGAAAGGTCTTTGCAAGCCCCGAAGAAGGGGCTAAACTTGGGCCCATGGAGGAAAGCCCGAATATGAAACGTCAAACGCTACGCGTCAAGGTTCCGCTGACCCCGGCGCAACACGCCGAGGTCAAAGCGCTCGCCCAGAAAGCCGGGCAGTCGATGGTGTCGTGGATCGCCGACGCCGTCGCCATCGCCCAGGAAGCCACCGCCCAAGTCGCCCAGCTCATGGCCTTGGCTGAGGACGGCCGGCAACACGAAAAGCTCCTGCTCGACTTAGCCCACAAGGCCATGGCGCTGGCCGAGAGCAACCGCTCGGCTACGCCCACGCCGCAGCCCGTCCACCATCGCCTGATTCCGTTCATCCTCGATGCGGAAGAGCACGAAGAGTGGGCGCAGCGCCCCGACGCGGACGAGGCCTGGTCACGACTCGGCAGAGTCGGTGATCTTTTCGTCGAGCAAAAGAAAATCCCCCGCAAGATTCAAGGGGGCTCACACTTTTTTTGGGACTTCGAGACCTACCTCCGGACCGCGCCGGTCGAGGACATCGATTTGGCCCGTGCGGCGTTCGGCTTCAAGCCGCGCAAATCCGCCGCTGAGCCTGCCGCTCCCCCTGTCATTCAGGCGAAGAAGAAGCAGCGGCGGCCCGCGTGACCCCGGAAGAACTCGCGGCGGAGAACGAGGCGCTGAAGAGTCAGCTCGACGCCGCGCAGAAGCGGATCCGAAAAAACAACGCCGAAAATAAATCGTTGCGCTCCCGCCTCAAGTCGGGCGAGCCGCCAGCGGAACCTCCCGCCGACGACCCGGCGGAAGCGAAAACCGGCCAGCCGTTCCGGGGCCGGGCGTATCTCGGGGTGTCGGACGAGGATCACGAGACGCCGTCGGAAGCGCTCGCGCTCGTCCTCGCCAAGGCGGGCATTCTCGCGGACCACTTGGACACGGCCCACGAGAAGCTGCGCCCGTTAGCGAGCTTCGACGAGAACGACGAACTCGGCTTCGAGATCGACGGCGAATGGGTCCCGGCTGACGCGGAGACGATCGCCGCGCTGATCCCGAAGCAAATGCTCCGCCCCAAAGGCGGTGGCGGCAGCGGCAGCGGCAGCCCGAAGCCGGTGGCCATCGCGGCGAAGCCCGACCCGACGCTGCCTAAGGAAGTCATGTCGCAGTCAGCCTTTGAAAAGGCGCAAACCGCCGAAGGGAGCAGAGGGCTCCACGTGCGGGTGCAGAAGGAGGTGCTCAAGTGAAACTGTCGCCCGGCCAACAGGCCTCGCTCGATAAAGCTCGGCGCCAACTTTTCGGCAGCATTCCCGCCACGGGTGCAGGCCGCACGCCGGACCCGCAGTCGCCCGCCGACACGCGACCGCGATTCGACCGGGGCCTGTTGAAAGGGCGGTTGATCAACGTCCACGACCGCTTCGAGGAAGAGGTTGCGCCGGACTTGGTACTCAGTGCCGCCAACGGCGGCGACCCCGACGCCAACAGGATCGTCGAGGCGCGCAAGGGCGAGTTCGACCGGTGGCTGGAGGAGACCACCCGCCGCGAGAAGGCCGAGCAACCCGCCCGGTCTGAGGCCGAAAGCCGCCGCGCCATCCAGAGCCTTGGCGTCACGATCCCGGAGGGGATGGATTCCGGTGCGTTCTACGAGGCGCACGCCGCTGAGCTGACCTCCTTGGAGAAAGCGGCGGCGCTGCGCGCTTCGGCGTCGGAACTTTCCACCACGGCCGAGCGCGTCGCGGCGGAAGCGCAAGCGGCCATGGCCACGAAGGCGAAGTGAGCACCGATCCGCGCTGGGCGTTGCTGGAGGCGTGCCGCCGGTCGCCGTTGGCGTGGCTCGGGGCGTTCCTGCCGGAGTTCAACCCGCACGAGTGGCAGCGGCAGGTTCTGGCGGCGCTGGAAGACCCGGGCTGCCACCGCATGGCGTACGTTTGCCCACGCGGCGCGGGGAAAACCAAACTCAACGCGATCTTGATCATGTGGTACATGACCACGCGGCCGGATTGCGTGGTCGTGGCCGTGACGCCCGTTTGGCGCCAGGCGGAAAGCCTGCGTCAAGAGCTGTTGTCGATCTGGTCGGACTCGCACCAGCTGCGCGGTCTGTTCCCCGGTTGGAAGATCGAAGCCGAGGGCATCTCGACGCCGCATCCGGGTTGGCGCTGCAGCATCGCCACGGCTTCCAACGCGCAGAATCTCGAGGGCGCCCACTCCACGAAAAGCCCTCCGCTCGTCCTCATCGACGAGGCCGCCCGGTTGCCGGATGACCACTTCAACTCTCTGCAGGGGATCCTGACCACGCCCGGATCGGTCGAGATCGCCTCCTCCGTTGCAGGGAAACCGGAGGGGTGGTTTTACCGCTCGTACCACGGCGACCGGTGGCTCTGGCAGCGGACCTTCATCTTCACGGCGGCGGACCTGCCCCACCTGGCCGCGCAGTACAAGATCGAGCGGGCGCGTCTCGGGCCGGACGACCCGACCTTCCGGCAGCAGTGGTTGAGCGAGTTCAAGGCCACTTCCGAGTGGAGCATCTTTTCGCCCGAGCTGATCGAAAGCTGCATCGGCCTGGACCCTGACCTCGACGATGAGGTAATTCCCGGTCACGGCCCCCCGCGAATCCGGCGCATGGGTTGGGACGTGTCGCGGAGCGGCGACGACTCCGTTCTCTGCCTCACCGTCGGGCGCAGGGTGGCGGAGTTCGCCACGCTGCCGAAAGTCGACCTCATGCAGCAAGTCGCCATGACGATCGAGCAGGTTCACCGCTGGCGCGTTCAGGACATCGCCGTTGATGCTATCGGCATGGGTTTGGGTGTCTGCTCCCGCCTCGCCGAACAGCTGGCCGGCCTGCGCAAGATCTGCCGCCACGAGCACAAGGTCACCCCCTTCAACGCGAGCCGGAAGGCCGAGGACGGCGAAAAGTATTTCAACAAGAAAACGGAGCTCGTGCTCAACCTGAAGCGGCTGATGGAGGACGGGCAGATCGGCTTCCCGGCGCGGCGCGGCGATCAGACGGCGTACGTTGACCGCCTGTCGCGGGAGTTGCAGGGCCTGCGGCTGATCGAGACGTTTCGAGGTGCCTCGCGGATTCAAGACCCGGACGCCTCGCCGGACGTGCTCGACTCGATGCTGATCGCCTTGTCGTTACGCGAAGGCCTGGGGAAGAAAGTCGGCGTCTTCACCTACAGCCCGACGTGGCTCGGGTACGACCCGCCGGGCCTGCTATGACGCGGCCCAAGGGCGTTTTAAACAAAAGGACGCGGAAGTTCGCGCGGATGTTGGCGCGACTGGAACGCGAAGGCAAGATCAGCGTGCAGGCGGTGCTGATCAGGTTGTACGAGACGGCCGCCAGCTCCGACTACGAAAAGAACCCCGACCGCAACGCGGCGGCCCGCGAGTTCCTCAACCGGTCTCTCGGCCCCACGGTCCACGCTTTCAAGGTGGAACACGCCATCGGCGGTGTCGATGCGGTGACTCAACTCCTGCGGCAGATCGCCGCCAGCGAGGAACAGAAGCGCCTAGAGGAGGGGGCGATTACGTCAGAGGTCGTCGAAACGCACGAGTAGAAAACGAAAGGCCCCCGCTATCAACGGGGGCCACAGAAACGGAGGACAGGAGTGATTAAAAGTTTAGCCCCGCCGGTTTCAACAACCAAAGACCAAACTTGGGCTGATGCCATGACGCATACGCTGCGCATGTCAGTCGAACGCCGACTCGCCGCTGAGCGCGCTCTGACGGCTGCGCGCGCTGCACCGGCCACACCGGCAGTACCGCCGCTGACAGTGGGTCTCGACGAGGCCGAAAGGCTTGTCGGCATTTCGGCTCGAACGCTCCGGCGCTACGCCGCCGATGGACGGATCCCGTCAACACATATCGGTCGCCGCTTGCTTTTCAAGCTTGCCGACCTGCAAAAGGTGGTGAGCGCCCCGCGGAGGCGGCCATGACGCGGCGCAAGTTGCCACAGGGCATCTACGGACCACGCAACGGCCTTTACGGCTGCCGCGTGCCGCTGACGGCGGCCCAAGCGGCGGCGTTCGGTTTCAAGACGCGGCGGCCCCGTCAGCTCGTGGCCGACACCGTGCCCGGCGCTGAGAAGTACAGGTTCGAGGCGCTGGGGCGGGTGCAGCGGGGCGAACACCCTTTCCCCCGACCGGGGGGCGGGGCGGCGGGCGTTGGGCTGCAAACGGTCGCTGAGATCGTCGAGCGGTACCTCCGGGTTTCCGCTTCCCGTAGCGCCGGGGGGCGAGCGGTAAAAGCGCGACTCGCCAAAAACGTCGTGCGCTACCTCGGCGACAAAGTAGCGGCGACGCTGACCGAGTCGGACCTCGCGTGGTTCCGAGACCAGCGTGCAGCGGAAGCGGTTCAGCGCAACGGCACGACCGCGAAGGGTCGCACGGCGGGACCGGCAACGGTCAAGTTGGACTTGCGGTTGCTGTGCGCGGCGCTCAACTCAGCCAAGGACGAAACGCTGATCGGGCCGCATGTCTTCGACGCGCTGTCGAAGGCCGCACGCAAACGCCTGATGCCGAAAAACCGAAGGCCCTTCCAGCGCGTATCGGACGAGATGTTTGCCGCGATCTTGGCCGAATTGCCCGGCGGCTACCACCGTATCGCTGCGTTTCTGCTGTTCACCGGGATGAGGAAGTCTGAGGCGGAATCGCTGACGTGGGGTCAGGTCAGCCGGGGCGAGGTCAAGCTCCTCGGCACCAAGAACGGCGAGGACCGCGTGGTGGAGCTGTCACCCGACGCGCTGGCCGTTCTGGGCAAGCGCACGGCGATCAGCGAGCGCGTGTTCGCGGAGATGAGTCCTGGGGCTTTTGAGCGGGCGTGGATCCGGGCGCGGAAGCGCGCCGGGCTGACGACGCGGATACATGACTTGCGCGGCGAGTTCGCCTCTCGCTACGACGAGGGGGGCGGAACGATGCGCGAGCTGATGGACGTGGGCGGCTGGAAGTCACTCGGCATCATCGAGCACTACCTGAAGCCGCGAAAGGAACGGATCCGCGAAGTGCTCCAGCGGATGAGCGGCGCGGCCCAAACGTTCCCCTCGTGCGTTCCCGGCCGGGCGTCAAACGCGTGAAAGGTGCGTATTCATTGACGATTGTGGGGGAGGAATTGAAGTTCCTAAACTCTAGGTCGGCGGTTCGAGTCCGCCCGGCCCCACCATAAGAACCCTGGCCCGCTCAGCGGGCTTTGGAGTTTCCCGAATCGTCCCACGTGTCCACCAGGGTGCCCGTTCGTTGGTCGTCTCTCGAAGTCGTCTCGGAGTCGGGAAGGGCCTGGACTTCGAGAGTCGCTCCTGCGATTCCTGTTCGGGGACGCCAATGGCGGTCGAGTGCGCTGGCGGACAGCTTCCGCTGACGGTCTTCCACATCATGTTCCGCGTGAGCGTGAATCAAGAGGCCGGAGAAGACGTTTTTCTCTCGTGCCCGGTTTGCGGCTCCAGAGCGACGACGGTAGCCTTGATTCCCCATCCTTTCCGGGACGACGTGAAGCTCGCGCGCTGCCCCAACGGGGACACCTTTCAGTACACGGTGAATGTAGACGGGGGTACGAGGGTCCTCACGTTCAGCCGACGCCCTTCGTCCTGAGCGTCGGACGGGCCGGAACCATTCCGACGCTGCGGTGCGGTCGCTCTTAACGGTAGCGACTGATTTGATCCCGCCCCCTGATCGTCCGACGGCGAATCCAAACCGCTCAGTGTTCGAGCGACCTCGGAAAGCGCTGATCCGCTTCTGCCGTCATCCCGATAGCGGAATCGTTCCCGCTAATTCGTCACCGCACTGGAAACGAAAGAGGGCTCCGGCATCAGGTGGCGGGGCAGGTCGATGGTGAAGACGCACCCCAAGCCGGGCTTGTTATGAACGGTGAGAGTCCCCTCGTTGGCCATGACGCTGTTCCGGGAGATGGACAGGCCGAGCCCGAGGCCGGTGTTGTCCGCGCTGCCCCGCTTGAAGGGGACAAAAAGATCTTCATGATCGCCCGGCGGAAGCCCTCCGCAGTTGTCCTCGACGTCGATATGGATGCGGTCGTCGGCCCCGTAGGTGTTCAGTCTGACTTCGGACCGGGGACGAGTGAACTTGAACGCGTTCTGCAGCAGGTTCCCCACGGCCGCGAACAGCAGGTCGCGGTCGGCATCGACGGCAAGTTCGGGCGCAACAGCTGAGACCGTCAGCACGCAGTCCTTAACCTGCGCTTCCAGCGATGCGGAAAGCTTCACTTCCGCAATGAAGTCGGCCAGGGAGAACAGCCGCTGCTGAGCGGGCTCTCCGGCCGCCAGCCGCACCTCGGTCAGGGTGCGGTCGATGAGATTGGATAATCCCACGAGGCTCCGGTCGAGCACAGCTCCCGTCGCCCCGGTCAGCCCGACCTTGCCAGCTTTGATGGCGGCGAGCGCGAGATTGGCAGTCGAGAGGCGGTTGCGCAGCTCGTGGGCAAAAAATCCCAACCGTTCATTCAAAGCGCTGGTCTGCGTGTCTGCTACGGCAGAATCCCGCCGGGAATTGAACTCGGTGACGGCAACGGCGATCCCGTTGTCGAGGCAGCGGTTCAAGGTTCGGAATTCGTCGATCGTGATCGGCGCGTTGTGCTCGAAGGCCAGATCCGTGATCGCCTGACAGAGATCGCCGTAGTCGTGAACGACCTGTTCGACCGTGAACCCATGCCGTTGTAACTCCCGGCCATGAAGCACAGCCGTCTCGCCAATTTCGGACCGGGTGGATTCCGCCTTTTGACCGCTGGAGGGACCGGAGACCTCGCGACTCTGCATCGGGTCCGACGTCAGCTCCATCTGGAGCGTCTTGATGAGCTGATCGAGGAAGAGGGGGATTCCGTGCCGCAGTTCGCCTTCGGTCACCCTGGGCTCGGGCCGCTGCGCGACCTTCAACCGGCATCGCTCGATCAGGTCGGTGCGGTTGGCGATGAGGAACTCGTTCAGCACTCCACCAGCATACGCTCGTTTGGCCCAGGCGGAAGCGGAATGCGCCCTCCGCCGCTCGATCTCGGCCCTCGCCGAGCTGAGAAGAAGCGTTAACCGGTCAAGTTCGGAACCGGTTACGTGAGAGAGAGAGCGGGGGGAATGGCTCGGACGAAAAGGGACAGCACCCGGTCAGGTATTTCCTCTACGCGTGCTTCGACGCTCTTCGTCATGTTTATAAAAGAGCAACATTTATGCCACGCCGTCTTTGCTGTCTGGCATGATGCCGGATTCGTCAATCAGGTTCCGGCGATTTCCGGTCCGCCTGCTTTGTTGGGCCTGGAGCCGCGTCTCAGTGCATCTTCAGCGCCCGCCGCATCGCGCGGTCGAGAGCACGGTCGGTCAGCAAACGCCTCAACGGGATCATCATTCTCGGCATACGGCCGATCGCGTAGCGGGTCTTCGGGCGTAGCGATTCGATCGAGTTCACGATGACGTTCGCCACCCGTTCGGGAGGCAGGACGCCCGCCTGGAACTCCTTCCGCATGGCGCTCTCGGCGTTCCGGTAGACCGCCGCGTACGCTCCCGTCCGGCCGAGCAGGTCCGCGACGCCCGCGCCGGCGCGGTCCGAAAATCTCGTCGCGATCGGACCCGGTTCGATGACGACAACGCGGATGCCGAACCCGGCCACCTCGACCCGGAGCGCGTCGGAGACCGCTTCGAGAGCGTGCTTCGAGGCGCAGTAGGGTGACGCAAACGGGATCGGAATGCGGCCCGCCACGGACGACACATTGACGATGGTCCCGGCGCCCGCCGCCCGCATCGCGGGAAGGACCGCCGAAAGCATCGCGATCGCACCGAACACGTTGACTTCGAACTGGGCCCGCCAGTCTTCGAGCGCCACGTCTTCGACCGCACCGTAACGCCCGTGCCCCGCGTTGTTCACGAGCGCGTCGATCGTGCCCTCCTCCGCCACGGCGGTCCGGACGGCGGCGGCGATCGAAGCGGCCTCCGTGACGTCGAGAGGGAGCGTCCGGATGCCCGGCACGGACGCCAGGTCCGAGATCGAATTCAGGTCGCGGGCGGTGGCATACACGCGATGGCCGCGCGCGGCGGCTTCGAAAGCGGTGGCGCGGCCGATCCCGGACGAGCAGCCCGTCACGAGAACGACTTGTCGGCGGGGCACGGCGCGATGTTACCCTTCACTTGCGAACCATGGGATACGCGGATAAGACCCTCGCGCCGGGCGAAACGGTTCTGTACCGCGCCCGCTATCACTGGATTTTCTACCGGTCCGGTCTCCTCGTACTCTTTCTGGCAATCCTCCTCGGAGGGGCGTCCCTCTATGCGTCCCGCACCGCCCCCGGCGGCGACATCGCCATGCCGGTGGCCTATCTCGCGCTCGGCTTCGCGGTCCTCGCGCTGATGTTGCTCGGCGCGCGGTACGTTCGCGCGCGGCAGGACGAGTTCGTCGTGACGGATCGGAGGATTCTGCGCTCCGTCGGCCTGGTGACGCGCGAGCACGAGCAGGCCCCGCTCGAGAAGATCCAGGACATCACCGTGACGCAGACGGGCCTCGGCCGCCTGCTCGACTACGGCACCGTGACCCTCGAGACGGCATCCGAGCGCGGGACTCTCCTCTTCCCGGCAATCGCGTCTCCCGAGGCGTTTCGGACCGCCATCTGGGGCCGCCCTCGGGCGGACGCGCCGGCGCCGGCGCCGGCCGCCGGCTCCGTCCCGGCGACGCCCGCCGGCCGGCTGGAGCAGCTCGAGGGTCTCCGCCGGCGCGGGATGGTCTCCGAGGTCGAGTACGCCGAGAAGCGCCGTGAAATCCTGGCCCATCTATGACATGCCCGGCGTGAGCGTCACGCGCGGGGTGTAAACCACAACGGCTCGACCCTCGTCCAAGCCATGTGCCCGCTCTCGAAATGATTCCTCGCCAGACGGATCCCGGCGTCGACGAGACTCTCCTGATCCGCGAGGTCAGGGCCGGGAAGGTCGACTCTTTCGAGTACTTCGTCCGGAAGTACCAGCGGCGCATCACCCGACTGGCGTACCGCCTCCTGCGAGACGCGGGCGAAGCCGACTGCGCCGCGCAGGAGAGCTTTGTTCGCGCCTACCAGAACCTGAAAGACTTCCGCGAGGGATCGACCTTCGAGACGTGGATCACGCGCATCTGCATCAACTGGTGCAAAGACCGGCTGAAACGACGCCGGCTGGTCTTCTACTTTCACCAGGGTCCCGCCGAGAAGGATGACGACGAGTCCGGGGTGCAAAACACGGCGGCCGGCGACGAACCGTCGCCGGAACGGCGCGCCGTCTCCCGCGAGATCCGCGAGCGCCTCCGCGTCGCGATGGGGTCCCTCTCGCCGCGGCAGAAGACCGTGTTCGTGCTGAAGCACTTCGAGGAACTGTCGATCCCGGAGATCGCGGACCTGACGGGCCTCGACTCCGGAACCGTGAAATCCCATCTCTTCCGGGCGGCTCACAAGATCCGCGAGCAGCTCGGCGAATATCGGAAGGCCTGACCATGCACGTAAACAGATCCAGGACGCACCTGACCGACGCGGAGCTTTTCGGCCTCGCCATCCCTGCGGTGGGATCTCCGGAGGCGCTGCCTTCTCACCTGTCGGATTGCCTGGCTTGCAGCCGTGCGCTCTCCCAGTGGAAGGGAGCCGTTCGCGAGCTCGCGGGGGAGATGGGGCCGCTCGGCGACCGGACGCGCGAGGGTTGGGGCGACGTCGAAGACCGCACTATGGGCGCCATCCGGCGAACGCGTTTCGCCCGGCCCGGGTCGCGGCTGCGCTGGGGTGTCGGGATCGCGGCCTCCCTGCTGCTGGCAACGCTGGCGGTCCCCCTGTTCCGCTCCGGGCCGCCGGCCGCGCCGCGGGCATGGGCATCCCCTTCGGAGCTCTCCGTCGAGGACCAGACCGACGACGCGCTCCTCCGGGACGTCGCGCGACTCGCGCGGGCCGAAGACACGGGGGGCTCGTGGAGCGCTCTCGTGCCCGAGCCGGGAACGGCGAGCCGGGAAGAGGAGCGGCTGTGAACCCGGAAGCGAAGCTCAAGATCCGCGCCGCGTTCTTTGCCTTACTCCTCGTCTCTTTGGCCCCGGCCGCCTTTTCCGAGCAGGATTTTCCGGAAGGGAAGTGGTGGAAGCGGCCGCGGCTGGCAGCCGAGATCAACCTGAGCGCCGACCAGTCGCGCGAGATCGATAAGATTTTCGTCCGGTCCCGCACGCGCCTGATCGACCTGAAGGCCGACCTCGAGAAGAAGCAGCTCACACTCCAGTCCTCGATGGAAGATCGCGCCGCGGAACGGAAGACGGTTGAGAAGGAGATCGAGTCCGTCGAGAACGCGCGGGCGGAGCTCCAGAAGGCCCGCGCCCTGATGGTCCTCGACATGAAGCAGGTCTTAAAACAGGACCAGTGGGAGCGGCTCCTCCAGCTCCAGCAGGACATGCGAGAACGCCGGATGATGGCCCGGGAAGGGCGGCAGAACGGGTACCGGCAGGGCGGGCCCGGGCCGCAGGACCGGCAACGGACGCCGCGGGGAAACTAAGCCGTCGCCTTCGCTCACTGCGGGAGCTGCCTTCGCCGTGCGCGGCGAAGGCACCGGCGAGCGGCTCGCCTGTCGGCTCGACCGCTCGCCTGCTCCCTTCGTTCGCTCCGGCTCCCGCCCCGAGAGGCTCCTCCACCGTCGCTTCCGCTCACTGCGTTCGCTCCCGCTCCCGCTGCGAGCTTAGTCACCATCGGGGTGGAAGCGTAGCTCTGCCCCTCGCCCCGCGCTCGGGGAAAGGGTTGGGGTGACGGGGTCCGCAGGCAGGTAAGGCGGACCTGCCATTGCGGCTGATCAGGCTCAGCGAGAAGAGCCCGCGCCGCCGCCCTCCGGCGTGCGCCCCCGTGTCGCTTCCCGCGCCGAATCAGGCCTGCTCGAACTCCTCGTATTCGAGGCGGAGCCTCGCGGCGAAATCGAGCATGGTCCGTCGGCGGTCCTCCGCGATTTCTCGGGCTCGCGGGGTCCGAAGCTCGACGCGGGCCGACTCTTCGATCTCGGCTGCCATCTCCCGGAAGTCGAGCCGCTCCCGGTATCCGTCGACGAGGCTTCTGGCAACTCCGTAGGCGCCCAGGCGGTCGAGCCGGACCGCGTCATGAACGATCTCTTCTTCGGCCGTCCGCGGATCGGTGTCGAACCGCGCCAGGGAGCGGAAGAGAGACGAGACGGTTTTTCGGGGAACGCCTTCGGAGGCGAGGAACAGCTCCGTGCGGCTGCGGTGCCCCATCCGGGAGACCCATTTCTCCTGGCCGGAGAACACGGCGAGCAGAAACAGAAGGTCGAAGTCGACGTCCGATCGGTCCCCGGCGACCCGCATGGCGGCGGAGACCGCGCGGCGGACGTCTCCATAATTCGTGACGCCGTCGAGCGCCACGGCGAGCGGCTTCACATAATCCTCGACGCGCTGGCGCGCGGCCTGGTCCACGGCGTCGATGCTACGTCACGGCCGATCCCCGCCTACCCGGTCGACATCACCTTTCCGCCGTCGACGCGGAGGATCTGCCCCGTGATGAAGGCGGGACCGGAGCAGAGAAACAGGACCGTCCGCGCGACGTCCTCGGGAGCGCCGTTGCGCCTCGCCGGCACGGACTTCGCCCAGCCCTCCGCCTCTTCCGGTGGCGTTCCGTCCGGCGGGAGGACGATTCCGGGCGCGACGCCGTTGACGGACACCTCGGGCGCGAGCTCGACCGCCAGCGCCCGGACGAGCCCCTCGACCGCGGCCTTCGAGACGGAATGCGCCAGAAAGTGGCGGACCGGGCGGGCGGCGAGAAAGTCGGAGATCAGGACGACGCGTCCTCCGCGGCGGCGCAGCGTTCGCGCGGCGGCGCGCGAGAGGAGAAACCCGGAACGCGCGTTGATGTCGAGGGCGGAATTCCAGACCTCCGGGGTCGTCTCCTCGAGCGAAGCGCGATGGAAGCTCGAAGCCGAGTGCACCAGGAAATCGAGGCCGCCGAAATGCCGCTCCGTCTCCGCCACGACGCGCTCGCAGGCGGCGGGCTCCGAGAGATCGGCGGCGATTCCGACGGCGCGGCGGCCCAGAGATCGAATTTCCGCGCAGACCTCTTCCGCTCCCGACGCGGAGGTCCGATAGTGCACCGCGACGTCCGCGCCCTGCCGGGCGAGCGCCACGGCAATGGCCCGGCCGACCCGGATTCCTCCTCCCGTGACGAGCGCGACGCGGCCGGAAAGAGGCAGATCGGGCATGCGCGATCGTAACCTTTCGCTCGAAAAGACCGTATTCTGGGCAGGTTGCCCGGAGGACTCGACATGAAGCGTCTCGCCGGCCTTCTCGCCCTCTGTGTCGTCTTTCATGCGGCCCCCGCGCAGGCGGGATCCGTCTCCGGGCGCCTGCTCGATTCCGGGGGAAAACCGGTCGCCGGAGCCCGCGTGCAGTGGGTCTCCTATCGCACGGACGACGAGCTGACCCTCGATATGTCCGCGGGCGTCGAACCGCGGGGTCTCGGCGAAGTGGCGACGGCGGCAGACGGATCTTTCCGCGTGGCACTGGAGAAATCAAACGTCGCCGTGGGGCTGCGGGTCTTTCCCCCGGGCGCCCCGTCCCTTCGTTTTCGGGGGCCGTTCGACTCCACGGAGGACGTCTCGCTCGAGGACCTGCATGCGTCTCCGGGAGTCCGGTTGTCGGGGCGAGTCGTCGACGAAGAAGGCAAGCCCGTCTCCGGGGCCCGGGTGCGGGCGGCCGGCACGGAGATTCTGTCCGATCAGGAATCGATGGTGCTGTCGGAGGTGAAGACGGCCGCAGACGGGACGTTCTCCATGGAGGACGCGCCGGGCGGAATCCGGTCGATCCTCGCGCGCGCTCCTGGATTCGTGCAGGCATCGATCTTTCAACTGGAGCCGAAAGCCGATGTGAATGTGACTCTCAAAAGGGGGGGCGCAATCCGGGGCGTGGTCCTCGATGCGAGCGGAAAGCCGGCCGCCGGCGCGCTCGTGGTGTCCGAGAGCGAGGGTGTCGAGTCCGACGCCGAAGGGGCGTTTCGCATCACGGGAATCGAGCCCGGCGTACGAAGCCTCCAGGCTGTCTGGAAGGAAGACTTCGCCGCCCGGCGGGACAATCTCCGGGTCCGCCGCGGCCAGGAAGTCGAGGCTCCGTTGCGGCTGGTGCGCGCCGCGGCGATCGCGGGGACGGTGATCGACGAATCGAGCCGCAAGCCGATCGCCGGCGCGCGGCTGGCCGCGTCTTCCGGCGGCATGGCGTTCGGCCGCCGGCGCACGGAACGGTCCGTCCGCGCGGACGCGAAGGGGAAATTCCGATTGAACGGCCTCGCGGCCCGGTCCTACGCGGTCACAGCTTCCCGGGAGGGATATCTCTCCTCTTCCATCAACGGGATTTCGGCGAGCACCGCGGCGCACGGAACGGTCAACCTCGCGCTGGCGAAAGCCGCAAGCGTCGCTGGAAAGGTGATCGACGAAAAGGGCTCGCCGGTTTCGGGAGCCACGGTTCGCTTCGCCTCGGAGGGAGGGATGCGGAGCCTCCTGCGGCGGGGGCCGGCGGCGTTCGCCGGCGGGCAGGGCGCGCAGACCGCGCTCGACGGATCCTTTCGTCTGCGCAATCTCTCCGCCGGACGGAACCTGACTCTCGAAGCCGGTAAGGCCGGTTACACCGAAGGGCGCCGCCCGGGCGTCACCTTGAAGACCGGGGAGGCCCTCGCCGGCGTCTCTCTCACGCTGAAGAAAGGCCTCGAGGCCCGCGGCAGGGTCGTCGATTCGCAGGGCAAGCCCGTTCCCGGGGCCGAGATCCGCGTGACCGCGCGCGACGGGAGAGGCGGCGGCTTCGGAAACGTGCGCCAGCAGATCAGGGCGCTCGGCATGGACGCGAGCAAGCCCGACGCCGTGTCGAGGCCGGACGGGGCGTTCCTCGTTCGGGGCCTCGAGCCGGGGGACTACACCGCCGCCGTTTCGAGAGACGGCTACGCCCGAAAAAGCGCGCCGAACCTCCTCGTGGCGGCCTCCGCGGAAAACGTGTGGCCCGCGATCGCGCTGGCCAACGGTGTCGCGATTTCCGGGTTTGTCCGCGACTCCCAGGGGCAGGCGATCGCCGGAGCGCAGATCTACGGGATCTCGATGGGCGAAGGGACGCGTCCTCAGAGCGTCACCTCCGAGGTCGATGGTCGATTCCGCCTCGACGGCCTGACGGCCGAGAAATCGATCTTTCTGAACCTGACCGCTCCCGGCTTCGCGCCCGCGCAGAAAAACGTGACCCCGCCCGCGGAAGACGTCGCGATCGTCTTGAAGACGGCCGGGACGGTGCGCGGCCGGGTCGAGGATGGCGACACCAAGCGGCCCATCACCGACTTCACCGCCGGCCGCACCGGACCGCGCGGGGGCGGGATGGTCTTCCAGATGGGAACTCAGGGAGGCGACCGAGCGTTCCAGTCCGAGGACGGCTCATTCGAGCTTCCCGACGTTCCTGCCGGCAAATGGACGATCCGGGCGGGGGCTTCGGGGTACCGCAACGGCGAGACGTCCGGGGTCGAGCTCGGGGAAGGGGAGACGAAGGACGGGGTCGTGATCTCGCTGCGGAAAGGGGGCTCGCTGTCCGGGCGGGTCCTGGATCCCAGGAAGGGAACGGGCGTGCCGAACGCGGCGGTCAGCTGGCAGGCCGCGGGTACCTCCGGCGGGCCGGCCGGGGCGATGCTTGCGCGCATGGGGGTCGGCGCCCCGAACACGGCGACGAACACGGATGCGGACGGCCGGTTTCGCTTCGACGGCCTGCCCGAGGGGCGCGTCACCGTCGTCGCGGATCACACGGACTATCTGGAGACCAGCCGCGAGGTGGATCCCGACAAGGATGGGACGGTGGACATCACGCTCGGAACCGGCGGCTCCATCACGGGCAGCGTCGTCGGCCGCGACGGCCGCACCCCCATTGCCGCCGCACTCGTGTCGCTCAACGAAGAAGGCGATGCCGGGATGTTCGGCGGGGGAGACTCCACGCGCACCGACGGCTCGGGCGCGTTCTCGTTCGACCACCTGAAGGCCGGACGATTCAAGATCTCCGCGCAGTCGTCCGCCGGCAAGTCAGCTCCGAAGGAAGTGATCCTCTCCGAAAATCAGCGGCAGGATGGCGTTTTGATCGGGATGGTCTCCGCCGGATCCACGGTGCGCGGGACGGTCTCCGGGCTCCCCCAGGGCAAGCTCGGCGGCCTTCGCATTTCCGCGAACGGCAAGGACTACTCCGACGGCACGCAGACCGACGACACGGGCGCCTTCACGCTGCACGACGTTCCTTCGGGCATCGTCCAGTTCAACGCCAACACGAGCATGCCGACCGGCCGCTCGGTGTCGAAGTCCGCGGAGATCCCGGAGGGGGCGGGAGAAGTTCCGGTGCAGATCGTCTTCGAGGGGTCGTCCCGGCTCGCGGGCCGCGTCACCAGGGCGGACCGGCCGCTCAGCGGGCTGTTCGTGTTCGCCAACGCCGATCCTCCTTCGCCCGGCCCCGGCCGGGCGTCGTCTCAGACGGACGAGGACGGACGCTTCGCGCTCGAGGGGCTTTCCGACGGGCCGTACCAGCTCTCCGTCGGAGGGCAGGGCGTTTCGTACCGAAAAGTCGTTTCGGTCTCCGGAGACACGGCCGCGGACCTGGCGATTCCCGCCTCGACGATCTCCGGGATGGTCACGGAGGACGGACCCGGAACCCCGCTCGAAGGAGCGACGATCCAGGCGGAAACCGGGAAGGAGACCGCGGCGTTCTCGATGAAGACCGCCGTCTCGGATTCCTCCGGGCACTACGAGATCGACGGCGTCGACCCGGGCACTTATCAGGTCAGCGCGCGCAAGGCCGGCTATCAGCAGAAGGCCGCCCCCGCGACGGTGGGAGCGGACTCCGCCGCGGCCAACTTCGCCCTCGCGAAGGGGTCCGGAATCTCCATACGGATCTCGGATGGCCTGACCGGGTTTCCGCTGCACGGCGTCACCGTGCTCGCGTTCGGGGCCAACGGCAACGTCGCGTTCCAGGGACAGGTCGGCCTCGATTCCGGCGGCAAGGGGGAGGTCTCTTCTCTCGGCCCCGGCAGGTACTCGATCTACGTTTTCACCGACGGCTACGCGCCCCGCGCGCTTCCGGCAGTCGAGGCTCCGTCGCCCGAGGTCGCGATCGCGTTGACGCCGGGCGGCCGCGTCGAGGTCCGTTCGGGAACCCCCGTCTCCGGCCGGCTCACGAACGCATCGGGCGCCGTCTATCTGCTCTCTCCGTACCGCCTCGACGGCCGCGTGACCGCTGTCCCCCCCGCATCGACCTGGGAGCACCTCGCCCCTGGTTCCTACACCCTTCAGTCGACGGGCGCGGGAGGACCGGCGGTGTCTTCCTTCACCGTTTCGGAAGGACAGACCACCCGCCTGGATTTGAAGTAGGAAGCCGCCGAACCCGCCGCCGTGCGGCCGACCCGCTCACCTTCGGACCGGGAGCGAGCGGGCGTACTTCCGAGGATCGTCCATCAGGCGGTTGTTCTCGGCAAACGCGCGCCACTCGGCGAGAAGCGCCCAGAGGTGGAGCGCCAC
This sequence comes from Thermoanaerobaculia bacterium, assembly GCA_038253555.1. Taxonomy (GTDB): domain Bacteria; phylum Acidobacteriota; class Thermoanaerobaculia; order UBA5066; family Gp7-AA6; genus JALYUA01. Next base: position 23,154 of record JBBSGZ010000035.1, read on the forward strand.
GGCGATGAGCGAGGCCGCGAGATGGACCCAGGACGGAAGCGCGCGGGTGTGCACCGCGGCGCCGAGCACGAACACGGCGATCGCCGCGAGAAGCGCGAACGTGGCGGCCGGCGAAGTCTGCGCTTTGAACCTCCGGAGCGCGGCCAGGATGGGCTTCTGCTCCGCGTCGGGATACCCGGCGACCTCGTCCTTGACGAGTCGCCCCGTTCCCACGAAGTAGAAGATCACCATCGACTGGGAGAACAGCGAGAAGAGCACCGTCGGGATGGCCCACCCGACGTGGCGCCGGACGAGGACCCGGGCGATCGCGGAGCCCGAGCCGATCCCGGTCGCCACCGAGAACCCCTGGAGGGAGGTCGCGACAAAACCCGCGAGCGCGAGCGCGGTCGTGAGAAGAAGCGCGAAGGACATTCGCCGGAGGATAGCGCGTCCGCCGCGAGTCCCGGGGCGGGGAACCTTGACCCCCGGGGGAGCGCGAGACAGAATCGATTCTTCACCGGGGAAATTCTCCAAACGGAGGCCGATATGGGCAGCGAGATCCGGACGCTCTGCGACATCTTTCGAAACGCAGCGGCTTCCGGCAAGCCCGATCTCCTCATCGCCAAGGTCGGCGGTCAGTGGCGGCCGATCTCCGCCTCCGACTTCGGATTCACGGTGAGGGCGCTGTCCCTCGGATTGAACTCTCTCGGGATCCAGCCCGGCGACCGGGTCGCGATCCTTTCCGAGAACCGCCCGGAGTGGGCGATGGCCGACTACGCGATTCTCTGCGCGGGGGCATGGTCGGTGCCGATCTATCCGACGCTCCCCGCCAACCAGGTGGCGCCGCTGTTGAACGACTGCGAGGCCCGCGCCATTTTCATCTCGACTCCCGAGCAGCTGGCCAAAATCTCCGCGGTCCAGAAACAGTGTCTGTCTCTCGAGTACGTCATCTGCATCGAGGCGGCTCCGCCCGCAGTCGAGGGCTACATGAGCTTCGGCGCCGCGGTCGACAAGGGGCGAGCGACCCTGGAGATGACTCCCGCTCTCTTCGATCAGAGGGCGCAGCGGGTCAAGCCCGATGACGTGGCGACGATCATCTACACCTCGGGAACGACGGGAGAGCCGAAGGGGGCCATGCTGACCCACGGCAACTTCGTCGAAAACGTGGAGGGGTCGCTCAAGAACATTCCGATCACCGGCGACGCCGTGGCGCTTTCGTTCCTCCCGCTTTCGCATGTCTTCGAGCGGATGCTCGACTATGCCTATCTTTACCAATCCGCATCGATCGCCTACGCGGAGTCGATCGAAAAACTCAAAGAGAACTTCCTGGAAGTGAATCCGCATTGCTTCGGCGCCGTGCCGCGCGTGTACGAGAAAGTGCAGGCGCGGATCCTCGACAAGGTCGCCACGGCCCCGGCGATCCGCCAGAAGCTCTTCCACTGGGCGGTTTCCGTCGGACGCGAGAATGTCGAGCGTCAGGAGCGGGGGGAGGCGCCCTCTTCCTCCTTGAAGCTGAAGCTCGCGGACAAGCTCGTCCTCCACAAGATCCGGGCGCTGCTCGGAAACCGCTTCCGCTTCGCCGTCTCGGGAGGCGCGCCCCTCGCGAGGGAGCTCGCGCAGTTTTTCCTGGGCGCCGGTGTCACGATCTACGAAGGCTACGGCCTGACCGAGACCTCTCCCGTCATCGCCGTCAACGGTCCCGACGCATGGAAGCTCGGGACCGTGGGGCATCCGCTCGGCAACGTCGAGGTCCGCATCGCCGGAGACGGAGAGATCCTGACCCGCGGCCCCCACGTCATGAAGGGATATTTCCGGAAGCCCGACGCGACCGCGGAGGCGATCGACAGGGAAGGCTGGTTTCACACGGGAGACATCGGGCACTTAGACGAGGGCGGATTCCTCGCGATCACGGACCGGAAAAAGGACCTGATCGTGCTGGCCAGCGGGAAGAAGGCGGCCCCCCAGCCCATCGAGAACGAGTTGAAAAGATCTCCCTACATCGACATGCCGATCGTACTCGGGGACCGTCACAAGTTCCTCGCCGTTTTGATCGTCCCCAAGTTCGAACGACTGAAAGATTTCGCGAAGGAAAAACAATTCGAGTTTTCGCCTGCCTCCGTGGACGCGAATCCCCGGATTCGGGCCCTCTTCCAGGGCGAGATCGACACGTACAACGAGGGCCGGCCCCACCACGAGCAGATTCGAGCGTTCGCGCTCCTGCCGGCCGATTTGACCGTGGAGGACGGCTCGATCACTCCGACTCTCAAGGTGAAGCGCCGGATCCTGGAGAAGAGGTACGAGGACCTGATTCACGCCATGTATCAGGCGGCGGAGAAAACCCATGTCGCCTGAGGGCGCCGCCGCAGGTGCCTTCACGCTCCTTCTCGAGGACGACGGCCTGGCGGTCGTCACCTTCGACCTCCCCGGCGAAAAGGTCAACAAGTTCTCCCGCGCGGTGATCCGGGAGCTGGGCGAGCTCCTGCTCCGCCTGTCCCGCGAGCCGCGCATCCGCGCGCTCCTGATCCGTTCCGGAAAGCCCGGGGTGTTCATCGCGGGCGCGGACATCCAGGAGTTCGTCACGACGCCCGCGGCGGACGCGGGCGACGCGGTGCGCGCCGTGCAGTCTCTTTTCGAGCAGCTCGCCCACCTGCCCTATCCGACGGTCGCGGCGATCGACGGGATCTGCCTCGGCGGCGGAACCGAGCTCGCCCTCGCCTGTGACTACCGGCTGATGTCCGACGGAAAGAAATCGCAGATCGGCCTGCCGGAGGTGCGCCTCGGGATTTTCCCCGCCTGGGGAGGGTGCACGCGGCTGCCGCGGGTCGTGGGCCTTCAGAAGGCGCTCGACATGATCCTGACGGGAAAGACGCTCGACTCCCGGCGCGCGAAAAAGATCGGCCTCGTGGACGCGGCCGTTCCCGCGCCGATTTTCGAGCAGACGGCGCGAGACTTCGCGCGATCGCACATGGGAGAGAGCAAGCCCCGGGAACGCCGCGGCGAGCGCGGGCTCGCCGACCGCGCCCTCGAAGGCAATCCGCTCGGGCGCCGCGTCGTTTTCTCGAAGGCGCGCCAGACGATCATGAAGCAGACGGGCGGGCACTACCCGGCGCCGCTCGAAGCGCTGGCGGTCATCGAAGAGGGGTATGGGAAGCCCGTCGCCGACGGCCTCGAGATCGAGGCGCGGCGCATCGGGCGCGTCTTCGGCGGGCCCGTGCAGAAGAACCTGCTCCGGCTCTTCTTCCTGACGGAGGAGATCAAGAAGGAGACGGGAGTCGCGGACGCCTCCGTGCGCCCCGCGCCGATCACGCGTTCGGCCGTGCTCGGGGCCGGCCTCATGGGAGGCGGGATCGCCCAGCTCCTCGCGGACAAGGGGCTGCCGGCCCGGATGAAAGACATCGAATCGAAGGCGCTCGCGCACGGATACGCGGCGGCGGCGGCCGTCTGGAAGGAGAAGGCCCGACGGCGGCGGCTCTCCCCCCGCGACATGCGGGCGAAAATGGCGCTTCTCTCGGGCACTCTCGACTATACGGGATTCCGCCGCTGCGAAGCCACGATCGAGGCGGTCGTGGAGAAGCTCGGCGTCAAGCGCTCGGTCCTCCAGGAATGGGAAGCCGTCGTCCCCGACACGGCGATCTTCGCCTCGAACACCTCGACGCTCCCGATCGGCGAGATCGCCGCGGGCGCGCGCGTCCCCGCCCGGGTGGCCGGAATGCATTTCTTCAACCCGGTGCACCGGATGCCGCTCGTCGAAGTCATCCGCGGACGGGAGACCTCGGACCAGACCGTCGCCACGGTGTTCGCGCTCGCAAAGACCCTGGGCAAGACGCCGGTGGTGGTGAAGGATTCTCCGGGCTTTCTGGTCAACCGGATCCTCGCGCCGTATCTGGCCGAAGCCGTGCGGCTCGTCTGCGAGGGATGCCGCATCGAGGACGTGGACTCGGCCATGACGGCCTTCGGAATGCCGGTGGGGCCCATTGCGCTTCTGGACGACGTGGGCCTCGACGTCGCCGTGAAGGCGGGAGAGGTCCTGGCGGCCGCCTTTCCCGACCGGATGAAGCCGGCGGGACAGGAGTCGCTCGTCGCGCAGGGCCGTCTCGGCCGAAAATCCGGAAAGGGCTTCTACGACTATGTTGACGGGAAGCGCGGCGATCCGGCGCGCGAGGCCTACGAGGCGCTGCACGTCGTCCCGGCGGAGAAACCGCCGCTCACTCCGGGGGAGATCGAGTCCCGCCTGCTGCTGCCGATGATCAACGAGGCCGCGTACTGCCTGGAAGAGGGCGTCGTCGCCCGGCCCGAGAAGCTGGACCTCGCGATGATCTTCGGGACCGGCTTTCCGCCGTTTCGGGGCGGGCTGCTGCGGCACGCGGACGAGGTCGGGCTCGACACGGTGACGGAGAGGCTCCGCGAGCTCGCGGCGCGTTATGGACCCCGGTTCGCGCCCGCGCCGTCGTTGAACGAGCTCGGGCGAACGCGCGGCAGGTTCTACCCTGAAAAAAGTGCTGGAGAGGCGGCGTGAGTCGTCCCGCCGCCGCGGGCGCCGACCTCATCCTCTCCTCTCCGGTCAAATCGCTTCTCTCGGGTCACGTCCCGGAGGACCTCGTTTTCCCCTACCCGCAGGTCGCGAAAGAAGAGAAGGAAACAGTTTCCGCTTTCCTGGGATCTTTCCGCGATTTCGCGAAGGATCACGTGGATCCGCGGCGGTTCGACCGGGAGCACGGAATCGCGCCCGAGGTCGTCCGCGGGCTCGCGGAGCTCGGGGCGTTCGGGATGATCATCCCCGAGGCGTACGGCGGCTACGGATTCTCCTCGAGCGCGTACTGCCGCGTGACCGAGGAGATCGGGCGCACGGACGCGTCCCTCGGCATATTGATCGGGGGGCACCAGTCGATCGGCTTGAAGGGACTGATCCTCTTCGGAACCGAGGAGCAGAAGACGCGCTGGTTGCCGAAGCTTTCAGCCGGCGAAATGATCGCCGCGTTCGCGCTCACGGAGCCGGAGGCGGGCTCGGACGCCGCCTCGATCCGGACGACCGCCGAGTACGACGCGAAGTCCGACACGTTTCTGTTGAACGGCAGCAAGCACTGGATCTCCAACGGCGGTTTCGCCGAGTTCTTCACCGTGTTCGCCAAGGACGTGAAGCTCGCCGCCACGGACGAGCACCGCCGGATCACCGCGTTTGTCGTGACGAAAGACCTCGGAGGCGTCGAGCCGGGTCCCGAGGAGAAGAAGCTCGGTCTCAAAGGCTCCTCCACTGTGCCTCTGGAATTGAAAAACGTGCGCGTGCCCGCCTCCCACGTCCTCGGAGAACGCGGCCAGGGATTCCGCATCGCCGTCGAGATCTTGAACACGGGCCGTACGTCGCTCGGAGCGGGATGCGTCGGCGGATCAAAACGGATGATCGAGCTCGCCGCGCGACAAGCCACGTCGCGACGGCAGTTCCAGACGCGCATCGCCGACTTCGAGATCATCCGCTCCAAATTTTCGCGGATGGTCGTGAACACCTACGCGCTCGAGTCGATGGTCTACCTGACCGCCGGGCTCGTCGACCGGGGTCTCGCGGACTACTCGGTCGAGGGCGCCTGCTGCAAGATCTTCGGCACGGAGAGCGTCTGGCAGACGATCAACGACGCGCTGCAGATCGCGGGCGGCAACGGCTTCATGGAGGAGTACCCCTACGAGCGCGCGCTGCGGGACTCGCGGGTCAACATGATCTTCGAGGGGACCAACGAGATCCTGCGGGTCTTAGTGGCGTTGTCCGGCATGAAGGAGATCGGCGAGGGCCTGAAGGAAGTCGGGCGGGCGTTGAAGGCGCCGCTGTCCTCGTTCGGGATCCTCTCGGACTATGCGGTGCGGCGAGTCCGCAGGACCCTGCCGGCCGGACGGATCAGCCGGGTCGCCCCGGTTCTCCAGGCGGAAGGCGAGGCGGTGGCCCGCTACGCCATGGCGGCCGGCGGGGCGGTCGAGACGATCCTGCGCAAGTACGGCAAGGGGGTCCTGACGAAGGAATACCACCACGAGCGGCTCGCCAATGTGGGGATCGACCTCTACGCGTCGCTGGCGGTGCTCTCCCGGGCGACTTCCTCGGTCGAGACGAAGGGCGCCGAGAAGTCCGCAGAAGAGGTCCGGCTCGCGCAGGTTTTCATTCGCGGCGCGCGGCACCGGATCGTCGGCCAGTTGAAGGACATGGACCGCAACCTCGACCCCGACGTCACGGCGATTTCCGAGACCGCGTACGGCGCCCTCGGATACGCCTTCCCGTACTGGGAGTAGACGCGGGGCGGGCCGGCGCCGCGGATCGGCCGGGGACCCCCCAGCCCTTTCCCGGGAACACGCCGGCCTCGATGGCGCGCGCCAGATACCGGATCGCGTCGCGCACCGAGGCGTCGAGGGGCTTTCCGAGCGCGAGGTTCGCCGCGATCGCGGCCGAGAGCGTGCAGCCGGTCCCGTGGCGCGCGCGGCTCGACAGTCTCGGGTGCTCGAACTCCAGGAAGCGGCGGCCGTCGAAGAGGAGGTCTGTCACGGTGGCTCCCTTCGCGTGGCCGCCCTTGATGAGGACCGCGCGCGGACCGGTGTCGGCGAGGATGCCGGCGGCCAGCCGCCGGTCGCTTTCGTTTCGGATCGAAATTCCGGTCAGCGTCTCGGCCTCCGGGATGTTCGGCGTGACGAGATCGCAGAGAGGGAGCAGGGTCCGCAGGAGGAGCCGCACAGCGGCGGGGTCGAGCAGCGGGGTCCCGTCTTTCGCCGCCAGCACGGGATCGAGAACGACGTTCGAGAGAGAGTGCCGGCGCAGCCCCGCGACGACGGCGCGCAGCCGTTTCGCGTCGACGAGCGCTCCGATCTTGACGGCGAGCGGCCGGAAGTCCGGGATGACGGCATCCATCTGCTGCGAGAGGAACCGCGGGGAAAACGGCTCGACGCCGAGGATGCCGCGCGTGTTCTGCGCCGTGCCGGCGGTGACCACCGAGATCCCGTAGACGCCATGCGCGGCGAAGGCTGCGAGGTCTGCCTGGATGCCGGCGCCGCCTCCGGAGTCCGAAGCGGCGATGGTCAGGGCAACGGGCGGGCGCGGCCGGCGGGAGTCGGTCGCCATACAATCCTCATCCTATGCCCGAGCCGCCGCTGACCATCCGCCCCGACGCCGCCGCGAAGCTGCGCGGCGAAGCCGACTTCTCGCGGGCGTTTCTCTCGGTCCGCCAGGTCCTCGGGTGCGGCGGCAACGGCTACCGGATCTCCGTCGAGGAGAACGAGCCCGACGAGGGCCACCGGTTCATGGCGGAAGGGATCCCCGTGGTGATGGACGACGTCTCGTTCACGCGGCTGCGGGGCGCCGTCCTCGAGCTCGACCCGGACCCCGCCGGGGAGGGATATCGCCTCGACCATCCCGAAGCGGTGATGACGACGTTCTGCTAAACGTCGCCTTCGCTCACTGCGGGACCTGCGTTCGCCTGCGGGCGAACGCA
>JBBSGZ010000036.1:0-30080 GCA_038253555.1 Thermoanaerobaculia bacterium
CTTCCTCCTTCCCGTTCTGAGAGGAAGAAGGTCCATGAAGAATTCCACGTTCGCGTTCCGCGCCGCTCTGCCGCTCGCCCTCCTGTTGACCTGCCTGACCGCTCCTCCGCTGCGGGGCGCGGAGCCCGCGGCGGCGCCCCGGCGCGTCGCGCTGCGAGCCGCGCGGCTGCTCGACGTCCGATCCGGCCGGTACGTCGAGCGCCCCGTCGTCGTCGTTACGGGAGATCGGATAGAGAGTATCGGCGGGACCGTCCCGCAGGGGGTGACGGTCCTCGATCTCGGCGACCGCACGCTGCTCCCCGGCCTGATCGACGCGCATACGCACGTTCTCCTCCAGGGCGACGCCACGGCGGCGGAGTACAACGTCCAGATCCTCCAGGAATACCCGGCGCACCGGGTGGCGCGCGCCGTGCGCGCCTTGAAGATCGCGCTCGAGCACGGGTTCACGACGATCCGCGATCTCGAAACCGAGGGGGCCGGGTACGACGACGTGGCGCTGCGCGACGCCGTGAATGAGGGCGTGATTCCGGGGCCCCGGATGAAAGTCGTCGGACCCGCGCTGTCGACGACGGGGAGTTACCCCATCAGCCATTTTCGGCCCGATTGGAAATTCCCGGGGGGGGTCCAGGTGTGCGACGGGGCGGACGGGTGCCGGAAAGCGGTTCGCGAGCAGCTCTCGTACGGAACCGACTGGGTCAAGATCTACGCGAACACCGGCGGTCTCGCGCTGACGGCGGACGGCTGGGTGGATTCCCCGCCCAACTGGACGAAAGAGGAGATCGAGGCGGTGGTCTCCGAAGCGCACGCGCACCACGTGAAGGTCGCGGCCCACGCGCGCTCGGACACGGGCGTGCGGATCGCGGTGGCAGCCGGCGTCGATTCGATCGAGCACGGCGACTCGATCCGGCCCGAAGCCGCGGCCGAGATGGCGCGCAGGGGCATCGCGCTCTCTCCCACGCTGACGGTCGCCGAGTATGTCGCCGGACCTCGCGCCGCGGAAGGGTGCGCGGTCTGCGCAGAGCTCCCGAAGATCCACCGGAAGTCCGTCGAGAACTGCCGGCGCGCCGGCGTGAAGATCGTCTTCGGAACGGACGCCGGCGGATTCCCCTGGACGGACATCCCGCAGGCCCGGGAGTTCGAGCTCGAGGTCGCAATCGGTATGAGCCCGCTCGACGCCATCCGCAGCGCGACCACTTCGGCGGCCGACCTTCTCGGCATGTCCGGACAGATCGGCGTCGTGGAAAAAGGCGCCTTCGCGGACCTGATCGCGGTTTCCGGCGATCCCCTCAAAGACGTCTCAATACTCTCCCGCGTCGAGTTCGTGATGAAGGGCGGCGAGGTAGCGCGGGCGCTGGCGTCGAGATAGCGGGTCCCCATGCTTCGCGTCGGACTCACGGGAGGACTCGCCTCGGGGAAATCGACTGTGGCCCGCCTCCTCGCGGAGCGCGGCGCCGTCGTCTTCGACGCGGACAAGATCGTCCGGGAGCTCTATGCCTCGGGGGGAGAAGGCGCCAGGGCGGCGAGGGAGCTGTTCGGTGAATCGGTTCTGGATGCGCGGGGCGAGGTCGACCGCGCCAGGATTGCCGAGCGCGTCTTCGCCGATCCGGCGGCCCGCCACTCTCTCGAGGAGCGGCTTCACCCTCTCGTCGGGCGGGAGATTGCGCGTCGTTTCGACGAGGCGGAGGCCGCGGGCGCGCCGATCGCCGTCGCGGAAGCCTCGCAGCTGCTCGAAGCCCGCACGGAATCCCGTTACGACCGGGTTCTGCTCGTGATCGCGCCCGAAGCCGAACGGGTGCGGCGGTGGGAAGGCAAGGGCGGCGATTCCGAAGACGCTCGCCGGCGTATCGCGTCGCAGATCGCGCCCTCCTCGGCCTTCGACCGGGCGTCCGATGTGGTCGTCAACGACGGAACGCTCGACGACCTCGCGGCGAAGGTGGACGCGGTCTTTCGGGCATGGACCGAGAGAGAGCGGTGAGTCGCCCGTTATCGGTTCTCAGCTCCATGAGGGTTCCGCAGCGCCTGGCCCGGATCTGAAAATTGAGAACCTGACGGGGACCTTTTTCTCAGCACCTCTCCAGGGCGCTCGCAGGTCGGCCGGCCCTCCTCGCGCACGATCCGGCCGTTGACGACGACGAGGTCGAAGCCGCGCGACAGGTGGTGCGGATCCTCGAAGCGTGAGAGGTCCTCGACCGAGTCGGGGTCGAACAGGACGAGGTCCGCCGCGAAACCCTCCTTGACGAGGCCGCGATCCGCAAATCCAAATCGGGCGGCGGGAAGCGAGGTCATCTTCCGCACCGCCTCCTCGAGCGTCACGAGACCCCGCTCCCGGACGAAGCGCGCCAGGACGCGCGCGCACGTGCCGTAGCTTCTGGGGTGCGGGGCGCCCGCGCCCGGAGCCGCAACGCCGCCGTCGCGCGCCACCATCGTCAGAGGATGCATGAAGATCCTCTCGACGTCCTGCTCGTCCATCGTGTGGTACACCATCTGCGTCCCGCACACGCTTCCCCGGCCCGACGCCGCTCCTGCGCGGCAGAGATCCAGAACGGTCTCGACTTCGCTTTCGAGCCCGTCTTCGCGACCCATTCCCCGGTTGATCGCCCGGAGGTCCTGTCCCTCGATTTCGGGGCGCCACGGCGCCGAAGCCACGACGCCGTAGTCGAGATGCTCGCGTCCGAGCTCTTCCCCCAGCCGATGCCGCATCTCGCGCGCGATCCGGACCCGGTCCGCCGGATCCGCAAGGCGCCGCACGAGCGCGTGGCGCACGGAGCCTTCCGCCTGGAGAACGCGGTCGGGGAGAAGCACTTCGAGCCCGCTCGAGGACGCCGTATAGGGATACTCGTCGACAGTCACGTCCTGCCCCTGCCGCCGCGCCGCCTCGACGAGCGACAGCATCCGGGCGCTCGAGCCCCACAGTTTCTTCGCCGTCACCTTGTAGTGGGAAATCTGGAGCGGGATCGCGGCGGCGCGGGCAGTCCCGAGGGCCTCTTCGATGGCCGCAAACACCCCGTCGTTCTCGGAACGCATGTGCGTCGCGTAGATCCCTCCGAATCGCGCCGCGATCTTCGCGAGCCCCACGACCTCTTCCGGCCGGGCGAACGTTCCCGGCGAGTAGATGAGGCCGGACGACAGCCCCGCGGCTCCCGCCTTCATGGCGCGAGCGACGAGGGCCTCCATGCGCCCCTGCTCGACGGCCGTGGGCGCGCGGTCCGCGTACCCCATGACCTCGCTTCGCACCGTGTTGTGCCCGATGAGGCTGGCGACGTTGATCGCGATCCCGTCCCGCTCGAGGTTCTCGAACCACGTCGCGAGATCGAGCTCGGACCCGCCGCAGTTGCCGGTCACCACCGTGGTCACCCCGTCGGCCACCAGATTTTCGGCATCCGGGCGAGCGGGCAGGTTGCCCTCGACGTGCATGTGGACGTCGATGAAACCGGGCGCGAGAACACGATCCTCGGCGTCTATCGTCCGCGCGGCGAGAAAATCGCCGAGCCTCCCGATCGCGACGATGCGGCCCCCTCGAATTCCCACGTCCGCTCGAAACCACGCGCTGCCGCTGCCGTCGACGACGCGCGCCCGCCGGATCAGGAGGTCGTACCCCTCGTGTCGCGACGACGCGGCGAGAACCGCGAAGAGGCCGGCCGCCGCCACGAACCACGCGGCCCTCTTCCCTGGACGCGGCCCGGGGGGCGCGGCAGGCGAGGCGAGCCCGGGGGACATCGAGACCAAGTCTAAAGGAGGAGGCCACAGGGCGCTCTTTCTGACCGCGCCCTTCGCCGCCCCCGCGCCGCACTCTGCTACCCTCCCCGCCGCATGCGACTTGCCGCGCCGACCTCGCCGCTCTGGCTAGAAGCCGTCCTCTCCGACTTCGACGCGTTCCTGCTGGACCACGCGGCGTGCGAGCGCAAGGCGTCCGGAACGGCGATGGCATTCCTCTCGCACTACCCGGACCGGCAGGAGCTCGTCGCGACGTGCGCCGCGCTCGCCGTCGAGGAGCTCGATCATTTCCGCCAGGTCGTCGGCTGGGTGCTCGAGCGCGGTCTCACTCTTCCGGCGGACCGGCGGGACGCGTACGTGCGGCGGCTCACGAGAGAGTGCCGCCCCGGGGCGGGCGCCTATTTCCTGGACCGCCTTCTCGTGGCCTCGATCGTCGAAGCGCGCGGATGCGAGCGTCTGGCGCTCGTCGCGTCGGCGCACCCGGAGCCTGCGCTGAGAGACTTCTACCGGGAGCTCGCCCGATCCGAAGCGCGGCACCAGGATCTTTACGCAAACCTCGCCGAACGGTACTTCCCGGAGCCGGAAGTCGCCGCCCGGCTCGGCGAACTTCTGACCGTCGAAGCGCGGCTTGTCGCCACCCTCCCCCCGGTCCCGGCGCTGTTTGCGGCGGGAGTTCCCGAGGAGCAGGCGCCCTCGTGAAAACACGACACCAGCGAGACAGGGCGTCGGCCCAATACCTCTCGCGGCACGCGGAGCCGGAAGCGGCGCTCGCCGCGTGGGTCGCCGGTCGATTCAGGCACGCGCTCGTCATTCCCGCGTACGGAGAACGCGACAGCCTCTTTCCGCTTTTAGGATCCGTGCCCGCCGGGCCGGGAGGAGAGGTGCTGATCGTCGTCGTGCTGAATGCGCGCGCGGACTCGCCTCCCGCCATTCACGAGGCCAACGCGGCGGTGCGGGAGCGGCTGGCCCGGGAGCTGCCCGAGGAAGAGGATCTTTCCGCCAGTCCTCCGATCCGCGCCCATCGCCTTCCCGCGGGGGCGATCCTCGTCATCGACCGCGCCGTCCCGGGTCATTACCTGCCCGAGGGCCAGGGCGTGGGGCTCGCGCGCAAGATCGGCAACGACGTCGTGTTGGCGCTTCAGGCCCGGGGGACCGTGACGTCCCCGTGGATTCACAACACGGACGCGGATGTCCTGCTCCCTGCCGACTACTTCGACCAGACGGCGACCCGCGATCCCGCGGGGGTCGGGTGCGCAATCTATTTCTACGATCACCGCTTCCAAAACGACCCCGCCCTGGCCGAGGCGGCGCGCCTCTACGAGATCTCGCTGCGTTACTACGTCCTCGGACTCGCCTGGGCGGGATCTCCATATGCGTACCAGAGCATGGGGAGCTGCCTCGCGATTCCGGCGCCCGCGTACACGGCGGTGCGAGGCTTTCCCCGGAAAAACGCGGCCGAGGATTTCTACGTGCTCGACAAGCTCGCCAAAGTCGGATCCATCCTGCGCCTCGCGGGGGCCCCTCTCATCCTCGAGGGCCGGCCGTCGGACCGCGTCCCCTTCGGCACGGGGCGCGCGCTGCGCGACCTCGTCGGCAAAAAGAGGGGGCTCGAAGGATTCCGCCTCCTCCATCCGCTGGTTTTCGGACATCTCGCCGCCTGGCTGCGCGTCCTTTCGGGGGTTGCCGCATCGGGCGGCGATCTTGCGGCGGGTTTCCGGGAGCTGCCTGAAGACAGCCTCTTTTTTCGCGCCGATCTCCTGGAGCAGGTCCTCGGTAAGATGGGCGCCTTCGAGGCCGTGCGCACCGCGGCGATGGAAGCGCGGGAACCGGCGGCCCTCCTGAGGCGCCTCCACACGTGGTTCGACGCGTTTCGGACCTTGAAGCTGATCCACGCGCTCCGGGACGGCGGCTTTCCGTCTCTCCCGTGGCGACAGGCTCTCGCCGAGGCGCCCTTCACGCACCTCGTCGCCGAGACGGACGACGAGGAGACCGAGGGGCTGCGTCTCCGCCTCGCGGCCGAAGAGCGCGGCCTCCCGGAATCCGGAGCGGGAGTTCAAGCCGCCACAGTCGAAGGGCTGCCGCCGAACTGACGTGGCTTCGAGCGCCAGGCCGAGGCAGTCCGCACCGTCTTCGTCCCTTCGCTTTGCGTCCGCTCCATCATTCCGGGAACCCCCGTGCACCTCCCAGCACCAATCCTGGTAGCTACGCTCGCCGCGCAATCAGGATGCCGGCACAGGAGCCGCCCGCTGGCCCCCTCGGCGTTCCAGGGCGAGCTCTTCCCACGGAAAGATCCCGGCCCTCTCCCCCGGCGCGCCCGGAGAAGGGGCGAAGCTGCGCCTCTGCCACGAGGGTGACTAAGCTCGCAGCGGGAGGAGTCTCCTGACCGAAGGGAAGGAGGAGCCTCCCGCTGCGGGAGCCGAAGCGAACGAAGGGACCAGCCGGGCGGTCGAGCCACCCGGCGAGCCGCCCGGCGATGCGTTCGCCCGCAGGCGAACGCAGGTCCCGCAGTGAGCGGAGGCGACGTTAGAAGGGATACCCGATCGTCAGCAGAAACCGCCCCTTCTCCCGCTCGCTTCCGGCCGCGGGGACCAGGCTGTTCCCCGCGGGGTCCTTCACGTCGAAGACGATCGTCCTCGGGCGCACGGGCAGGCCGACCTCGGCGCGCAGAGGTCCGATCGGAGTCATGTAGTGGAGTCCGAAGCCGACGGTCTGCCGCAGCCCCGACTCCCCTTCCAGTCTCAGGTTCAGCTGGGAGAAGCTTCCCCACACCTGGCCGAGGTCGTAGAACAGGGTCCCGCCGAGCGCGCCGAGGATGGGAAAGCGGTATTCGGCGTTTAAGGCGAAGAACCCGTTCCCGCCGCGGATGTGCGGCCCTGAGGAGCAGTCGAAGGCCGCGAGGGTCGGATACGCGCCCGCGCACGAGCCCGGGCCGGATCCCGTGTGGGGAATGGCGCGCGTGTCGTAGTCGACGGTCTGCCCCGGGATCCCGAGCAGGTCCCGGGGAAAACCCCGCGCCGTCGACTCTCCCCCGCCGAAAAACCTCTCCGCGATCGGGACCTGGATGTTCGTCGGTCCGTACGGAAAGATGCCTCCGAGGCGGGTGGAGAGAGCGACCACGGAGCTGCGCACGGGCCGGAACCAGGCGACCTGCGTCGAAAACTTGGCGTACCGCGCCTCGGCGAGAAGCGGAAAGGCGTACTTGAAGGCCCCACTGACGTAGTAGCCGGTGTGCGGGTCGATGACGTCGTCCCGCCGGTCGTAGAACGCGGTCGGTCCGATCGTCGTCTCCTGGATGGGCCGGTCGAATCGCGGGAAGTCGCTGGCTTCGATCTGCGACAGGTTCTCGGGATTCACGGGGCGGATGCGCTGGTACTCCCCCCGGAGGGCGACGCGGAGGTTCTTGCCGAAATAGTGGGACAGCTCGTTGGCGAAACCGATCCGATCGATGTCGAGGTTCTGGATCGGCTCTCGCGTTGCGAAGAAGAAGGAGGTGAACGTGAGGTCCCGGTCGAAAAAGTACGGGTTCCGGAACGAGAGCTGCGCGCGATACCGCCCGGAAATTGAGACCTGCCCTTCGATTCCAGCCGACAGCATCCGGCCGAACAAATTGTTGTAGGAAACGCCGAGGACGAGAAACGGATCGTTCTGGTTGGAGGGAGCGTCGGGGGCGTACTGGTATCCCACGCCGTAGAGCAGCGAGAGCGGCTTGCCTTCCTGGAGGGCGATTTCCACGTTTCGGGCGGAGGTCTGCGGATCGGCCGGCTCGGGTTTCATCTCGACGCGGCGAAACACGCCCGCGCGGCTCAGGTTGCGCTGGGTGTTCAAGAGCTCTACCTCGGAGAACGGCTTCCCCTCTTCCCATGTGACGAGCCGCCGGACGCGGTCCGTGTCCGTTCGGCTGTTGCCCCGCAGAATCGTCTTCCCGAAAAAGGATCGCGAGCCCTCCTCCACGCGGTACACGACGTCCGCCGCGGTGCCATCCGCGGAGAGCGTCGATTCGGCATGTACGGCCGCCTCGCCCCAGCCCCGATCGCGGAATTCGCTCTGAAGATTCGTGACGTCCTGCCGGACGAGGTTCGGGTTGTAGGGGTCGCCCGCTCGCACGAGAAGCCGCGCCTCTAGAGGACCGGCGTCCATGTGCTCGACGCCCGCGATCGACCGGCTGCGTATCCTCGCCCGGGGCCCCTCCACGATCGAAAGGGTGACGATCAGCCGTTCCGGCTTCGAACCTTCCGTGATCTGCGGAGTCGCCACTTTCGCCGCCACCCACCCCCGCGTCTGGTAATAGCCGGTGATGGCGGACACGTCGTCGCGCAGGTCCTCTTCCACGAGGTGTCCCGGCTGGAGATACGGAAGGCCCTTCTTGCGGGTGACCATCAGGCCCAGAATCGTTTTGGCCGGAACGGCGTCGTTGCCGCGAAGGACGACCTTTTCGATCTCGTCGTGGGGCCCCGGGTCGACCGTGACGCGCACCGTGTAGGTGTCGGGCGAGGGGGTGAGAGCGTATTCGACGCGCGCCCGGTAGAAGCCCTTCCCCTGGAGCTGGCGGCGTTTATTCTCGACGTACTGAAGGATCAGGTCCTCATCGAACACCTGCCCCTCGAGCTGGGAGTGGACTTCCGAGTCGAGCTTCTTCGCGCGCATCCCGACGGCTTCGAACACGACGCGGGGCCCCACGACAATGCGGTAAACCGGCATGATCCGCCCGTCGTCAGTAGGCTGCGCGGCGATCAACTCGACGGAGCCGTTGAGTCGGGAGTTCTTGTGCAGGAACTCCGTCACGCGGGTCGCGTCGGCGCGCGCTTTCGACTCGCGATACCGGTCGCCCGGATCGAGGTGCAGCCGGGCACGAAGCTCGTCGACGGTGAAGGGCCGCGTCTCTCCATCAAAAAACGCGGGGGCCACGCGCGCGGCTTTTCCGGGCTCGACATGGAACACGACCCGCGCCCGGAAGAGCTCCCGCTCGAAAGTCACTTCCGGAGTGACCTCGGCGTGCAGGTAGCCCTCGGCCTCGAGCCGGTGCCGGATGGAGGCCGCGCCTTCCTCGATTTCGCCGGCCTGAAAGACGGACCCCTCGGAGAAGGACAACGCGCGGAGCAGATCGTCGCGCGAAAGGGTCCCGTGAATAAAGCGCAGGGGCCGGACCCGGAAGGAGCGCGCCAGGTGGACGACGATGGCGACTCCGCCGGGCGCCTCCTCGGAGGCGATCTGGATGTCCGCGAACTGGCCCGTCGCGAAGAGGTTCCGGATCGAATGGCCGGTGGCTTTTTCGGTGAGTGGCTGGCCGACCCGCAGGTCGATGAGTCGGGCGATCTCGGCGGGATCCACCGTCCCGTCGCAGGTGTATGCCAGGGAGACGATTGTCGCATCCTGCGCGGACTCGGGCTGCGCCGGAATCGCCGGCGCCGAAAACAGAAGCGCGCCCGCCAGGACGGAGAGCCGCCCGACGGCATGGAAGACCCGGACCGCTCCGCGAACGAGAATCAGGTCAGTACCTCGTCCGCCGCCGAACGTCGATCAAGTACACCCCGTTCTCGTCATGCCGTGCGCGAAGAACGACGCTGTTGGTGACCTGCCACTCGAGACCGTAAACAGCCGGTTTGCTCGTGTCGAACGATTGCGAGTAGGTCGCGAGCACGTTCGGCGCGATCTGCTTGCCGATCGTCGAACGGATGTCGGAGAGCTGGCCTCCCGAGAAGACCGGGTCGATCTCGAAGCGGTCGAGCTTGAACAGCCTCTGCGTCGGGCGGGTGATGGTGCTCGTCGCCGCGCCGGCCGCAATGGACGCCCCCGCGGACACGATCGACTGGCTGGTGGTGTCGGTCGACGCCGTCGCGCGGGAGGTCGGCGCGGATCCGGTCAGAAGAAGGCTGAAAATCTGCTCGTCCGGCAGCGGCGGGTCGGAGGAAAAGCTCGTCTGGATCCGCGGCCACGTTCCCACGAGGTTCACGACGAGGTCGTAGCCCCGGACTTCCGCGCGCGCATGGATGTCCAGAATCGGCGTGAATCCGCGCGCGCTGGCGAAGGTGATCGTCCCGGATTCGACGTCATATTTCACGTCCCGGAAGGTGATGCGCCCGCCTTCATCGAGGACGATCTGCCCCGTCACGGTCGGGTCGGCCACCGTTCCCCTCGCGAGAAGGTCCACCGTGGCGGTTAAGCGGGCGAGATTGTTGCGGACCTCGAGCGCGGCCGAGGAGACGATCCGCACGTCCAGGGACGTCTGCTCTCTCCACGGCTCCTGCGCCACGATCGTGTCGGCGGACCGGCTGCGCGCGAGCAGGTCCGACAGCGTGACCTCGAAGTCGCGGGAATACGTTCCGCGCAACAAAGTCACCTCGCCGCGCAGATCGTTGCGACGTCCGTTTCCCGATGCGACGAGGTCCGCGTCCACCTGCAGCCTCAGGTCCTGCGGGTAGTGGAGCGCGACGCGGCGCGCCTGGATCGACAAGCGGAAATCCTGCAGCGCCAGACGGTCGAGGCGGACGGCGCCGGAAGCGTAGATCTCGCCTCCGCCGAACTTTGCACGTCCTTCGAGGTCCGCGCGCGACCCCTGGAACGTGAGGCTCGCATCGATGTTGTCGACGATCTGGGAAAGGCTCGCCAGCCGGTACTTTCCCTTCTCGACCCGAAGGGAGCCGGAAAGATCCGGCGCGGCGAGGGTTCCGCCGGCCTTGACGTTCAGGACGACGCGGCCGGTCAGGGCCAGGTTCGGAAACTCGAGGGCGAGGAGAGCGGCGTCGATGGTCCCGGAAAGCGACAGGTTCATGCCGCCCGGCTTCTCGCCAACGACAACCGAGCCCCCCGCCTTGAGGTCGGTCCCCTCGCCCACCGCGCGGAAGTCCTGAAAGGTGAGGCGTCCGTCCGCCAGGGAGATGCGGACGACTCCCGAGGTTGCGAGGACGCCGGGCCGGTCGGGGAGATCGAGCCGAGCGCGGGTCATCCGGAACTCGCCCGCCGGCGAGTCCCCCGCCTTCGCCGGGAGCGTGACGGTTCCGTCCACGGCTATGGAACCGCCGCGTCCGGCTGGAAGAGCGAAGGGGGTCATCAGGAGAAAAGACCCGAGATCGGGCGCGTCCAGAGACACGTCGACGCGCGCGGGCTTCCCGAAGAGGTCTCCGCGCGCCTTCAGGTTCCACCGCTCCGGCACCTCGGCCACGGCATCGAGGACGCCGGCGGCTACGGTCGCGTCGAGCCTCGGGGGCAGGCTCTCGGGCAACGCGTGGCCGAAGAAGATCCCGTCGGCAATCGAGGCGCTGACCTTGAGGTCGGGACGGTCGAGCGAACCCCCTCCCGAAAGCTGGAAGGTGAGCTGACCGGAGACGTCTTTCGCGCTCGCGGCGAGAGCGTTGATGGCTCCGATGGCGATGTGGTCCCCGGCCAGCCGCGCCTCGAACGTCCGCTCCCGCAGCGAAAGAGCGCCGCGCCCGCCGAGCATTCCCTGACCGACCGAAGCGCGAAGGTCTTCGAGCGCGAGTCGGCCGGGCGTGAACAGCACGCGCGCCGTCATCACGCTGAATTTCTGTCCCCACACCGTCGCATCGGCCAGGGTGATGGCGCCGCCGCCCGTGAGCGCCTCGGGGGTGCCGGAAACGGGAAACGCGCCCGTGACCCGGCCCTCGACCGGAAACCTGAGGTCGAGGTACTCGAGAAGCCGCGAGAGCGGGTAGCGGTTCGCCGCGAGCGAGAGATCGAACCGCGGACGTCCGGCCGCGATGCGGTATCTCGCCATCCCCTCGAGGGAAAGTGTCGCGTCGCCGTCGTACACGCGCAGCGGTCGGAAGAAAAACGCGCCCTCGCGCATGTCGACGCTCCCCCGGACGCTCCCGAAGAGGACGCCGGCGTACCGGGCATCTTCGGCGGTGACCTGCACCACCGCGTCCGGTTCGGTCCACCGCCCGCCCAGGTGCCCGGAGATTTCTCCCGACCCACCGAGGCCGAGCGCCTCCGGTTTGCTGCCCCCGGCCGCCACGAAATTCTGGAAGATCCGGTCCACTTCGGTCAGGTCTTTCGAGCGAAGACGGAAATCGAAGTCCGGCTGCCACACGCCGATCACGAGGCCCCCGGTGACGTCGATGGTCGATTGCGGAAACCGAAAGGAGGCTCCTTCAAAACCGATTCTCCCCCGGACCACCGAGAACGGGCCGCCTCCGCCCGTCGGAAGACCGAAGCGTCCGCGGACCAGGGAGGTCGCGTGGCCCGGCTCCACCCGCAGCGTTCCGCCGCCGTCCGCCCGCAACAGTCCCGCCTGCGCCCAGCGCAGAGCGATCGAGATGCCCGCCGATCCCGACAGCCCGGTGCCCGGGAGTCCGATGTCACCGAAAAAGCGCTCCACGGAAAAGCCCCGCGCCTCCAGGGCGAGGGTCATCGGCTGGACGTCCTGCCCGAGGTTGGCGATGCGGAAGGTGCCTGCCGCCGTGCCGCCCGAATATCCGGCCCGCTCGATCTGGGCCACGAGAGCTTCCGGGGTCGCGGTCACGGTGGCGGCGAGATTGTCGAGCGTGAACACAGAAGCTCGCACCCGGGGGGAGCGCACCGTTCCGGCAAGCCGGAATCCACCCGCGGGCGGGATCTCGAGTCTCATGCGGACGGCGGCACGGCCCGAGAAACCCAGATCCAGGTGAAACACTCGTTCGGCCTCTTCGATCGAAACATCCCCCGTCGCGGCGAAGACGGCGTTCGGAGAGTCGAGGTTCTCGAGCGCTCCGTTGGCCCGAATGGTGCCGAGGGGACCGTCCAGCCGGATGTCGTCGAACGTGAGCCCTCGTTTCGGATCGAGGACGAAGCGGGTCCGCAGCGAAGCGACGAGGGGCTCGGAATCCGTGATGTGCACCGTGGCGCGCTGCGCGACGATTCCCCCGCGGTAGCCGCCGCCGGGCAGTGAGTTCAACTCCGCCGCAAAATCGTCGAGACGTCCGGTGAACGCCATCCGGCGGCCGTCGAACTCGAAGACGCCTTCCTGCACCAGGATGGAGCCGACCTTGAGTGTCACTCCGCCACGCCCGGGCTTCGCCGACTTCGTCAGGCCCGGCGGAAGATTCCATGTGCCGTCTGGAAACTGCACGAGGGAGATGTGAGGACGCAACGCCCGGATGCGTCCGAGCCGCAGCTCCTGGCCGACTAGGGAAACGCCGCCCCCGATCGACACCTCCTCCGCGGAAAGCAGAGGGCCCGGGAGCCTCGGATCGTTCCCGACACGGACATCCGCTAGGCGCACGGCGGGCGGGAAGACGCGCAATTCCACCGTGCGGAACGTGACCGGGCGGCCGAGGGCGTCTGCCAGCCGGGACTGCGAGACGCCGTGGATCAGGTTCTGGAACCGCTCCGACTTCCAGACGGCGTAAGACGCGAAGACTAGGAAAAGGAGGACGATCGAGAGGAGCCGGCCCGGCGAGAGCCGATGCGGCGTCACGCCTTCGGTCTGGCGAAGGGGATTCATGGCCGCGGACCGGGCCCCGTCGCCCGAAGGAAGGAGGCGCTCACGCCTTCAGACGCCCCAGTTGAGCTTCTCGACCAGCTTCTGGAAATGGTCCGACTCGGGCGGCCGGAGAAGTGTCACCGCCGACCGGCTCTGCCGGACCTCAATGACGACCCCGACCGGGACGCGAAAGCTCTCCTGTCCGTCGAGAGTCAGGTTCACGCCGTCGTTGCGGCCGCGCTCGATCACCGTCAAACCCACGGGCGTCGAATCGGGGACGACGAGAGGACGCTGGGAAAGCGTATGCGGGCAGATCGGCGTGACAACCACTGCGAAGAGAGAGGGGTCGAGAATCGGCCCTCCCGCGGAGAGATTGTAGGCGGTCGATCCCGTCGGCGTGGCGACGATGACCCCGTCTCCGCGAAACTCCGCGACCTTGCGGCCCGCGATCGAAACCGAGAACGCGGAGATCCTCCCGATCGCCTCCTTGTTCAACACCGCGTCGTTCAAGGCGCGGTACTTGCCGCTGTGCGGCCCCTCCGGGACGGTGACCTCGAGGCGCCGCCGCGGGTCCTCGCGAAACTCGCCGGCGAGGACCTCGTCCAGTCGGCGAAGCGCCTCGTCGCGAGTGAGGCCGGCCAGGAATCCGACGAGCCCGACGTTGATCCCGAGGATCGGCGTCGAGGCCGGAGCGTCGCGGGCCACGGAAAGAAGCGTCCCGTCGCCGCCCGCGATTAAGACCAGGTCGGACTGCCGGGCGATCCGCGCCCGGGGAACGCCCCCGGAGATCCCCAGGGCCCCGGCCGTCTCATCGTCGAAGAGGGTCTCGACTTTACGACGCCTGAGCGCGCGGTCGAGCGACCGGACCAGGCGGACGGCCTCGGAGGAAGCCACCTTCGCCACGAGCCCGATCCGCCGAAAACGCCGTCCGCGTGAACGCGCCGTACCCGCCATCTGCACATCTTACTGATGTCCCGCTGGCAGCGGACGGAGGAGTCGGGACGGCCGCAAAATCTGAACCGGGCGGCGCCTGCGCCGGACGGTGTGGTACTGCGCCTTGCGAGCGGACTTGGAAGCAGGCGGGAGCCGCGCGGTCAGCGTCTCGTGTTCCTGCGCCCTGCGAGCGGACTTTGAAGCAGGCGGTACGGCCGCATCGGACGGCGGCCTTCCGCCTGGAGCCGCGCGGTGTGCGCGCTCCGTTCTATCCTCGCCACGATGGCGAAAATCCGGCTCGATCTTCTGCTCGTCGCCCGCGGGCTCGCACCGACACGGGAAAAGGCCCAGGGGATGATCCTTGCCGGCCAGGTCTCCGTCGGCGGGCGGCGCGTGGACAAGGCCGGGAGTCCGACTTCCCCGGACGCCGAAATTTCCGTCGCCGGCCCCGCTCATCCATTCGTCTCGCGCGGGGGCGTCAAGCTCGCCGCCGCGCTCGACGCGTTTTCCCTCGACCCCGCCGGACTCGTCTGCCTGGACGTCGGGGCCTCGACGGGCGGCTTCACGGATTGCCTCCTCCAGCGGGGCGCCGCGCGCGTCTACGCCATCGACGTCGGCTACGGCCAGCTCGACGCCCGATTGCGGGCCGATCCGAGGGTCGTGCTGCGGGAGAAAGTGAACGCGCGCGCCCTTTCGGAAGCAGACGTCCCGGAGCCCGCCTCGCTGGCTGCGCTCGACGTGTCCTTCATTTCCGCGCGGATCGTGCTGCCGGCGGTTCTCGCCCGGCTCGCTCCGGGCGCCGCGGCCGTCGTCCTCGTGAAGCCGCAGTTCGAGGCGGGGCGCGCCGAGGTGGGCAAGGGCGGCATCGTGAGGTCGGAGCTGGTCCGGGAACGAGTCGTCCGCGAGGTCGAGCGATTCGCCCTCGATCGAGGACTCGATTCGCTCGGTTCGATCCCATCCCCCATCCGGGGCGCCCGTGGGAACCAGGAGTTTCTGCTCGCCCTTCGGGTTCCGTCGTGACTATCCGGATCGATCCCGGCCAGCCACGATCATGACCTTGACGGACCCCTCGGGGTTCCGGGCCCGGTCGAATGCCTCTTCCGCATCTTCGATCGGAAACCGGTGCGTGACCAGGTCCTCGACTGCGATCCGCCCGGACGCGATGAGCTCGAGCGCCGCGCGGGTGTCGTCGGGGCCGCAGGAGTAGGAGGGGACGAGGCGCACTTCCCGGAAATAGAGATCGTGAGGGGAAAGCGTCAGCTGCTCTCCGGGCGCGGCCATCGTGAAGAGAAGAAGAGTGCCGCCCGCGGACACGGAATCCGCCGCTTCGCGGATCACGTCGGGCTTTCCCGGGCCGACGAAAACGAAGTCGAATCCCTTCCCGCCGGAGCTCCGCCGCGCGCCCGCGGAGAGCGCCTCACGGGAGACGTCGATCGCGTCCGCGGCGCCCGACGCGAGCGCGACGGCGATGCGGGAACCGACCCGATCCGCGCCGACGACCCGCGCAGCGCCCGACTCCAGGGCGAGTCGGACTGCCAGCTGCCCCGCGGAGCCGAGGCCCACGACGAGGGCCGTCTGCCCTCGCGTGAATCCCCCGCGCGAAAAAGCCTTGACGACCGTCGCGAGCGGCTCCGTCCAGCTCGCCGCCTCGTCGGACACGTGCGCCGGGACGTGGAGCGTGTCGCGCGCGAGGTTGCCGGCGGGGATCCGCACGAGCTCCGCCATGCCGCCCGGGTCGAGCCGGGAGGCGCGCCACTCGCCGCAGTGAACGAATCGTCCGCTCGCGCATTCTCCGCACGCAAGGCACGGAGCGTGATGGTGCGGGACGATCCGGTCGCCCGCCGAGAACCGCTCCACCCCCTCCCCCACGGATTCGACGACGCCCGAGACTTCGTGGCCGAGGACCGTGCCCGCCTTGCCCCGGACGTACCAGTCGAGCAGGTCCGACCCGCAGATCCCGGCGGCGGAAAGACGCATGACCGCTTCGCCGGGTCCGGCGGTCGGAGGCGGCACATCGACGACCTTCACCCTTCCCTCTCCGTCGAGCCGGACGGCCTTCACCTCCGCCGCCCCGGATCAACCGGCATCGGGCCGGACCGCATGCCGCAGCCCCTCGCCGCGCGCCTGGGACTCGAGAAAGGCGGGGAGACTGTCGAGACCTCCCGTCGCGCTGACGAGAGGCAGAGGGTCGAGCGTCCCGGAACCGAGCAGGGCGAGCGCTTCGGCGGCCTCCGCCGGTGTCGAGTGAAAGGAACCGATCAGCGAGATCTCAGCATAATGAAGGCGCGCGGCGTCGAAGGAAGCAACCGCGCCCGGGGCGCAGCCGCCGTAGAGCAGCACTCGCCCCCCCGGCGAGACCAGAAACGGCAAGAGGGACCAGACGTCGGGGTCGCCGGTCGCGTCGACGGCGAGGGAGAAAAGAGCCGCCGGCGGACCGGCGTTGACGTCCAGGAACCGCGCACCGAAGCGTTCCGCCATGGCGCGGCGTTCCGGGCGCCGCGCCGCGATGGTGCAGGGGACGCCCAGGAGCCGCGCCGTCGCTGCCCACAGAAAGGCGATCGCTCCCGCACCGTAGACTAAGAGCGTGGCGGCGGCGGGCAGAGGCTTCAGCCGGCCCCAGCCGTGCAGCACCGAGGCCAGAGGATCGACGAAGGCCGCCGCGGTGTCGGAAAGAGCCTCCGGGACGCGGTGCAGATTCGTCCGCACGACCGACGCCGGAATACGGATGTACTCCGCGAAGGCCCCCCAGGTCTGGTCCGCGTGCGCCTCCGCGCAGAGGTTCGAGAAGCCGCCGAGACATTCCGGACAGACGCCGCACGGGCCGGAGATCCCCGGAACCACGCGCGCCCCGACCAGGCCCGGATCCAGACCTTCCCCGACGGAAACGACTTCCCCGCACAGCTCGTGCCCCATCGTGCGCGGAAGCGAGATCTTCGGGTGCCCGCGCCTGAGCAGCTTGACATCCGTCCCGCAGAGGACAGCGGCGAGGACCCGGAGCACGGCCTCGCCCGGCGCCGGGCGCGGAACCGGAAGCTCTCGCTCGCCGTACTCGCCGATGCCCGTCTGGACGAAGGCCCTCAAGCGGGAGACGGATGGCGCCGCCCGCCAGTCCGCCACTCAGCTGACGAGCTCCCGCGGGCGCCGATGCGCGTCACGCCCTTCGGTCCTCCACGTAGCGCGCGAGCTCCGGGAGACGCCCCCCGCGCGCGGGAAGGCTTCGCGTCGCCTCGATGGCCTGCTCGATCTGCTCGCGGAGCATGGCCCGGGAACGGTCGACGCCCCACACCGCCGGAAACGTCGCCTTTCCCGCCGCCGCATCCTTGCCGGAGCTCTTGCCGAGAGTCGCGGCATCGGCCTCCACATCCAGGAGATCGTCTTTGATCTGGAACGCGAGACCGACCGCGCGGCCGTAGGTCTCGAGCGACCTCAAGACGTCCCGCGGAGCTCCCGACAGGATCGCGCCGACCGCCAGCGCCGCGCGGATCAGGCGGCCGGTCTTGTTTTCGTGGATCGACAGGACGAGCGCTTCCGAAGCATCCGGGAGGTCCTCCGCCTCGAGGTCCGCCGCCTGTCCGCCGATCATGCCGCGCGTCCCGATCGCGTCCACCACGGTCTCTAAGACGCGGATCTTCGCGGCGGCGAACTCGCCCCCCTCGGGGTATCGGGCGAGAGTGCCGAGTCCGTGCGTCAAGAGCGCGTCCCCCGCCAGGATCGCGGTGGCTTCCCCGAACTCCACGTGACAGGTGGGAACGCCGCGGCGCAGGTCGTCGTCGTCCAGGGCCGGCAGATCGTCATGGATGAGCGAATACGTGTGAATCATCTCGAGGCCGCACGCGGGCGCGAGGAGCCGACCGGGCGGCGCTCCGGCGGTCTCGCCGGCGGCGAGACAGAGGATCGGGCGCAGGCGCTTGCCCCCCGCAAAGACGGAGTGGCGGATCGCGCGGTGCAGATTTTCGGGCCACACGCCGTCTCCGGGAAGCAACCGGCCTAGCTCCCGCTCCACCTCTTCGCGCTGCGAAGCCAGAAAGACGGAGATGTCAGGCGCGGTCGTCGCCATCCTCGTCCTCTTTGACCTCCGGGGACCCGCTCGCGTCGGCGAACGCCTCCGTCTTCCACTCTCCGGCCGCGTTCTTCAGGACGATGTCCACGGACTTCTGAACGTCGGTCAGCTTCGCGTCGCAAAACCGGGCGAGGGTCATGCCCTCCTGGAAGAGCTCGAACTGGGGCTCGAGCCCGAGGCCGTCGGACTCGATTTCGCTGACGATCGCCTCGAGCCGATCCATGGCCTCTTCAAACGACTTTTCTTTCTTCGGCCGGCTGCTCATGCGTCCTCCTCGAAAAGGGGCCCCAGCGCGCCGAACTGCGTGACGCCCTCGGCCGCGTCCGGGCCGCGCCGGCGGCGCAGGACGGCGCCGCGCTCCCCGACGACGGCGGAAATCTGCCCCTCGGAAACGCGAACGCGAATCCGGTCTCCCGTCCGGACCTCCGCCGCCGACAGGAGCGGAGAGGACCCGCCCTCTCGATAAGCCACCGCATAGCCGCGGGCGAGCACGGCGAGAGGGCTGACGAGCTGGAGTTTCTCGGCCGCCCCGGACAGTCGGCCTCGCCCTCGTTCGAGCGTGCGGGCCATGGCGCTTGCGAGCTCGGAACGGCCGCTCTCGGCCGCGTCGCGCTTTCGAGCGAGCTCCGCCCGCCGCGGGAAGGCGCGCAGGGACTCTAAGGCCCGCGCGATGCGCTTCGCGTACTCGGCGGGGCGCCTCTCGAGAATCGACGCCAGAGCCCCCCGGCTCTGAATGACCCGCTCGCGATGTTCGCGGAGCCGGTAGCGAAACGCGAGAAGCCCCTCCGCGCGAGAGAGCCGGGCGAGGTCTCCGCGGCGCCCGGAGAGGAACACGGTCATCGCGCGCCGGATGCGAGAGCCCGCCCCGCTCACCCGGCGCCGCAGCTCCTCCTTTTTGGCGACCACCTGTTCCGCGGCGGCCGACGGTGTCGC
Source organism: Thermoanaerobaculia bacterium (assembly GCA_038253555.1). Classification (GTDB taxonomy): domain Bacteria; phylum Acidobacteriota; class Thermoanaerobaculia; order UBA5066; family Gp7-AA6; genus JALYUA01. The sequence continues at coordinate 19,059 of JBBSGZ010000036.1, forward strand.
GGCCCGGAGGTCCGCGACGAAATCGGAGATGGTCCAGTCCGTTTCGTGCCCGACGGCCGAGATCGTCGGAATGCGGCACGCCGCCAGCGCGCGCGCGACGCGTTCGTCGTTGAAAGCGGCGAGGTCCTCCGCGGAGCCTCCCCCGCGCGCGACGATCAGGACGTCGAACCCTCCCTGCTTCGAAAATGCGCGGATCCCTTCGGCGATCTCCGCCGCCGCTCCGGATCCCTGCACGCGGGCGGGGTAGAGGGTGATCGAGAGTCCGTCGAACCGCCGCCGCACGACGTTCAAGATGTCGCGTATCGCGGCGCCGTCCGGAGAGGTGACGATCGCGATGCGGTTTGGAAGCATCGGGATCGGCCTCTTGCGGGATTTCTCGAAGAGCCCTTCGGCCGCCAGCTTTTCCTTGAGCTGTTCGAATGCGAGCTGCAGCGCCCCGGCGCCGACCGGCTCCAGAGCCACCGCCTTGATCTGGAATTTTCCCTGCGGCGCCCAGAGGTCGAGCGACCCCCGCACGACCACCTCCTGGCCCGCCCGCGGCTGGAAGGGGACCCGCTTCAGGTCCGAGGCGAAGAGGATTGCCGACAGGCAGCCAGTCCGATCCTTCAGGCTGAAATACGCGTGTCCGCCCCGAATCTCCCAGCGGCTGATCTCGCCGGCCACCGAGATGTCGCGCCACGACGTTCGCAGAGCCTGGCCGACCTCCGCGAGGAGCTCGGAAACGGAGTACGGCCGCGGCGGAGCGGGAGCGGGCACGGGGCTGGAGGACACGCCGCCATTTTACTTGCCGCTCAAGGCGACGGGGTAATGCCGCTCGCGGAGCGATTTTCATCCGCCGCCGGACGCGAAATTCGCCTCAGACGGACCGGGCGAACGCCGGCATCGCTGCGGGTGTCGGTACGGGGTCCCGCAGCGCCCGCGAGAACGGGACGGCGAGGATGAGAAGCGTCGCCATCTCGATCTCCGTGTCTCCGAAGTTGTATTCGAAGAAGCCCGCGACGAAGAGCGCGACTCCGGCCAGCCATGCGCCGGCGAGGAGAGCCGCCCGGTCGGGGCGCCGCTCGCGCCGGAGCGCCCTGCCAGTGCGGACGAAGAAGACCCCCATGAGCGCGAGATAGAAAGCGCACCCGAAAAGGCCGTTGGTCGCCGCGATCTGCATGACGTTGTTGTGGAGGTGCGGAACGCGCCAGTCGCGGGCGTCCGCGTCGCGGTAAAACGGATACAGCGGGCGCACTTCGTCGGGGCCGACGCCGAAAACCGGCGAATCGGCCACCATCCGCATCCCGGCCCGGGCCATGAGGACCCGGTCCCAGTTCGAGCCGTCCCGAAGGTCTCCAATCGACGCGAATCGCGCGCGCACGGAACCGGGAACTAAGAAAAAGAGCGCGAGGAGAGCGGGAGCCAGCACAAACAGACCCCGCGGGCGCCGGACGAGGAGATAAGAGACGGCGGCGGCGAGCGCGCCGACGTAGGCATTTCGCGTGAAGGTCAGCACCATCGCGGCGAACGGGACCGCGGCGATCCCCCCGGCGAGCCGCCATCGCCCGCGCTCCTCCAGCGCGAACCCGGCCAGCAGGCAGGCGGCGATCATGGTGAGGCCCGAGTACGTCATCCAGTGCGAAAGCCCGCCGCGGAGCCGCCGGTACAGGTCGTCCCCGCCGTGTGTGAACTCCCAGAACCCGGCCAGGGCCAGGATGACGCCGCTGGCCGCGATCGACAGAAAGACGGCGCGGCCCCGTCCGACATCGTCGACGAGGTCCATGGTGATGGGAATCAGGAGGAGAAGAGAGATGCCGGCCAGGTGCCGGACGCTGCGCGCGGGGTCCCTCGAGAAGATTGTCGAGAGAATCACGAAGAGGGCGTAGCCGCCGGCCGCGACCGAAAGGGGCGAGAGCAGCATCTGTCTCGCTCCCGCGTCGCGCCACGCTCCCGCGGACCATCCGAGCGCCAGAATGACGAACGCGAAGTATGCCGGCGAGATCCGCGAGGTCAGGAAGGCGAAGAGGACGAGGAAGAAGAAAAGAAACCGGCGGAGACTCAGCGGGTCTCCGAGCCCGGAAGCGCCTCGTCGACCAGCATCACGGGGATGTCCGACACGATCGGATACACGAGGTCCGCCTGCTTCGAATAGAGGCCGGACGTGACGACCGGCTCTTCGTCCCGGAATTTTTCCCGGTACTTGTCGATCAGTTTACGGGCGACCTCGGGCTTCAACTCGATCAACTCGAGCGGCCCCTTCGTCTTGGGACAGACCAGGATCGCGAGAAGCTCCGGATCGACGGCCATGGGAACCCTCCGGGACGGGAGTGTAGAACAGTTGTGAGTTATCAGTTGTCGGTTATCAATCCTGGCCAAAAGACACAAACGCATCTCCAGCCCGTGTAAAAAGTCCTCATTCGTAGTGTGTCCACATGCGGATCACCTTGATGACCCGCTCGTCGTCGAGGATCTGATAGATGAGACGATGCTGGATATTGATCCGCCTCGAGTAGGCGCCGGCGAGATCTCCGATGAGGTTCTCGAAGGGCGGTGGGCTCCGTCTGGGATCGCTGCGGAGGATCTCGAGGAGCTCTTCCGCTTTGCTTCGCAAGCCGCTTCGGGCGAGCTTGCGCGCGTCCTTCTGAGCCTGCCGCGTGAAGACGACGCGCCACGGTCGAGCCGTCTCTACCAACCAGCCTTTTCGGAGGTCTTCGAGAGCGGCGTCCGCAGACCCTTGCGGATCGACTCGCGCATGTCGGGGATCGAGAGAAGATAGAGCGTCTCCTCGATCGCACGCCAGTCTTCCTCAGAAAGCAGGACGGCGTTGTGACGCCTGCCTGTGATGGCGATCGGCTCGTGGGTTCTGGCAGTCTCGTCGATGAGGCGGTACAGGTGCGCCCGTGCGTGTGTCGCGGTCCTGGTGGTCATGCAGAGATCGTACGTAATACCGTACGCTTTGTCAAGCGCTTCCAGTCTGGGTGAAGAGTTCCCCACCTCTGTTCTCTTGACTTGCCAGCCTCTTGGCTTGGTCATCATCTGACCGATCGCTCTGAAATAATCCCGCCTTATCCCGATGGCTGAATTCGTCTTCGCTCACTCGAAGGAAGCTGTTCCGAAGGAGCAGTGGCACCGACTCGAGGATCATCTGCGAAGCACGGCCTCGCTCGCGGCGGAGTTCGCCAGGGCCTGGGGAGGGAGTGAGTTGGCCTTCCTTGCGGGACTCTGGCACGACTTGGGCAAATACGCGCCCGACTGGCAAGAGTTCCTCGCCAAGGCCGGTTCGGAAGCCCCGGTTCTCGGCGAAGACACTGAAGTCACTATAGAATCCGGCAACCGCTCGCCTCCCAAGCGCCGGCGGGGTCCGGACCACAGCACCGCGGGATCTCTCCACTCGCTGAAACACTTCGGGGAAAGGGGCCCGGGAGCCTTCCCGGGCCTGGTTCTGCGCTTCGCAATCGCCGCGCATCACGCAGGTCTGGACGATCGCCAAGGCCTAAAGACAAGGCTCGACAACCCGGAAAAGACCGCGCGGTACGAAAGAGTAATCGCGCAAGTCCCCGGGGACATTCTCAGTCCCGGCGTCGAACCCGCTCTTCCTTCCTTCCTTCGAACAACAGGGGAGGAAAACACGCTCCGGATGCGCCGGTTTGAAGCCCTCGTCCGAATGGTCTTCTCGGCGCTCGTCGATGCCGATTATCTCGATACCGAAGCATTTGTCGAATCCGGTCGCGGTGCCGAAGCGCGACCTGCCCAGCGTCAGATCTGGCGACCATTGACCGAGTACGGATCGGTTCTGGAAACGCACCTGTGTAGCTTTGATGCGGCGAGCCAAACCGCCGTCAACCGCGCTCGGAGGCGTGTCTTGAAGTGGTGCCTTGCGGCCGCCGAAGGCCCCCGGGGCGCGTACTCGTTGACGGTGCCAACCGGTGGCGGCAAGACCCTGTCGTCTCTCGCGTTCGCGCTCCGCCACGCGAGGACCCACGGACACGAACGCGTCATCGTCGCGCTACCGTTTCTTTCAATACTTGATCAGACGGCCGACGTGTACCGGAAGGTTTTCGAGGAGACTCTAGGACCATCCCTCGTGGAGCACCACAGCAATGTCACTCCGCTTCGCGACACCATGGCCAATCGTCTCGCTTCGGAGAATTGGCACGCGCCGCTGATCGTCACCACCCAGGTACAGCTCTTCGAAAGCCTCTTCTCGAACCGACCTCGCCACTGTCGCAAGCTCCACAATCTTGCCAACAGCGTCGTCGTGCTGGACGAAGTCCAGACTCTGCCCGTCGAGCTACTCGCTCCGATCCTCGACCAGCTCCAGGAGCTCCAGCAGAACTACGGCGTGTCCCTGCTTCTGACAACAGCCACGCAGCCCGCCCTGCACTCAAGACCGCTCGGCGTCTTACGTTTCCAAGGGCTTGATCCGAGACCCGTAGAAATCGTCCCCGAGGGAGAGGCGAATTCTCTGTTCGAGGCCTTTCACCGGGTCGAGATCGAGTGGCCGGCCCGGCCCGACCCGTTGGACTGGCCAACTCTGGCCAGCGAGATCGTTGGAAATCCACAGGCCCTGGCGATCGTTCACAAACGCCAGGACGCACGGGATCTCTGGCGTGCCTGCGAGACAGTCGCACCGGGAGAGCAGATTCACTTATCCGCTCTCATGTGCCCGGCCCACCGACGCGAGGTCTTGGCGAGAATCCGGCGCCTGCTCTCCGACGGCCGTCAGTGCCGAGTCGTTTCGACCCAGCTCGTAGAGGCCGGGGTCGATCTCGACTTCCCTATTGTCTACAGGGCGATGGCTGGCCTCGAATCGCTCGCCCAGTCGGCAGGACGATGCAACCGCGAGGGGCTTCTCCCGCATCTCGGCCGTTTCATCGTATTCAACCCGGTAACGGAGCCGCCAAGCCTTCTCAAACTGCACAGGGACATCGCGCAGGTAATGCTTCGGGCGGAACCGCGGCTGCAACTGACACGTCCCGAAACCTTTCGGTCCTACTTCGATCAGCTTTACGCAACGCGCAATCTCGATTCTAGGGGAGTCCAACCGCTGCGCGCATCGCTTAGATTCGCAGAGGTCGCCGCGAAATTCCGAATGATCGACGACGCAGGCGAGACTGTGTTCGTCCCCTATGGGGAAGAGGGCCGGCTGGCCATTCAGAATCTTCGGTATGGCGGCCCTTCCGTGAATGCCTTTCGCGCACTGCAACCCTTTGGAGTATCGATTTTCCCCACCGCCCTCATGGAGCTGCGAGCGCAGAGTGCGGTCGAGCTTTTTCACGATTCGATCTGGGTCCTGGTGTCCGACCTTAACTACGACTCGAATCTCGGCCTCGTCTTCGAAGCCGATTCGACAAGGTTCATCATTTGAAAGGAGGTATTCGTTGACTGAACGATCCCCAACCTTCAAGGTTCGTGCCCGCGGGCCGTACGCTTGCTTCACGCGGCCTGAGTTCAAGACAGAGCGAGTGTCCTATGAGGTCATGACACCCTCGGCCGCTCGGGGGCTCCTCGAAGCTGTCCTTTGGAAGCCAGCGATCCGCTGGTGTGTGGAGCGGATCCACGTGCTCGCCCCGATACGCTTCGAGGCGGTCCGACGAAACGAAGTCGCAACCAAGGCCGCCCTATCGGATGCTGTGGACCACTACTTTGCAGACGATGACCGTCAGCAGCGGAACACTCTGCTTCTTAAGGGGGTCGACTACGTGATCGAAGCTCATTTCGAGCTGACGGCTCGAGCAGGGGCGGAAGACACTCTGCGGAAGTTCAGCGAGATGTTCCAAAGGCGACTGGCGAAAGGTCAATGCTTCCACGCGGCTTACCTGGGATGTCGAGAGTTCGTCGCGCGCGTCGAGCCGGCGCCAGAACGCTGGGAGGTCCCCGAATCCGTACGCGAAAGACGGGAGCTCGGCTTGATTCTCCAAGACCTGCAATTCGGCGTAGACGGCTCGGCGAAGCCATTCTTCTTCCGCGCCGTCATCAGCGGAGGTGCGGTAGAGGTGCCGTTGGTTCGCCCATGATTTACCAGGCGCTCGTTGAACTCGCGAAGCGTGAAAACCTTCTTCAGGACACAGCTTTTGAGCCGAAACCGGTCCACTATCTCCTCGTCCTTGGCGAAGACGGCGAACTCCTCGAAGTCTTAGAACCTCGTGACCCGCCGCCTCTCGATGCCAGAGGGCGCCCTAAGGGAAGGCCGGTTCCGGTCATGCGCCCTATTCCCAGGCGGTCGGACCGAACGTCCGGTGACGTGGCTGAGTTTCTCGTGGATAAAGCGGAATACGTCTTCGGGATCGATCCAAAGGGCAAGATGTCCCCCGGGAAACTGTCGAACCGTCGCGGCCTTTTCCTCGAGACAATTGCAGAAGCGTCCATGCACCTTCAAACCAGCGCGGGCCTCCAGGCAGTCAACCGGTTTCTGTCGAAGGCGCCTCCGGAAAAGATTCTCAGGTTGCTATCGACCGAAAAGGAGGCGGATCAGAATGCTCTGGGGGGAGCGCTGTTCGCCTTTGTCTACCAACCCGACGGCGGGGTGGCGTGTGTTCACGATGAACCCGCCGTCAAGGAATACTTCCGGGCGAAACGGGAGGGGGAAAAGCCGGCGATAGGTCAATGCCTCGTAACCGGCCAATCGAACGTCGCCCTCACCCGCTTGCACGCGAGGCCGCAGGGGATACCCCCCAGAGGATTGACCAAGGGAGGCGTGCCCCTGACAAGTGCGAATCGGGATGCCTTCAAGAGCTACCGGCTCGATGAAATCGGGGGAGCGCCAATCTCCCGCGAAGCCAATGACGCAATCGAGTTCGCCCTCAACCGTCTCCTCCATCGTGCGTACCCGAGACCTGGGGGCGGGTCCTTCGCGCGCCAAAGCATCGAGATCAGTCTTGACACCGTTGTCATCTATTGGACAGCGGCAGATGCCGTTCTCGATTTCGTCCAGGGGATCGAGGCAAGCGATCCCGAAGAGGTGGCAGAGCTGATCCGGTCGCCTCACAAAGGCCACACGGCCCCCATCGATGATCCGACGGATTTCTACGCTCTCATGCTGTCGGGAATGACAGGCCGTGCAGTCGTGCGAAGTTTCTTGCATTCCACAGTTCGTGATGTCGCCGTGGCGATTGATCGTTACCGAGGTGAGGCACGAATCGTCCGACCCTATGAGGAAAGGCCGGGCGGTTATCCTCTGGCGGACATTCGACGGGCCTTGGTTGCCCGTGGCGACCTCGATTTGCTACCCCCATCGCTCGGGACGGAGCTCTACGTCGATATCCTTCTTGGACGTCCGTTTCCAAGGGCGATTCTCGATGCTGCTGTTCGCCGAAATCGCGCCCACGACTTCCATTCGCAAGCAGCGCGGAAGAGGGGCAAGGCCGATTTCAGCCGTCTTGGCCCCCGCTGCAGTCTGCTCAAGGCCTATCTCAACCGAAATCTGAAGGAGGAGATGTCTGTGTCTCTCAATATTAGCCGTACCGATCCCCCCTACCGGCTGGGCCGCCTTTTGGCGGCGGTCGATAAGATTCAACAAGATGCTCTCGGTAACGTAAACGCGACTCTCGTCGATCGGTACTACGGAGCCGCTTCCAGTACGCCGGCAGCTGTCTTTCCAACGCTTCTCCGTCGCCTCCAGAATCACGTTGGGAAACTGCGCCGCGACAAGACCGGCCTGGCAATCAGCCGCGAAAAGCTCGTCCAGGAGATCCTCGACGGTCTTGAAACCTTCCCGACGACGCTGGGTCTCACGGATCAGGGCGTTTTCGCGCTCGGCTTCTACCATCAACGCCAGAACTTCTTCACAAAGAAGGAAGAGGACAATTGAAATGACGCCGCTTGCAAATAAGTATGACTTCGTGTTCCTTTTCGATGTTCAGGACGGAAACCCTAACGGCGATCCGGATGCTGGGAACCTTCCTCGGATTGACCCGGAGACCGGCCACGGAATCACCACGGACGTCTGCCTCAAGCGAAAGCTTCGGAACTACGTTATGACCGCTCGCGCTGGGGCGGACGGATACGACATTTTCGTCAAGGAGAGAGCCATTCTGAACAACTTGATCGACGAGGCTCACGAGCAGCCCGAGGTCAAGAAGAAGGAAAAGAGGGAGAAGACCGACGCGGCGCGCGCCTACATGTGTCGCCGATTCTTTGACGTACGGGCTTTCGGGGCGGTGATGTCAACGGGGAAGAACGCTGGCCAGGTGCGGGGGCCAGCCCAGCTCACGTTCTCTCGCTCTGTCGACCCAATAGTCGCTCTCGAGCACAGCATCACGCGGATGGCCGTCGCTACCCCGGAAGAGTCGGAGAAGCAGGAGGGAGAGGCCCGGACGATGGGCCGAAAAGCTACTGTCCCATATGGGCTTTACAGGTGCCACGGGTTCGTTTCCGCCAACCTTGCCAAGCAGACGGGGTTCGGCGAGGAAGATCTCGAGTTGCTCTGGAGCGGGCTTGCCAGGATGTTCGAGGAGGATCGCTCGGCGGCCCGGGGACTCATGAGTTCGCGCAAACTCTTTGTCTTCAAGCACGAATCAAACCTTGGGAACGCGCCGGCGCACGCGCTTTTCGACCTCATTAAGGTGGAACGGGTCGGCAACGGACGTCCGCCCCGAGGATTCACCGACTACAGAATCCGAGTGGAGAAGGACCTTCCGCAAGGGGTTGAGTTGATCGAGATGCTCTGAACTCCTTGTTCGCCGAAGACGACCTCCTCCCCCTCTCCGCTTTGCAGCACATCGTGTTCTGCGAGCGGCAGTGTGCGCTCATTCACATCGAGCGGATGTGGGCGGACAACCCGCTGACGGTGGAAGGAAAGTCTCTCCACGACGCGGCTGATGAATCGGGGACCGAGAGCAGGGGCCCTCTCCGAATCGCCCGGAGCGTGCCTCTGCGTAGCTTCAGGCTCGGCGTGGCGGGGAGAGCCGACGTTGTGGAGTTTCACCGAGTCGAAGAGGCTGGGATTCCGGCGGAGGCGGTCCTTCTTCATGGAGTGGGCGGCTTCTGGCGGCCGTTTCCCGTTGAGTACAAGCGGGGCAGGCCGAAGCGGCATCGTGCTGACGAAGTGCAACTGTGTGCCCAGGCCATCAGCCTCGAGGAGATGCTGGGCGTGGCGGTCCGTCGAGGGGCGCTGTTCTACGGACGGACACGTCGCCGACACGACGTCGAGTTCGACGTTTCTCTCCGACGTGAGACGGAGCAAACCGCCGAGCGTCTTCGAGCCCTCTGGGCGTCTCGCCGCACTCCCCCCGCGGTCTATGGAGCCAAATGCAGGTCCTGCTCCCTACTGGAGCTGTGTCATCCGCGAATGGCCGGGCGGTCGGCGAGCCGCTACATTGCCCGCATGATCCAGGAGGCGGCAGCTTCATGAAGCGCCACCTCAACACCCTTTTTGTGACGACGCAGGGCGCCTACCTTTCGAAGGAGGGCGAGGCGGTCGTCGTGTCGGTGGGCCGGGAGATGAAACTTCGCGTGCCGATCCATCACCTGGGCGGAGTTGTTTGCTTCGGACAGGTGATGGCGAGTCCGGCCCTATTGGGGTTCTGCGCAGAGCGGTCTGTCCGCGTGTCCTTCCTGACCGAGCACGGGAGATTTCTAGCGCGCGTCGAAGGGCCGGTAGCGGGCAACGTACTCGTTCGAAGGGAGCAATACCGGCGAGCCGACGACTCGACCGCCTCAGCTCGGATCGCCCGGGCGATCGTGGCGGCCAAGATCGCAAATGCGCGGACCGTTCTTCTACGAGCGCAGCGCGAGCGACCTGAGGCGTCGGTCGAGTTGGGCTCCGCGGGCAAGCTTTTGAGCGCCCTGCTCGACCAGCTGACTCGAACGGACGAGCTGGACAGCGTGCGGGGCCTGGAAGGTGCAGCCGCAAGAGCTTATTTCGACGTTTTTGACTCACTGATCGTCCAACAGAAGGAGGCCTTCTTCTTCCGCGAGCGCTCGCGACGGCCGCCGACCGACAACATGAATGCCCTGCTCTCCTTTGTCTACACGCTGGTGCTCCACGACATCGAAGGAGCGCTCGAGACGGTCGGGCTCGATCCGTCGGTCGGCTTCCTCCACCGCGATCGGCCGGGACGGCCCGGTCTCGCCCTCGACGTCCTCGAGGAGTTCAGGGCGCCTCTCGCGGATCGACTCGTTCTCAGCCTGGTCAACCTGCGGCAGGTTGCGCCGACAGGTTTTCGATCGGCCGAGACCGGCGGCGTCACGATGGACGACGAAACGCGGAAGGCCGTTCTCGTCGCTTACCAGAAGAGAAAGCAGGAGGAGCTTGAGCATCCATTCTTGCGCGAGCGAACGACGGTGGGCCTCCTTCCATTCTTGCAGGCTCAGCTATTCGCCCGGTTTCTCCGCGGCGATATCGATGCCTATCCGCCGCTGATCTGGAAATGACGAGAAGACCAGGGGGAAGAGAAGATGATGGTGCTGGTCAGCTATGACGTTTCGACGGTGACCCCTGGCGGACAGCGGCGACTGCGCCGGGTCGCCAAAGCATGCCTCGATTTCGGACAGCGCGTACAGAAGTCCGTTTTCGAGTGCGTCGTCGACCCGACCCAGTGGACCAGTCTTCGGCTACGCCTAATCGACGAGATCGACGACGGAGTAGACAGCCTGCGGTTTTATTTCATGGGGGCAAACTGGAAAGGGAGCGTGGAACACGTTGGCGCTAACCCGTCCCGGGATCTCGAGGATCCGTTGTTCGTATGAGTTGCGCGCACCCCAAGCCCCCAAGCGTTTCGCAGCGGATCCGCGCACAACGCAACTACGGTGTCGACACGAGTTAACGTCACGACCGAGCTGAGCCGCTCATGCTCTTTGACAACGGTGAAGCTGGTACGCGGGACAGACGCGCCAGAACCTTCAAAACGCTAGACTTAATTGATCGCCGTCGCCCCCCGCGCGGGGGCGTGGATTGACACACGATCGATCAGCTGATCACCGCGACAGCGACATGTCGCCCCCCGCGCGGGGGCGTGGATTGAAACTCCGGCGCGCTCCATACCTCATGCTCCGCCGCGGTCGCCCCCGGGGCGGGGGCGGGGTTGGGGTGCGGTTGGGGCC
>JBBSGZ010000037.1:0-29044 GCA_038253555.1 Thermoanaerobaculia bacterium
CGAACTCGAGCGATCCATCCGTCAGTACATCGACACCCGCAACCGTCACCCAAAGCCCTTCGTCTGGACCAAAACCGCCAACGAAATCCTCGCTTCGATCGAACGCTTTTGTAAACGAACCTCAGGGACGGGACACTAGAGCCGGAACGCGGAAATCGAGCGCACGCCCAGGACGGAGAGAGCCAGAAACACCACGGCGGAAATGTACATCATCCTCCGCTGCGCGCGAGGTCCGACGGTGATGCCCCACACGATCGAAAAAGACCAGATTCCGTTGGCGAGATGAAAGGTCGCCGAAAGGATGCCGGCGATGTAGAAGGCGTAGATCCACGGATTGGCGACCGCCGCCTGCACCTGCCGGAACAGGTCGAGGCTTTCGTGATCGGTGAGCTGGACGAGCCGCGTCGTCCAGTAGTGAAACAGGATGAACGCGAACACCACCACCCCGGTGACCCGCTGCAGGAAGTACATCCAGTTTCGGACGTAGCCGCTGGAAACGACATTAGGCGCCGCCGTGCCCGCGATGAAGAGGCCATACACGCCGTGGTACAGGAGCGGGACGGCAATCACGAGGATCTCCAGAACGACCGCGCCCGGGAGAGTCTGGAGCCGGTGCGTCATCTGGTTATAGGCGTCGGCGCCGCGGGCGGCGGCGGCATTCTCGTACAGGTGAAACGCGAGAAAGCCCCCGATCGGGACGATGCCGGAAAGGGAGTGCAGGCGCCGGACCCAGAAGTTCCGGTCCGACGTCATACTTTGAGGATGCGGAACAGCTCGCGAACCGCCTCGGCGGACTTCGCGAGAGCCTCCTTCTCCTCATCGAGAAGCCGGATCTCGAGGACCTGTTCCGCGCCGCCTCTCCCGAGCTTCACGGGCACACCGAGATAGATGTCGCGCATCCCGTACTCCCCCTGGAGGTAAGCCGCGCACGGAAGGACTTTCTTCTTGTCTTTCAGCACCGCGTCCACCATCTCGACCACGGCGGAAGAGGGCGCGTAATAGGCCGATCCCGTCTTGTAGTAATTGACGATCTCGATTCCGCCTTCGCGCGTGCGCTTGACGATCGCCTCGAGCTTGTCCTTCGGAAGAAGCTCCGGGATAGGAACGCCGCCGACGGTCGAATAGCGGGTCAGCGGGACCATCGTGTCGCCGTGCCCTCCGAGGACGAAGGCGTGCGTGCTCTCGACGGAGACCCCGAGCGCCTCCGCAATGAACCACCGCATCCGCGCCGAATCGAGGACGCCCGCCATCCCGAACACCCGCTCGCGGGGAAACCCCGAGACTCGCCGCGCCACTTCGCACATGGCGTCGAGCGGATTGGAGACGACGATCAGGATCGCCTCGGGAGAGCGGCTGGCGATTTCCCGGGTGACGCCGCCGACGATTTCCTGGTTCTTCAAAACGAGGTCGTCCCGCGTCATGCCGGGCTTTCGCGCCAGGCCCGCGGTGATCACGACGACGTCGGAGCCTTCCGTTTCGTCATAGCCGTTGGAGCCTCGGATGCGCGCATCGAAGCGCTCGACCGGAGCCGACTCCATCATGTCGAGCGCCTTGCCCTGGGGAATGCCCTCCAGAATGTCCACCAGTACGACGTCGGCGACCTCGCGTTCCACGAGCCTCTGCGCCGCCATCGCTCCGACGTTTCCCGCTCCCACGACAGTCACTTTCTGATGCATGCCGGGATCTTATCCGCTTCGTCCCACGGGCCCGCGAACGTCCAGATTCGCGTCCCCGGGAGCTGCTCGCGCTCAACTTCCGCGGAGCCGGAAGCTTAGAATGCCGGGAGAGTGTCACCCGACCGGCCGGCGTACAAGGACCATCCCCTCTGGTGCGAGGCGATGTCGCTGACGCGCGACGGCTATGCGTTAGCCGCGCAGGTTCGGGAAGGAGATCCGGCGCTCGCCGTGCGCGTGAAGAAAGCCGCGGTCTCCGTGCCCGCTCGGGTCGCCGGCGCGCTCGCCGCGGGTGAGGGCGCGCCGGACCGGCAGGAACATCTGGCGGAGGCGCGATGCGCCCTGGCGGAGCTCGCGCGCCACGCGCGGTCGTGCGGCCTCCCCGGGTCAGACGCTCTCGCGCGGCGAGCCGAGATCTTCGATCGGTCCGTCCTGTTCGAGCTCGGGGCGGGAGGGCAATTTTCCTGAGTGAATTTGCCGCCGGAGCCAGGTTCGCCGGCGTCAGCGCGACCCTCCGTCCGGACGAGGTGACTCGTCCCGGCGCCGCACGATCCGGGGATCCGGCGACGGGACCCGTCCGACCCGGGCGCGACCTGGATCTTCGGAATCACCGACCTTCCGCAAAACGAACTCAGCCGCGAGCGCCCCTTCGCCGTCCCGGCGCTCTCCAGGAGCCTGCCCGATGAGCGACACATTGCCTCCGACCGAGCCTTCGATCCGCGTGGTCATGATGCCGAAGGACACCAACGCGCACGGGACCATCTTCGGCGGCGTCATCCTGTCGTACATCGACCAGGCGGCGGCCGTAGAGGCCAAGCAGCACGGCGCCTCCTTCATCGTCACGGTGGCGATGCGGGAGATCGTTTTTCACCACCCGGTTTATGTGGGCGACCTCGTCTCCTTCTACACGCGGCTGGTCAGGCTGGGACGCACGTCGATCACCGTCGCGGTCGAGGTCTTCTCGCAGAACGGAGAAGGCCGCGGCCAGAGGGTGAAGGTCACGGAAGCGGAAGCGACCTTCGTCAACCTGGACGAAAACCGGAAACCGGTGCCGATCGCGAAAAAGGAAAAAAGCGAGCCGGGAACGTAGGGCAGTTTTCGAGCTCAGCGGTCGCCGGGGAGCTTTCTTCAGCGAATCCCGCCGCCCGGTGTGTGTCCCTCAAGCGACACGACGGAACCTCAGACCAGTGCCGCTTCATCGGGCTGTCTCTCAGGCAGCAACAAGAAGGCCCCGATTTCTCGGGGCCTTCTTTTTCCGACAAAGCCGGACAAGAGTCCGGCAATAGTGACCGGTCGGTTCGACTCTACCACTCCCCTTCGCCGCCGGGCTTCTTTTCCGGAGAGGCTTCCTCGTCTTCGTCGTCGAGGTCCTCGGCCGCCGCCCGCGCGAGCTCTTCCGAGTCGTGCGTTTCGGAAAACTCCTTCAGGCCGCGCCGGTACTCTTCGTCGGCCTTCCAGTTCCCCTCGCCGTACATCTCGCCGGTGCCAGCCGACGCGCCGGCCTTCTTCCCGGACGAGGCCCGCTGCGGAGACTTCGACGAGGATGCGACTTGCGAGGCGCGCGTGCTCGAGCGGCCCCGGCCGGTGACCGGCGACGCCTTGGCCGAAGGAAGCGCCTGCGCCTTGCCGCTGGACGCCGAACTTCTCGACCCGCCGGACTTCGAACGCCCCGCCGAAGACGCCTTCGCGCCGCCCGAACGGCTGCTGCCCGATTTTTTGACGCCCGACCCCGCCGCGCTCTTTCCCGAACGGGCCCCTGCTCCGGTTTTCTTCGGCGACGACTTCTTCGCAGCGCCGCGAGAGGAAGCCTTCCGCGACGAAGACTTCTTCGCGCCGCCGGAGGAGCCGCGTCCGCGCGCCGAGGCGCGCTTGCCCGAATTCTTCTTCGCGCCGCCGGAGCTTTTCCTCTTGCCGCGGCTTGCCGCTTTACCCGCCGATTTCTTCTTCTTGGCCACTCTGCTCCTCCTCTCCCGGGCTGACCCGGTGTCCCGATCATACAATCCCGCACGTGGCGAATCGAGAAGGAGAGCGCGTTCAGATCACTCCCCTTCCTTCCGGGCTCCGCATCGAAATAGGCCCTCTGGTGCGGCGCCGCCGCGACCGGCTCCGCCTTCTGGCGGTCGCCGCCACACTCCTGTCGGCGACCCTGTTCGGGGGTGCCCGACTGGTCTCCGCCTGGGACGCCGGGCTGCGGAAGGGCGACTTTTCCGACCTGCCCCTTCCGGCCCTCCTGGCGCTCTCGATCGCCGTCGGTCTCTCGACCCCTTTCGCCCTGATCGGCCTCTCCGCGCTCGCGTTCGCCGAGGAGACGGTCGAGGTCGGGGCGGAAGAGATCACGATCCAGACCGTGATCTTCGAAACCGTCCGCCGCGAGACGATCTTCCGCCGCGACCTCGACTGCTGGCGCGAAACGTTCGTTCCGCTTCCGCCGTGGTGGACCTGGGCCGTCGAGCGTCTTGCCGCCAGGGCGGCGGGGCGGCTTTTCCCTCTCGCCGGTATGGCGGGGCCAAAGGAAAAGCGCAGGATCGCGGCGGCGCTCTCCCGCGCGACCGGAAAGCCCATCGTGCGGGACTTCGGGCGTCTCCGCGAAATCGAGGAGCCCCCGGCGGCGGCCGTCCCGATTCGGGATAAAATCTCTCGGTGAGCACGACTTCCACCAACGCGGACCGGCATCTGACCGACGTCCGGCTCTTCGAGTTCGATGTCCCGGACGAGGTTCGCTGGGGGCTCGCCGAGGCCGGCTTCGTATTCGCAACACCCATCCAGGCGGCAACGCTCCCGCTGACGCTCTCCGGACGCGACGTCGCCGGTCAGGCGCAGACGGGCACCGGAAAGACGGCCGCATTCCTGATCACGATCTTTTCCCGCCTGCTGCGCACGCCGAGGCCGGGGCCCGCGCACGGCCCCCGCGCTCTCGTCATTGCGCCGACCCGGGAGCTCGTCGTTCAGATCCGCCAGGAGGCGGAGGCCCTCGGTCTCCATACGGGTTTGTCGACCCTCGCCGTCTTCGGAGGTATCGACTACCGTCTCCAGCGGGACGCGGTGAAAACCGTTCCCGACATCCTCGTCGGAACGCCGGGCCGCTTGATCGACTACGAGCAGCAGGGAGCCACGACTTTCAAGGACGTCGAAATTCTCGTCGTCGACGAAGCCGATCGCATGTTCGACATGGGCTTCATCCGCGACCTTCGCAAGATCCTGCGCCGCTGCCCTTCTTACGATCGCCGACAGACTCTCCTCTTCTCCGCCACGCTTTCCGCCTCCGTCATGGAGCTTGCCTACGAGCACATGAACAACGCGCAGAAAATCGAGGTCGAGCCGGAGCGGGTCGGAGCCGAAGGGATTACCGAGCTGCTGTACCACGTCTCGTCGTCGGAGAAGTTCCGCCTCCTCTTAGGCGTGCTGGAGCAGGAGGGCGGCTCCCGG
Source organism: Thermoanaerobaculia bacterium (assembly GCA_038253555.1). Classification (GTDB taxonomy): domain Bacteria; phylum Acidobacteriota; class Thermoanaerobaculia; order UBA5066; family Gp7-AA6; genus JALYUA01. The sequence goes on from JBBSGZ010000037.1 coordinate 5,100, forward strand.
GTCCTCATCTTCGTCAACCGCCGGACGACCGCCTTCGACCTCGTGAAGGGCCTGACGGCCAATGGCTATCCGACGCGCGCGCTCGCAGGAAATGTCCCGCAGGACCGAAGACTCAAGATCCTGACCGATTTCAAGGAGGGCCGACTCGCGGTCTTAGTCGCCACCGACGTCGCCTCGCGAGGACTCCACATCGAAGGCGTCTCGCACGTCATCAATTACGACCTTCCCCAGGACGCGGAGGATTACGTCCACCGCATCGGCCGGACCGGACGCGCCGGAGCGGTCGGGCAGGCGGTTTCGTTTGCCTGCGACGACTACGTCTTCTCCCTCGACGCGATCCAGAAGCTGATCGGACGACCGATCGAAGTTCACTGGCCGCCCGAGGAGCTGTTTCGATCCGGAAGGGTCTCGAACGCCCCGCGACCCCACGCCGCGGGACAGCCGCGGCGCTCTTCGCCGCGCCAGAAGCCCGGCGGGATGCGCATCCCGATCGCCGCGAGCCCGGAGGACCCCGATTCGTTCGGCCGGACGAAGAGAAAGAGCCACAGACGGTAACGTCGGCGCCGTCCGGCGCCTCCCGCGAAGGGAGCCTCCTCCCTCCCTACGGTCGGGAGACTTCTCCCTTCGCGAGCTGATGATTCAGTTCGCCGGAACGCTCCTTGCCGTCTCGCCGGAGGGGGGTCCCGTCCACGAGACTTCGGACGGAGCCCTCCTTCACGCGGCGGCGAGCGCCCCCGCCGCGACCCAGTGCGCCAGGAGGCGGCGGATCCGGTAGGAGTCGGCTGCGACGCTCGACTCGCACTCCCGGGGGGTCGCTCCCTGGGAGACCCGAGTCCACAGGTCCCGGAAAAGAATCCCGTCGCGTTCATCAGGATGCGGCGTGGGCTTCACTTCGGTCGTCTTCAGCTCTACCTCGTCGGGGACGAGCGCGGCCGCCTGCTGGAATTCGTCGTATCGCCGCATGCCCTCGAGCGAAAGCGGGAGGATCTGCCTGAGCCCCGCCGCGCCGCTGTCGTCCGCGCTCGAGTCCGCGGAGCGGGAGAAGATGAATGTTCCCGGGAGCGGCCGTTCGAGGAGCTGGTAGAACGCCTCGTCCCCGGAGAGCAACCCCGTCCGGCACGCCTGGAGCCGCCCCGCTTTGAGGAGAAGCGTCGCCATCGTTTCGCCCTTCCGGTCCTTCACGCTGAGCGATCCGCTCACACGCGACTCCGCGAGACTCTGCAGCAGGGCGGGCAGGCCGAAGATGTCGAGGTCGCCCGAGAGGGTCGCCGCCGGAGGAGTCGCCACCGTCCCTTCGCCTCCCGGTCCGCTCACAGGGGCCTCGACAAACGCGGTCAAGGCTTTCGAGGCGGCCTTCCCGATGTCGTGGCCGGCGAATCTCCTGGCGAGATCCTCGAAAGCCGAGCGCACGGCCGGGTGAGGCGTCGTCGAAAGCGCTTCGATGCAGTAGAAGAGGCTCTGGTCGTTCTGGTGCAGGACCAGCCCGAACAGCTTGAAGGGGGCATTCGCCTTGATCGCGCCGAGCAGCGCCCCTAAAGCCTCCTCGTCGTCGGAAAGGTTCTGGCCGGCGAGCTCGGGAAGGCGGGCCATCGTGTCTCCCAGCTCCGGGCGGCGCTTCAGCCCGTGGTCGACCACCGCCTTGTGCGCGCCCGGGGTTCCGAACCGCGCCAGGGCCGCGACGACGCGGTCGAGCAGGAGGCGGGTCTCTCGCGGGTCATAGGGGCTGTCGGAGGCCTTGTTCAGCAGCACGGCCTCGAGGTCCTGGAGCAGAGAAACGAGCGTGTGCTCCGCCTTTTCGTGCTTCAACTGGCCGAGGTTGGCGATGGCTTCCTTCACCAGGGGCGCGGGAAAACGCAGCTCGAGGTGCCGGACTGCGAGATCCACGTCCTCCTCGATCTCCGCTCCGGCAGGGCGGGGGATGCGCCGAAGCAGATAGAGGAGATTGCGGCGGTAATACCACTCCTCGTCCGCAGCGCCGCGCCCGAACGAGGGACGCAGGTCCGCCAGGGCCGCTTCCCGGGCGGAAGGTCCGTGCACTTCGAGAAGGAGAAGAAGGAGGCGGCGGCGCTCCCGCTTCACCTCGCGTCGGAGATCCGCGAGCAGACCCTCGGGTGTCAGGTTGAGGAAGAAGTTCAGCACCTTGCGCAACTGCGGGTGGAGCTCTGCCGACTCGGCGTACTTGCGCAGGCGCTCGGGGTCGAGAGTCTCGTCCCCTTTCTTGCGCATGGACTGCGCCGCGACCGGATCGATGGAGCGGTCCGCGATGATCCGGTTCGCGAGGTCGATCATCGTGCCCGACTGGGCCAGCGACCCTTCGTTGAAGCGATCTACCGCGGAGCGCACCATCTCCTGAAAGCGCCGGCTCGCCTCCTCGGGGTCCTCGGTTTCAGTGACGATGCGCCGCATCGCTTCGATCGCGGGACTCGCGGGCACCGCCGCCGCCCTCGCGTCTTCCGCGGCGGCGGGCACGATCCAGCCCGGAAGACTGCTCCCGAGCGATTTGAAAACATCCCCGGTGTTGACGTTCAGGCCCATCTCTCGAAGGCGGTCCAGGTACTGCTCGAACTCTTTGCCTGTTTTCGAAGTGCGCGCCGCCGCGGCGAGCGTCTGGGAAGCCAGGGGAGCGGAGGATCCTCCGCCGGATCCGACCTCCCGCTCCAGGCGATCCAGAAGCACCGAGAGCCGCCGCAGGTTCTGAAGATCCTCGCCGCCCGCCGCCTCGCCGCTCCTGGCACCCGCCGCCGTCGCCAGTCCGCGGGCTCCCGTCGCCGGCGCCTGCCGGAACAGCACATCGACCGACGCCGTCGTCGCGGACGACGAGGTCGCGTCCTTCAATCGGGTCAGATTGCTCTTCAGAAACTCGCGGTCTCCCTCCGGGCAATAGACGAGCACCCGTTCTTTCAACTCCTCGAGGAACGTCTCGAACGGCCCGCGGGGGACGAGGTTGAACTCCCCCATCAGATGAATTTTCTTCACCGCGTGGAAGAGGTAGTCGGAGACCGGAATCTCGGTCCCGCCCCGGTACTGGGAGATGGTCCACGAGTGGATGCTCGAGGCCATGAGCTCGGGCGAGTACTGCAGGAGAACTCGAAACGACTCCGCTACCACCAGGGGCGGCAGAGTGTCCGAGAGGTACTGCTCGAGCTCGTCGAGCGCCTCGCGCAACTCCGAGTTCATTGTGTCGCCGGGCATGTTCGCGTAGTCCTAGGCTAACGCACGTTCGACCGGCGCGATAGCGGGAGGGCGCACCGCAAGGTCGGAATCGGCCGAAAAAAGGGGGCCGGGCCCGGCCGGGACGGTCAGAAGCTCTTGAGGAAGTCTGTGTTGGACTTGAACTTGGAGAGACGGCCGAGCACCAGCTCCATCGCCTGGATCTTGTCCACGGCAGCCAGGGCCCTCCGCAGCTTGACGATCCGGGGGAGCTCGTCCGCAGCGTAAAGCTTCTCTTCTTTCCGAGTCCCCGACTGGGGGATGTTGATGCACGGAAAAATCCGCCGGTTGAAGAGGTCCCGATCGAGCACGATTTCCGTGTTGCCGGTGCCCTTGAATTCCTGAAAGATGATCTCGTCCATCCGCGATCCGGTATCGACTAAGGCCGTGGCGATGATCGTCAGGGAACCGCCGCCTTCCGCGTTCCGGGCGGCGCCGAAAAAGCGGCGCGGCTTTTCCATCGTGCGGGCGTCGATGCCGCCCGACATGATCTTGCCGCCACCCTTCTGCATGTGGTTATAGGCGCGGGCCATCCGGGTGATCGAGTCAAGAAAGATTATCGCGTGCTTGCCGCACTCGACGAGCCGGCGCGCGCGCTCGGCCACGATCTCGGCAACCGCGATGTGATTCTCGGCGGAAAGATCCGCCGAGGAGGCGATGACTTCGCCGCGAACGCTGCGCCGGAAGTCGGTGATCTCCTCGGGGCGCTCGTCTATCAACAGGACGATGACGTAGACGTCCGGGTCGTTGACCGAGACGGCATGCGCCATGCGCTTCAACAGGGTCGTCTTTCCGGCTTTCGGGGGCGCGACGATCAGGCACCGCTGGCCCCGGCCGATCGGCGTCAGAAGGTCGGTGACGCGGCCGCACATTTCGTCCGGCTCGGTCTCGAGCTTCAGCCGATCATGAGGATCGATCGAGACAAGATCGGCAAACGCGGGACGCTGCCGGAACGCCGCGGGGTCCATGCCCTCGACCGTTTCGACCCTCCGGACCACCGATCGTGAGCCATCCACCGCGAAGGCGCTGATGAACGCGCCGGCTTCGAGACCTTCGCGGGTAATCAGGTCCCTAGGGACGATCGGGTCCTTGGGCGAGGGAAGGTAGTTCGCTTTCGCGTTCACGAGAACTCCCGGAGCGTTGTCGCGGGGGGGCAGGTACAGCACGCCTTCCACCGCCCGCTCGGGCCCCGCCGCCGGGACTTCGTCCGCGCGTTCGGCGTAACCGCCTCCGCCGCCGTTTGGCCCCGGAGGACGGCCTCCTCCGCCGGTTCCTGAACCGCCTCCACCGCGGCGGCGCCTTCGGCGGCGGCGGCGATGGGGGCGAGGGCCCTCACCGGGACTCGGGCTCTCCGTCTGCACGGGAAGCGACGCAGGAATCTGGGCTACCAAGGGGTCTTCGGACACTGAGCTCCCAAGCTCCCGCCGCGCTGACTCGAGGGTCGGGGCGGGAAGATCGAAGGCAGGAGTCTAGCAGATAACGCCATCCGGGGATACCAGCTTGTCGAGGCCCCTTTTCAGCCCCCCGGAGAACGTCACGGCGTCTGCTCGAAAAGCGCCATGATCCGGGAGGGGTCGGCCGGCGGCACTCCCGAAAGCCCGAAATCCTCGCGGGCGTGGTCGGGGTCCGATACGCCGACCAGGCTGGTGGTCATTCCGGAGGCCGACCGGGAGAATTGAATCGCCCGGCGAGCCGGAGTCGTCGCCTCGGGAAGCGCCTCGTCGATCTCCTCGGGGAGACCGGCCGCGAGCCTTCCCTGGAGCAGAGTCGCGGAGCCGAACACGCAGAGTCCGAGCGCCTGCGCGGCTCGGAGTGCCGGGACTTTCCCCTGGCCGATGGCCTGTGACCGATACGCCAGCGCTTCGGACATCGCGAGGTTGAACGGCAGCTGCACGGCGCAGAAATGGTGTTTGTCGCCCGAGATCTCCCGGGCGACTTCGACGGTCTCCGCCATCGAGATGTGTTCGGGATGCTCGGCGGGCGCGCGCAGGCCATCCCACGTGGCGAGCCCCCACGAAACGATCTCCCCCGACGCGGCGGCCTCCTCCATCACCTCCGCCGCGGCACAGAGCCTTTTGCGAAAGGCCGCTTTATCCAGGGCCGAGCGCTGCGCCTCCAGGTTGTGGAGATAGTAGAGATCGATCGTCTCGACGCCAAGGTTCTCGCGGCTGCGGCGCAGCTGGTCCCTCAGGTAGTCGGGCGAGACGCAATGGCCGCCCGAAACGACCTCCGAACGGGGCGCGAGCCCGGTGTCCAGAAAGGTCTCCTGGATGTAGGTCCTCGGGGGGCGGGGGTCGTCCGCGTCGTGCGGCAGATAGCCCCCCTTCGTCGCAACGAAGACCTCGTCCCGGGAGGCGGCCCCTTCGTCGAAGGCCTTTTTCAAGGCGCGGCCAATCGCCCGCTCGCTCTTCTGCCCCCGGTAGTTGATGGCGGAGTCGAACACGTTGACCCCGGATTCGAGCGCCAGACGGACGCAGGCCTCGTAGCCGGCGTCCGTCTCCGCGTCTTCGGCGCCCAGATAGGTCCCGAGACCGACGGAGGAAATGTAGACGGAGGCGGAAAACTGCCGGAAGTGACCCTTGCCGGGGGTCGACCTCCCGGCAAAACGCTTCGTTCCCTCGACGCTCGCCTTTCCCGGTATCATTTTCCGAGGCTATCAGCTGACACGGTTCCGTCCCGACGCGAGGTATGTTCTGTGCCTCCGAAGACGAGTGCCGTCGGGCCGGCCGTCGAAAAAACGAGATCATCGGCGGCGCGAAGGCCGCAGCCGGCCGGCTCAGGTCCGGGCGACACACCCGAGGTTCGGATAGCCCGTTCCGAGGACCGACGCCGCGTCCGGGACGCCGAGCCAGTTTGTCAGGATCGTCCCGTAGTAAGACCGGAAGTCCGTCTGCCAGGGGAGGTTCCCATTGCTGTCGAGCTTCGCGAGCTGCGGCGGCGGCCCGTAGATTCCCTTCACCGCCGAGGGTCCCACGACGAAATGCACCCCGGCCGTTCCATGGTCCGTTCCAAGAGACCCGTTTTCCTGGACTCTCCTGCCGAACTCCGACCAGGTCATCAGCAGCGCGTTTGAAGCCTTGCCCTGGCCGTCCAGGTCGTCGAAAAAGGCCTTGATCGCGTCCGAGACCCCCCGCAGGAGGGCGTCGTGGGTCGTCTTCTGCGCGGAGTGGTTGTCGAACCCGCCGTAGGTCACGTACAGGATGGAGGTGCCGAGATTGCCCACGATGATCTCGGCGCACAGCTTCAGCGCCTGTCCGAGACTGTTGGCCGGGTAGGTGGCTTTCGCCGTGTACCCGCTCGCCACCTGCCTGAGCGTGGCGGAGCTCGAGGCGGCGTCCCGAGCCACGTGCTCGATCGTCTCGTTGCGGTTGGCGATCTCGTGCTCCAACGAATTCTGCGCCACGAACGCGGCAGCCTGGTTCGCCCCGTCGGCCGGGTTTGCCCCGTCGGTGGTGTACGAGTACGAGCCCAGGCTCGAAAACGCCGGAAAAACGACGTTGTCGGCGAGGAGCGTTCGCGGGAGGGAAGACGAAATCGCGCACCCGGACAGGGGATTCTGCGTTCCGGCCAGCGCTTTGTCCGCATACCGGCCGAGCCACCCGCGCCGTTCGAGGAGCTTCGGGTCGGCCGTGTGCCAGATGTCGCGGGAAGTGAAATGCGACAGGTTGGGACTCGGATAAGCAACGCCCTCGATGACGGCCACCCGGCCCGCGTCCCAGAGCGACTTCATTCCCGACATGGCCGGATTCAATCCCAGGGTCCCGTCGAGGTCGAGAACGTTAGAAACCGGAACGCCGATCGTCTTTCGGTAAGTGCCTGCGTAGAGCGCGTCCGTGTACGGGATGACGGTGTTCAACCCGTCATTTCCGCCGGAAAGCTCCACGACGACGAGCACCCGGCCGGAAGCCGCGCTGGAGACATATTCCTCGAAGTGCCGCGCGCCCGCGATCGCGAACCGCGGGATCATGGCCGAAACGGTCGCCACGCCGACACCGCGGAAGAGAAACTCGCGCCGGTTCAGCGGCATGGAACGCTCCTCACGACAGGTGGTAGTCGGCGCTCGTGAGCATGAGGTGGAGCAGGCCGCGGACCTTCTGATCCACGGCGGCCGGAGTGTTCGTCCAGTACCCGCGGCTGCCATCGGGTTTCGAGTCCACGTATTTCTCCCAGACCGCCTGGCTCCCCGGCGGAGCGTCGGCCAGGCCGAGCCTGTCCGCCAGAGCGGTGACGACGTCGCGGGGAGTGGCCAGCGATTTCTGAGAGACGAGAGCGGGGACGTCAATCCTCGATCCCGTCGCCCCCCGGTTGGGCACGAGTGAGTTCGTGTAGGCGGCCCGCGCGAACACCGTCCCCGTGTTCATCCAGTCGAGGTCACCCTCCCAGCCCTTCGCGTCGAGCGGGTTGAAGAGGGCCTGGCCCATCGAATTCAGGCTGGCCGCCGGTGACGAGAGATCCGTCTTCGCCTCGAGCTGCCGGAGAGGAGCGACTATGTACTCGACGGGGCTGCGCACGAGCGCCTGCCGCGAGTGCGGCTCGTAGAACTCCGGCATGTGAAAGAGATGATCGACCATCGCGCGGATCGAGTGGTTCGAAGAGACGTACACGGAGGCGAGATCGGCGACCGCCCAGTCCGGCGGATCGTGGTAAACGAACCACGTCCAGAGCTTCTCCGCCAGAAAACGGCCCGACACGCTTCCGTTGCCGTCCGTGGCGTTCAACAGGATCCCGATCGCGTCATCCGCGTTCCAGGTTCCCGTCTGTCCGAGGATCGTCTTCGCTCCCGCGTCGTGTGCCGCGGCATTGAAGGAAAACGCGGACTCCGAGACGGGCGCTCCATCGGGCTTCGCGATCGTCCATCCCGTGAGCGCTCGCGCGAGGTCGCTCACGTCCTTCTGCGAGTACCGGTCGACCCCGAGCGTGAAGAGCTCCATCAGCTCCCGAGCGTAATTCTCGTTGGGTCTCCCCCTTCACGTTCGTGCGGTTGTCCAGCCAGATGATCATGGCCGGGTCTTTCGTCATCGAAAGGACCATGTCGTCGAACCGGCCGAGCGCAAGAGCGCGCTCGGTCTTGTTCTGCTTGAGGATGAGCGTCGCGTCGTTGACCTTCGCGATCCCCGAGGTGAAATGGCCGTTCCAGAGGAGCGTCATCTTTTCCTCGAGCGGCCGCCGGGAGAAGACCATCCGGTGAAGGAACCACTTCTGGATTCCGACCGTCGTGTTCAGGTCGTACGTCGGCGTCGTTGCGGGAGGGACGGGCGCCGTCAGGCGTGCGAGATCCGCTTCGAGCGCGGAGTTGTCAACACCGTCGTACGCGACAAACGAAGAAACCCCCCGTCGAGACCCATCGCCACGAGAGCGTCGATTTCGGCGGGGGTGCCGCCGAACCCCGCCCTTCGCGCCAGATGCGACGCTGCGGCGCGGTCCCAGCGAATGCTCACCGGGAGTCCCCCGGTGCGGCAGTGGATGAGTTGAAGCGCGGCAAAAAGAAAACCTGGCCGAAGCTTACACCCGGTCGGCGCCGGGCCGGGCATCCGACCTTTCCCTAGGCGTACTGCTTGTTCAGGAATCCCAGGTTCGGCCACCCCGCGCCGAGGATCGCCGCGGAATCCGCCTTCAGCCAGTCCGAGAGGATGGTCCCGTAGTACGACCGGAAGTCGTTCTCGACGAGCAGATTCCCGTTCGAGTCGAGGCTCGAAAGATTGGGGGGCTTCCCGTAGATGCCGGCGTTGACCGCGTCGCCGACGACGAAGTGGGGCGCCGACGTTCCGTGGTCGGTCCCGTTGGACGCGTTGTCCTGAACGCGCCGCCCGAACTCCGACCAGGTCATCAGGAGAACGTCGTGGGACTTCCCGTGGCCGTCCAGGTCGTCGAAAAACGCTTTGATCGCGTCGGAAACATTCTGAACGAGGGGGTCATGGGCCTGGTCTTCCGCCGCATGGTTGTCGAAGCCGCCATACGTGGCGTAAAGAATCCGCGCCCCGACGTTCGCATTCACGATCTGGGCAATCAGGAGGAGAGCGGAGCCCAGGCTGTTCGCCGGATAGGTTCCCGCCGCGACGTACCCGCTGCCGACCGTCTGCAGCACGTTGGACGAGGCGATGGCGTCCTCCCCGAGCTGACCGACGGTGTCCGCGGGGGTCGGCAGCTCGTACTCCTGGGAGCTCTGCTTCAAAAACGTGTTCACCTGGTTGTTCCGGTCGCCCGTGGCGGCGCCGTCCGTCTGGTAGGAGTAGGTGGCGAGCGTCAGGAACGATGGGACCTGCACGTTGTCCGCGAGGAGCGTTCGGGGCAGCGAACTGCTGATCGCGGTGCACGAGAGGGGATTTCCGTTGCCCGCGAGCGTCGAGTCCGCCCACCGCCCGAGCCACCCCCGGTGCTCCACCAGGCTCGGATCGGCGGTGTGCCAGATGTCGCGCGACGCAAAATGCGAAAGGCTCGAGTTCGGGTACCCGATGTTCTCGACGACGGCGACGCGGTGCGCGTCCCAGAGCGCCTTCAACCCCGTCATCTTCGGGTGGAGTCCGAGATTTGCGTCGAGGGGCAGGACGGTGTTGGTCGGGATGCCGATCCGGGACCGGAGCTGACCGTACTTCGAGTCCGCGTAAGGGATGACGGTGTTCAACCCGTCGTTCCCCCCCATGAGCTCCAGGATCACGAGGGTGCGGCCGGATGCCGCCGCGTCGGCCTCGACGGCTTCGAAGCCGCGGGTGCCCGCGGCCGACCACTTCGGCACCATCGCCGAAACGGTCACGAACCCCGCGCTGCGAAGGAGGAAATCGCGTCGGGAAAAGCTCATGGAGTTCCTTTGCCGATGGTGTTCATGCGAACTGGAAGTACGGACTCGTCAGCATCAGGTGCACCAGTCCGCGCACCTTTTTGTCGATGTTCGCGGCCGTGTTCGTCCAGGCGACCCGCTGCCCCGCATCATTGGTGTTCATATAGTCGATCCAGGCCTGCCGAGTCGACGAAGGCGCGTCGGCGAGATTCAGGCGGTCCGCCACGATGTCGACCACTTTGTCCGCCGTCGAGGCGTCGTGGCCGGCGAGGACCCGGTTGGGGTCGAATCGCGTTCCAGTCGACCCCCGGTTGCTCGCCAGGGAGTTCGTGAACGTCGAGCGGTTGAAGACGGTCCCCGTGTTCATCCACGAAAGCCCCCAGTCCCACCCCTTGGCGTCCTCGGGATCGAAGAGGCTCTGGGCCATCCCGGCGAGAGACGCCGCGGGAGAGGAGAAATCACTCGTCCCCTCGAGCATCCGGACGGGCGCGACGGAGTACTCGACCGGGGTGCGGACCCAGGTCTTACGCGCGTGCGGCTCGTAGAACTCGGGGCTCGTGAAGATGGCGCGGAGGACTTCGCGGACGACGCGTCCGGAGGAGACCCACACTGCGGCGAGCTGATCGACGATGAAATCCGGCGGATCGTCGTAGACGAAGAACCGCCAGAGCTTTGCCCCGAGGAAACGGCCGGAGACCGAGCCGCGCGCGTCCGAGCGGGAGAGCAGGATGTTGATGGCGTCCGCGCCGTTCCAGTTTCCCGTCTGACCGAGGAGGGTCTTGTTTCCGTTGTCGTGGATGGCCGGGTTGTTCACGAACTTCGCTCCGTTGTAGTTGTCCGTTCTGGTGTAGTTCTGGACCGTCCAGCCGGTCAGGGCCCGGGCGAGGGCGGTGACGTCGCTCTGGGAGTAGTTCCCGATCCCGAGCGTGAACAGCTCCATGAGCTCGCGCGCATAGTTCTCGTTGGGCTGCGCGGCGCGGTTTAACCAGTTGTCCAGCCACACGAGCATCGCCGGGTCCTGCGACATCTTCATCACGAGATCGTCGAAGCGGCCGACGGCGGCCTGCCTCGCGGTCTTGTTCTGGTTGAGCATCAGGGTGACGCCCCTGACCTTCGAGATCCCGGAGGCCCAGTGAAGGTTCCAGAAGTAAGTCATCTTTTCTTCGAGCGGGCGGGGCGAGTTCGCCATCCGGTCCAGAAACCATTGCTGGAGCCCGCGGGTCGTCGCCAGGTTGTACGTTTTCGCGGCCAGCGCGGCCTCATAGGCCGTCGTGTCGATGGTGTCGTAGTCGACGAGGAACGAGACGGCGCCCTCCGCCCCACGGGCCGCCAGCGCGTCGATTTCCGCCGGGGTTCCGCCAAACCCGGCTCGCCGGAGCAGGTGCGCGGCGGCGTCGCGATTCCAGGAGATCGAGGTCATGGGCCCCCTTTCGGGCTTTCGAGGTTGGACGAGGGCAGGGGCGGAGGGTTTACGCGGGACGGGCCGAGGCTCCAAACGGCTCCCGCCGCTGCGTTGACTCAACCCTCTTCCCAACGGACGAATGATCGGGAGACGGGAGAGGAGTCAGATCACCGGCAGCGGGATCCCGTGCGTTCGGGTTTTTCCCTCGAGGGTCGCATCCCAGCGCCCGGGGATCACCGCCGCGCAATGGGGGCAGCGGCCTGCCTGCAGGCGATTGGAGAGCACCACGAACCCCTGGCGCTCGATCAGGGTGGCACGGCAATTCGGGCACCGGGTGTTCTCCCATTCCCCGACCCGGCCCGGGATGTTTCCTGCGTAGACGAACCGGAGCCCCTCGTCGGCCCCGATCTCGGCGGCGCGGATCAGGGTGGAGACCGGTGTGCTGCCGCGGTCCCTCATCTTGTAGTCCGGATGAAATGCGGTCACGTGCCACGGCACGTCCACCGACACCGACGCGATGAAGCGCGCGGCCTTTCTGAGCTCCCCCTCCGAATCGTTGAAACCGGGAATCACCAGGGTCAGGACCTCCAGCCAGATTCCCCGTTCGTAGATCCCGCGGATCGAATCGAGGACGTTCTGCAGGACACCGCCGAGCTCCCGGTAGTGCTTGTCATCCATCGACTTCAAATCCACCTTGTAGAAGTCGATCCAGGGCCGGATGTAGTCGAGAACCTGCGGCGTCCCGTTCCCGTTGGAGACGTAGGCGGTCTTCAGGTTGTGCCGCTTCGCTTCCTGGAAAATCGCCGCGGCCCATTCCGAAGTGATCAGCGGCTCGTTATAGGTCGACACGACGGTCGGGGCTCCGCGCTCTTTCGCCAGCTCCACGAGTGTCGCGGGCGAGACGTCACGCGGGGGCGCGATAGCCCGGGGGTCGCGGATCGACTGCGATGTGAACCAGTTCTGACAGTAGCCGCAATGGAGATCGCATCCGAGCATGCCGAACGAGAAGGCGTCCGTCCCGGGGAGAGCGTGAAAGAAGGGCTTCTTCTCGATCGGGTCGCATTGCAGAGCGCCCACGTAGCCCCACGGGACGCGCAGCGTTCCTCCTTCGTTGTATCGAACGCGGCACACGCCCTCGCGCCCGTCCGGAACAGGGCACCGGTGACCGCACGCGTAGCAGCGCAGCCGTCCATCCGGCAAACGTTCGACCAGCTCGGGAGCGCTGTCCGCCGTCCGGGCCGCGAGAATGGGAGCGAGAGAAGAAGAGTCGGCCATGAAATTCTGACGGGCGAGAAAACAGATCGCTCGCGGCGGAAATGCCCGTGCAACCCCCTGCGTTATCATCCGCCGAATGTCCTATTCCGCGCGATTTTTCCTCTCCGGCGCCCTTTTCCTGCTCCTCGTCGGCTCCGCGGCGGCCCAGACCCAAACGACGGTGGTCTCCGCCACGACGTGGACGACTGAGAACGGCCGCTTCGTCACCGGCGTCAATATCGTGACGCAGCCGGACGGGAGCGTCTGGTTTCTGGTCCCGTCGAACGACCGGATCGTGCAGCTTCAGCCGGATGGAATCACCTTCAAGCAGTGGCAGATCAGGGACGACAAGGGGCTGGGTGCGAATCCCGTCGATTTCACGGTCGAAGGCAAGTACGTCTGGTTCATCGAGAACGGCCAGAGCGCCATCGATGCGGGGTTCTCGGCCCTCGGCCGCCTCAATACCCAGACCAACGAGCTGCGCGAATGGGTGATCCCCGGATCGCGCCCGGCGGGTTTCTACCGCGCTCCGGACGGGAAGGTCTGGTTCCCCCAGAGTAATGGTCGGCTCCAGTCACTCGATCCGGATTCCCTCGCCGTGACGGACTACCGCTCCGCCAAGACGTTTGCGTATTCGGACGTGGTCCCGGCGCCCGACGGCGCCCTGTGGATGACGGATTTCGGGAACAACCGGATCGTCCGTTACGTGCCGGGAGCAACCTCCGAAACCTCGTGGACGATCCTCGATCCGACGCTGGGAAGATTGAACCCGACCCAGATCCAGTTCGACGACCGCGGCGAGCTCTGGATCTCGGAACTCTCCGCGGGCCGGATGGACCGATTCGATCCGGCGACCAGCATCATCACCGCTTACAACGGCTTTCTGGATCCGATCCACTTCGACCTCTTCAACGGCCGCGTTTACGTCGCGGAAGCGCCGACGTCCAACGGACGCGTCGTCGTCCTCGACCCGACTCAGGCCCCGGCCGGCTCCGCCCTTCTGAACAAGGAGACACTCACCGTCCTCGCGACCCCGAACAGGCGGCTCGCCACCATTCGCGACAGCCTGGCGATCCAGACGACCTTCACGAGCACGAAAGCCACGGTTCCGGAGGCCGACGTCAAGACGACGGTCGCGGCGCCCGGCCTTCTGAGGACCGAGTTCCCTTCCGTAAATGCCTACGGGATCCAGGTCACCGGCTCCGGCGTCTGGACGGGAAGTCAGGGCAAGCTCGTGCACCTGGTCCTGCAGACGGTCGGGGCCCCGTCGGACCTCACCGTACCGGTGGCCGCTCAGTTTGGAGTCGCGCCGGGTCCGCGGATCGCGATCGAGACGACCCTCGTCAACCGCGGTACGGAGACCATTTCCGGCGACATGCTCTACCTCTTCTCCGACGCGTCCTTCGCGCCGCGCACCCCATTCACGGTGGCGCCCGGCCAGACCGTCATCCTCCCCGACACCTTTCATGACGCGAGTTCCGGCGTCGGTGCGTCGTTTGGCCCGGTCCGGCTGCGCGTCACGTCCGGCAACGCCGCGGATCTCTCCGTCTCCGTTCGCTCCGCGCGGCTGCGTGACGACGGCTCCTCGTTCGGCTTTGCCCTTCGGGCCGCATCCTCCGCAGATTCGCCCGGGCGGGGGTCTACGAGGACGCTCTTTCTCGGCGGGCGGCCGTCCGAAGTCTCGGTCTTCGGCCTTTACAGCCCTGCCGCCGGCGACGCGACCGCGACGCTCGTGGCCCCGGACGGCACCGTCCGCGGGACGCGCCGGTTCATTCTGACGACGAACGTCGCGGAGGAATTCAACCCGGCCGCTTCGGCGTTCGGCGTCGCCGCGGAGCCGGGAGACGTCATCCGGCTGGCCGTCGCTTCGGGTTCCATCCAGGCCTACGTGAACGTCTTCGACGTCGGAAGTACGGACATCGCCACCTCCCCGCCGATCCCGGCGGCCACGGAGGGCGTGTTTCCGAACCTGTCCAATTTCGCGGGTCCCGGCGGCCGGCTCTCGGATCTGTTCGTGTCGAACCTCGACGCAACGCGGCCTGTCAACGTGACGTTTTCGTTCCTCCAGGAAAACGGGGCGGCCGCTCCCCGGCTCGCCACGATCGCCCTGCCCGCCGGAGGGAGTCGGGTGATCACCGATGCCCTGACGAATTTCTTCGGGGTCCTGGCCGCCGGAGCGGTGACGTTCACCGCGGACGGGCCGGTGGCCGTGGCCGCCCGTGTGGCGTCGCGCCGCGACGAAGGCGACTACGCGACCTTCATGGCCGCCCTCTCGCCGTCCGACGCCATCGTGCCGGCCGGGGCCGCCGAGTCGCTCGGAGCGCCCACTACCGACGCGCGCACCACCGACCTTCTGCTCTTCAACTCGGGCGCCGCGAGCACGGTGACCGTGATCGCGTTCGACGGCTCCGGAAACGAGATCGGCCGCCGCACCGTTCCGATCGCTTCGCAGACAGGCGTCCGCCTCCCGGCGGTCCTAACGACTCTCGGAGGCGCGGGTCTCGCAGCCGCCCGGATTCGCGTCGAGACGTCGGCCGGCGCCCGGATCTACGCGGTCACGGAGCAGATCGACTTTGGAACCGGGGACGTGGAGATCGCCAGGCTGAGATAGATCTCGAGTCCCATTCCAGATCGAAATGAAGGCTTTCTCTCTCCAGTAGACTTCCGTTCCATGCCGTCTCCCCGCACCGTCGTTCGCGGCTCCGGGATGTTCGTCCCCGAAGGTGTGGTCACGAACGAGCGCATGTCGCGTCTCATGGACACGACCGACGAGTGGATCCGGCAGCGGACGGGGATCGCAGAGCGCCGGTACGCCCGCAGCGGGACCTCCTCCTGCGACCTCGGGATCGAGGCGGCGAAGCGGGCGCTCGAAAACGCGTCTCTTGCGGCGAGCGATATCGACCTGATCGTGTTCGCGACGATGACGCCCGCGCACTATTTTCCGGGAAACGGGGGCCTTCTCACGGTCGCGCTCGGTTTGGACCGGACTCCCGCGCTGGACATCCGGATGCAGTGCGCGGGATTCCTCTCGGGCCTCCAGGTGTGCGACGCGTTCATCCGTTCCGGGATGTACCGGCGCGTCCTTTTAATAGGCGCCGAGTGCCACGCCTCGCTCTACCCCTGGTCGGACGCGGAATGGGCGGTGATGTTCGGCGAATCCGACGGTCCGGTTTCCCCGGCCGCCTACGCCTGGGGCACGGCGCAACGGGACCGCGCCGTCATCTTCGGCGACGGCGCGGGCGCTTTCGTGCTCGAGGCGCACGATGCGGACGACGGCCGCGGATTCCTCGGCTTCGAGATGCGCACCGACGGATCGCACTGGGACAAACTGTACGTTCCCGGCGGCGGCTCCGCCTCTTTCCCGTACTTTTCCCCCGAGCAGTACGCCGACAACAGGACCGTGCCGGTGGTCGATGGGCGCCAGGTCTTCCGCCTCGCGACCACGGCGATGCCCGCGATCGTGCGCGAGACCCTCGAGAAGCACGGAGAGTCGCTGGAAAGCCTCTCGCTTCTTCTCATGCATCAGGCGAACCTGCGCATCAACGAATCGGTCCAGAAGACCCTCGGACTTGCTGACGAAAAAGTGTTCAACAACATCCAGAAGTACGGCAATACGACGGCCGCGACCCTCCCCCTCGTGTTCCACGAGGCGAAGGAAGCGGGACGGCTCCGCGACGGCGACCTCGTCTGCTTCACCGCGCTCGGAGCCGGATTGCACTGGGGCGCGGGACTTCTGCGCGTCTAGCGGCCAGCCTGTTTTTGCGCCCGCGGCGGCGGCGCACAGCCCTGTCTCTCTCCGCCCGCGGCTCCGCTCTCTCGTCGGGGCACCGCTGATCAGGCTCCGGAACCCATGAAGGGCGCTTAAAGCTGTCCGCCCGGCAGACGCGCGGTCGCTATACTCCGCGCGTGAAAATTCAAAAGGCCCTTGTCCTCCTCGCCGCGTTCTTAACCTGTTCCGCGCGGCTGCCGGGCCAGACGCCGCCGGATACTCCTGCCCCGGCGACCGACACGCCGGCGGCGCCGCGTCCCCCGGAGGGCTCCCGGATCATCAACCTGCCGTCGGCGGACGTGCCGCGGCGGGGAACGCTCACGGTGCTCTTCACCCACCGCTTCTCACAGCCCGTGGAGCAGAGCGACATCCACTCCCTGTACTCCTTCGATTCGGGCGCCGACATCGGGATCGGACTCGCCTACACTCCGCTCGACGACCTGGACGTGTCTCTGTACCGCTCTTCGAATCTCGATGTTTACGAGCTCGACGTGAAGTACCACGTGATCTCGCGCGGGCCTTTCTCGGCGGCGGTGCGGGTCGGGGGCGACTGGCGAACGCAGGTGGGCCTTCAAAACCGCAACGGGATTTTCGCGCAGGCGATCCTTGGACTGTCGCTCGGCTCCAGAGTGCGCCTGACCGCCGTCCCGACCTATATCTCCAAAACTTCGGGCCAGCCCTTCGTTTCTCCCAGGCCCTTCTACGAAAACCTTTTCAGCGTGCCCGGCGCGATCTCGATCGCGGTGACGAAGACGGTCAACGTGCAGGGAGAGGTGTCGCCCCGGCTGGGGCGCTCGGATTCGCAGGGAGTCGCGTGGATCGTCGCGCTCGAAAAGACCGTCGTGCGACATCGGTTCGCGTTTACCGTCGGAAATCAGCGCGGCACGACCGTCGACCAGTACATCTCGACCGATTTCTCGGGCCTTTCGCCGCACAACTACTATCTCGGCTTCAACCTCGTGCGGCAGTGGAAGCTCTGACCGCACCGCCGGAAGCGCGGGTCCCCTCTCTTTCGCCGACCGCCCGTCTCGTATCCCTTCCGCCGATCTCTCTCGTCCGGTCCCGTGACGGGGAACGGCCGCGTCTTCGCACTTCGATTCGTCTGGGAGCACGGGCGGGCTGTCTCCTCGTGCGCTTCGACGGACGGGACGACGGATGGGTCGCGACCAAAGTGCGGCGCGACGACGCGCTCTGGGAGGAAGACGTTTTCGAAGTGTTTCTGACGCCCCGGGACCCGCCGCACGTGTATTTCGAATTCGAGGTCAACCCGCTCGGAACTCTGTTCGACGCCGCAATCCTCTCTCCCCTTCTGGTCCGCCCGACGATCTGCCTCGACGTCGGATGGGACTGCCCGGGGTACACGGCACGAGTCGAGCGGCGGGAGAGGAGCTGGTCGGCGCGGCTGTCGATTCCCCTGGCGCCCCTCTGCGAAGGCCCCGTCCCCCCGGTGTGGCGCGCCAACTTTTTCCGCGTCGACCGCGGCGCGGGAAAGGCTCCCGATGAACTCTCTTCCTGGTCGCCGCTCTATCGGGACCCGGTCGACTTCCACGACGCGCGCCGCTTCGGGACGCTCACGTTCGAGTGAGCCCCCGCTCGAGGCTCACTGCGGCAGGACCACTTCCGTGCGCCTGTTGACGGCCCGCCCCGAAGCGGTGGCGTTGCTCTCGATCGGGAAGTCCTTGCCGAACCCGCGCGGTTCCAGCCGCGCCTTGGCGACGCCGCCCGCGGCGGAGAGGTAGTTGAACACGGCGTTCGCCCGGTCGAGGGACAGCTTGAGGTTGAAGTCGTCTTTTCCGGTCGCATCCGTGTATCCGCAGACATACGCCTTGGCGTTGGGAAAATAAGTATTCAGGATTTCCTTCTGCTTGTTCAGGATTGGAAGCGCCTCCGGTTTCAAGTCCGACTTCGAGCTGTCGAAGGAAACTTTCTCGGAGTACTCGAACACGAGAAGCCGTCCGGCGCCCAGCTTTTTCGCCAGCGCCGACGGCTCCTTCGCGAAGCGGAAAATCACCTGCGCCGTCTCGGGCGACAGGATCCGGATCCGCTTCTCGACCACCTCGCCTTCCATCGCCGTCGCCTGGATCGATTCCAGGTCGTCGAATGTCTCGATTTCGAAGCGCTGGGGGACCGCGCCGATCGTTTTATTGCGGTACTTCACTTCCGCCTTGCCCGGCTCGGAGAGGACGTCGATCGTCATTTTCAGTTCGAGCTTCTTCGCGCAGCCTGTCGCCATCGCCAGCGCGACAACGACGATCCAGGAAAGGGGGGACAGACGTCGTGTCATGGGGGCGCTCCTCTCGTTTACGGGTTCTCGGGTCCGGGAATTATAACCGGCACTCCCACCGTCGATTCGACGGGCCGCCCTTCGGAATCGCGCGCGGGCTTGAAGCGGTAGCGAAGGATGGCGGCGCGAGCGGCGCGGTCGCACTCCGGACACACGGGAGAGATGACCCGCGCATCCTTGACGCTGCCGTCCTCCGCGATCGTGACGCGAAGACCGACGCTCCGGTTGGCGAATTCCCGCAGCAGCTCCGGCGCAAGCTCGATTGCGGGCGCGCTCTCGCTCTGGGCGGGGAAAACGGGGCGCCGCGAGGACGGAGCGGGGCGCGACTCGGCGACGGCCTGGGGCCGGGGAGTCGGGACGGGAGCTCGAGGCCGCTCGGTCGGCCGCTCCGGCACGGGGGCCGGGCGGACCGGAGCGGGCGAGGGCTCCGGTAACGCGGTCGGCGGGGGAAGAGGCTCGGTCGGCACGGCGGTCGGAAGAATGGACGCCGCGGTCGCCCGCGGAACGGCGACGGCCCTTCCAGGAGACGGGTTCGCCGGTACTCGCATCGCGAGAAACGCGCCGATTGCGGGGAGGCCGATCGCGGCGGCGGCCCACCAGATCCACCGCGGAAAACGAGACGCCGCCGGCGCCGCGGACTCCGGGGACAGCGCCGGCACTCCCGGCGCGACCGGCGCGACCGGCGCGATCGGCACCGTCGGGACGGCGGTGGCCGCCAGCCCGAGCGACAACAGCGGGTTGTCGGTGCGCAGGGTCGGCATGGAGTCTGAAAAATCGGCGGACGCCGATGAACGCGACGCCGTACCGGGGGGCGCCGTAAGACCGGAGGGCGTGCCGCCAGGCTCCGGGGGCCGGCTGAACTTTTCCAGCGGGGGGAGCGGCACGGGGTTCCCCGCGAGGAATTCCTTCAGCGCTTTCCCCATCTCTCCGGCGGTCTGATACCGCGCGTCCGGTTCGCGCTCTAAAGCGCGCATCACGATCGACTCGAAGATCGGGTGAATGCCGGGACGCTTCGGCGCGAGCGGCTCGGCCGCCATCGTGAAGCGTTTCATCGCCATCCGGACGGGGTCCGTGTCCTGAAAGGGAAAGCTGTTCGACACCATGCGGTAAAGGGTCGCGCCGAGCGAGTAGATGTCCACCCGGCCGTCGATGACCCCGCCCGTGAGCTGCTCCGGGGCGATGTAAGCGGGAGACCCGAGGATCGTTCCCGTGCGGGTGTGGACCACGCTCTGCTCGGATTTCGCGATCCCGAAATCCATCAGGTACGGGTGGCGCCGCGTGTCGACGAGGATGTTCTCCGGCTTGATGTCCCGGTGCACGATGCCGCGCCGGTGGCTGTAGTCGAGAGCGTCGCACACGGCCATCGCGAGCACCGCGGTCTCGACCTCCGACCAGGGGCCCTTCTGCTTGAGCTCGCGGATCAAGGTCGGCCCGTCGACGAATTGCATCGTGAACCAGCAGAGGTCTTCGTGCTGCCCGTACGCGAAGATCTTGATGATGTTCGGGTGATCGAGCGACGCGGCGAGACGGGCCTCCTGGCGGAATCGCTCCGTGAAATCCGGATCTTCGAGGTCGGCGGCGAGGACCTTCAACGCCTCAATGCGATCGAGCCGCCGGTTCCGGACGCGGTACACCGTGGCAAAGCCGCCTCGACCGAGATGGCCGACCATCTCGTAGCTCTCGGCGAGCAGGGCCGCGATGCGGGCCTCACGCGAGTCAGAAGAGGAAGACAAGGCGAAAAAGGCGCCGTCCCGCCGGATCAGCGCGGCGGTCGTGGATGAAAAAGCGAGGTTCGCTCGCTCACATTGCCAGCCCGCGGTCCGCTCGGGAAAATGGAATCCCCTGGGTCGCGAGCCAGGCCTGCGCCCGTTCGAGCGCCTGACGCTCCTTGAAATGGAAGAACCGCGCCTCCTCTTTCGGGAATCTCAAAAGCGCCTTGCGGAACGTGGACACCGCATCCGGCCCGGAGAGTGCGCCGGCCAGCATCCGCCGGCACGCCTCGTCCTCGCATTCCGTCAAAAACGCCTCGAGGTCTCCGAGCGTGCGCTCTCCCTGGTCCCTGGGCAGAGCCACGAAACGGGGGCTTCCGGAAAACTCGGCATGCCGCGCCAGATCCGAGACGAGCGCCTGCTCGACGTCCCCGGTCTCCCGGTCGAAGAAATGCGTGATCTGGTGGGACCGGCTCTCGAAACCGACGATCAGGCCTTCCCAGTCGATCGAGAATGGCATCAGACGTGCTGTCTGGAAGCTGGACAGCCGCGGTTCGAAGGCATAAGCCGGTATGATACGCGGTTCATATGACTGTGAAAAAAATCTCCACATTCGACGACTGGATCGACGCGTTTCACTCCTGGCAGGGCGACATCAATCTGCGCCTTCCCCGCTTCTCCGACTACCAGTTCGAGGCGAAATACGGCGACCTGAAGACGAATGAGATCGAGTTCGGCGATTTCGCGGGGAACAGGAAGTGGGAGAGGGTCACCCAGATCCCCCAGCAGCAGATCCGCGACGCGCTGCTGAACCTCATCGTCTACCAGGGCGACACGGAGTTTGCGTCCGTCGAGCAGCAGCGCAATCTGCTCGAAACGTCCCCCTCCGACTACGACACCGACAGCGTGTGCCGGATCATGGTCGAAGAAATGCGGCACGGCTGGCAGATGTGCCATCTGCTCGTCAACCACTTCGGAGAAACCGGCAAGATCGAGGCGCGCAAACTCCTCGAGCGGCGCGCGTGGGACAACAGCCGCCTTCTCGGCTCCTTCAATGTCGAGGTCGACAACTGGGTCGACTTCTTCACGTACACCGAGTTCGTCGACCGCGACGGCAAGTTCCAGCTGAACATGCTTTCCACCTCCGCGTTCGCGCCGCTCGCGCGTTCGATGGGCCCCATGCTTCGCGAAGAGGGATTCCACCTGGGCACCGGGCACATGGGGCTCCAGCGGATCGTGAAGGCGGGCCGCGTCCCGCCCGCGCTCCTCCAGAAGTACATCAACAAATGGCTTTCGACCGCCTACGACCTCTTCGGCAAGGATTCTTCCTCGTCCGCGGAATGGTTCTACGTCTGGGGGCTCAAGGGCCGGTACGACGAATCGCGCCAGGCGGACGCTCCGGACAAAGCCCACTTGAACGAGCTCTCCCGCGAGATGTACCGCCAGGAAGTCGAGAAACTTCTTCAGTCGATCAGCCGGCTGCTCCCCGCGGGAACGGAGCCGATCGTCGCGCCGGACATGAAGTTTCACCGCTCGATCGGCGAGTTCGCCGGAGAGCCCTACTCCCTCCGAGGCGAGCGGATGTCGCCGGAGGCCTATGCGAAGCACGCGGCGGAGGTGCTTCCGAACGAGGAAGAGAAACAGTTCATCCGGGACCTGATGAGAGAGCCGGGCTGGATCGCCCCGCGGGAAGAGGTCACCGCGATCACGGAGAACTGAGCCGCTGACGGCTACGCTTCTCCGGCGCCGACTTCTGTCCTGGTACCGGACCGAAAACCGGCAACTCCCCTGGCGCGGGACGCGCGACCCCTACCGGATCTGGGTTTCCGAGGTGATGCTGCAGCAGACCACCGTGGCGGCGGTCCGCGCGCGGTACGACCCGTTCCTCGACCGCTTCCCGGACATCGACACGCTCGCGCGCGCCCGGGAGGAAACCGTGCTGGCCGAGTGGTCGGGGCTCGGGTACTACGCCCGGGCCCGGCACCTGTCGCGCGCCGCCCGCGAAGTGGTTCGCGAGCACGGCGGCCAGCTGCCGCGAAACGTGCCGGCGCTGCGCGCTCTGCCCGGTTTCGGGGACTACACGGCCGCGGCCGTCGCATCGCTGGCCTGGGGCATTCGAGCGCCGGCGGCGGACGCGAACGTCACGCGGGTGCTCTCCCGCCTGCACGCGATTGAGGGAGTCTCCGGATCTCCGTCGCACCGGGAGCGCGTCCTGGCCGCCGCAGAGAAGCTCCTCCCCCGGCAACGGCCCGGCGACGCGACCGCCGCGCTGATGGACCTGGGTCAGGCGATCTGCCTTCCCCGGCGCCCTCAATGCCCCCGCTGTCCCCTCCGACGTGACTGCGCGGGCTTCGCGTCCGGAGACCCGGAGCGCTACCCGCTGCGCGCCGCGAAGGTCCCCATGTCCCGGGCGGACATCGCGGCCGCCGTCGTCCTGCAGGACGGGCGGGCTCTCCTCCTGCGTCGGCCGCGCGGCGTTTCCCTCGGCGGAATGTGGGAGTTCCCCTCCGTCGAAGGCGAGACACCGGACGCGGCCAGAAACGGTCTCGCGCTTCTCTTAAATTCGCTGGGGCTCGCGCTCGACACGGCCGCCGCCCCCCGCCCGGCGGCCCATACGATCATGCGCCGGCGGCTGCGGATCGCGGTCTTCCGGGCCCTTCCGGCGCAAGCCCCGCCCAGCCCCGTCTTCCCGCCGGATCGTCAGCGGGCTCGATGGTGGTCCGCGGCCGAGCTCGGCCGGGCGGCCGTCTCGACGCTCACCCGGAAGATCGGTCGAGCGATCGGCTTCCTTCCAGTGGCACAATGATCCCATTCTAATCATCACGACTGCCGGTTCGCTTCTCCTGGGGGCGTGGCTCGCGCTCGTTTCGGGGCAGGCATCCGCCGTTCCCGCGAGCCCCGCCTCCCGTCTGACGCTGCGCAACGGAACGGTCTACCTGCTGATCGAGCCCCCCAGGATGACGGGATCCCGCGTGGTCTTCACCACGATGGACGGTCAGATGTATTCGATGGATCAGAGCGAGATCGAATCGATCGCCGCCGCGCCGCGCCCCACGCGCACTCCGGCGCACTCCTACAGCATCCAGGACTCCCGGGCGCTCGGCGCGCTCGCCCGGCAGGACCGCGAAGCGCGGGGCCTGAAAGCCGAGGTCGCGCCTCGCCGGGCCCCCGCCGCGAAGAAGCGCGCGCGAAGAGCTGCAAGGACACCTACGCCGCGGGCCTGACGGACCGGGATTAGTTTTGCCGGCCGGCTCGAATCGGCAGGGCGGCCAGCGTCGCTCCCCGGCGAATCGAGTCACTCGAGAGCCCTCGATCCCACCCTCCGCGGATCCCAACCCTCTCGCCGGGCCCGGGCGAGGAAGGTCTTGATTACCGCAGTGGCGAAACGCAACGCCTGCCAGCGGGCCCCCTCACCCCAACCCTCTCCCCGAGCGCGGGGCGAGGGAGCAGAGCTGCGCCACAACCACGAGGGTGGCTAAGCTCGCCCCGAGAGGAGTCTCCCGACCAGAGGGAGGGAGGAGCCTCTCGGGGCGGGAGCGTGA
>JBBSGZ010000038.1:0-29010 GCA_038253555.1 Thermoanaerobaculia bacterium
CGCTGCAGTGTCTACCGTTCCTCCACGGTCAGCTCCAACTCCGGAATCGGTCGGCCTCGTCGCATCGGTATCTCCCTTCTGTATACCGAAAACCCACGAGGCCAATATTATGTTCCATGACTTATGACTCGGGACACTAGCCGCCAGCGTCTTCGGGAGGGCCTTCGAAAAGCGGCTGTTGCACCGCGCCGAGGAGAGGGAGGATCGCCTCCAGGGCATCCGCGGCCCAGAGGGGCCGGCGTTCCGGATCCAGCTTCACGGACTCGATCCCCCAATCGGAGAGGACCTCGTCGATCTTTTCATCGACGACGTGCTGGAACGTCGTGTCGACGTCGCGCAGGCCGTCGAACGACGGCGTGCCGACGATCGGAACCTTGATGAGCAGGTGGTAGGTGCCCGTCCACCAGCGCACGAGCGGCTCGAGCATGGGGTGCTTGCCGGTCTGGAGAAGGTAGCAGTAATTATCGAGCACGCTGCGGTCGCAGATCACGATTTCGGACTTGTTTTCCGCAACGAGCTCTTCGGCGATCTCCGTGTGCAGGATCCAGGACTGGGCGGCGACCGTCGTGTCCCGGTTGATCGGCAGCGGGCAGAATCGAGCCACCTCGCGGACCATCTCGACGACCTTGTCGCGCTTTTTCAGCAGCGCCGCGAGCTCGAAGCAGAGAGTCGTCTTTCCCACTCCGTGCGTCCCGATGAAAGCGACCTTGGTGGCAATCGGCATGGCGGCGGAGCTTACTCGACCGGAGGAAGCCCGAACTCTTTCCGCAGGCGATCGCCATCCTGGTCCAGCGCGGGAGGAAATCCCAAAGGCACCTCGTGGCCCCACACCGTGAAAGGCGACGCGATGAAAGGCAGGCCCCCGGATTCGCGCACCGCGCCCGAGGCGCGGGCCCCTTCGCTCGTCAGCGCCTCGAGCGCCCCCCTCACCGGTCCGGCGGGAACTCCCGCCGCGCGGCACCGTGCGAGCCAGGCGTCCCGCGGTTCCCGCCGAAGGATCTCCGCCAGTGCGGGCTCGATCGACGCGCGGTTCCGCACGCGCGCTTCGTTCGTCCGATAGCGAGGGTCTTCCGACCAATCCGGCCGGCCGACCAGACCTGCAAGCCTGAAAAACTGCGGGTCGGTCCCGACCGCGAGAGCAAAATCGGCGTCGGATGCCGAAAAGGTCCGGTAAGGCACGATCTGCCCGTGCGTGTTGCCATGGCGCGCCGCCTCCTGCCCCGTCACCAGGCAGGCTTCTCCGACGTTCACCAGCGCCGCGAGGCTGGCGCGGAAAAGGTCCGTCTCGACGTGGGTGCCGCTCCCGGTCGCCTCCCGCCCGCGGAGGGCGGCGGCGATCGCGGTCGCGGCAAACGTGCCGGCGAACAAATCCGACACGGCGACGCCGCCCTTCGTCGGCGGGCCGCCGGGTTCACCCGTGATCTCCATGAGGCCGCTGCCCGCCTGGGCCAGGAGATCGAATCCCGGCGCCGAGGCGTCGGGGCCATTCCGGCCGAAGCCGGTAATCGAGGCGGTGACCAGGCGCGGGTTCCCGGCGCGCAGCAGCTCGAGGGAGAGCCCCAGGCGCTCCAGGCCGCCAGGTGGAAAGTTCTCCAGCACGACGTCCGCGCGCCCCGCCAGAATTCTCACCGACTCGCGCCCGCTCTGAGTCGAGAGATCGAGCGCGATCGACTCCTTGTTGCGATTGACCGAGAGGTAATAGGCCGAAAGACCGCTTTCGGGATCGTACGGCGGTCCCCAGCCGCGGGTGACGTCCCCTCCCGCGGGATTCTCGACCTTGATGACCCGCGCGCCGAGGTCGGCCAGGAGCATCGTGCAGAAGGGTCCCGCGAGAACGCGCGTGAGGTCGATGATCAGGATGCGATCGAGCGGCGCCGCCATCGAGAGAGTCCGCGTCCCTCTTATCGCCGCGCGGGGATCGCTCTCCACGCGAGCGGGCCGGGCAGGAAATGGAAAAGTCCGAGCGGCGAAACCTCCACCGCGTCGAGACGCTTCGAGATCGCCCAGTACTGGTCGGTGCTCCAGAGGTAGTCCGCAGGTGGGTCCGCAGCGAGCAGCCGGTGGACCTCCCGGTACAGCTCGATCCGCCGCCGCTCGTCCGGCTCGGATCGGACGGCTTCGAGTGCGCGGTCGACTGCGGGATTCCGGTAGAACCCCGCGTTTTCGCCCGTCGGAGGAGCCTGGGACGAGTGAGCATACGGGAATTGGTCCACGTTCGGCGGCAGGTACTGCTGTCCGTTCGGCGCGACGTCGAACTCTCCCGCCGCAAACCGCTGAACGAACGCCGCCCAGTCGAGCGATCGCGGCAGAACCTCGATGCCCAGCTTTTTCGCCGCCGAGGTGAATATCTCCGCGAGGCTCGCCGACATGGGCTGAGCGCCCGGATAGAGGATCTCCAGCGAAACGCGCCGTCCGGCCTTTTGACGGAATCCGTCCGGCCCCCTCAGGAGTCCCGCCGCATCCAGCAGCCGGCCGCTCTCCGCGGGGTCGTAGGTGACGGGCGTCAGCTCGGGGGCATTTTCGGGAGCTCCGGTCGGGAAGGGTCCTGAAATGAGATCCGCACCTTCGGGCGGATAGAGCCGCTTCGCCATCTCGCGGCGGTCCAGTCCGTGGGACAGGGCCAGCCGGACGCGGGGATCCGCCAGCCAGGGGTTGCGAACGTTCCACACGAGGAGCGCGACCGCGAACTGCGGAGCCTTCTCGATCCGGTTTCTCTTCGCAAACTCGGGAGACTTCGCCGCCGTGATCCGCTGGTCTCTCGAGATCCTGAACTCGTCGATCTCCCCCGCCGAGCCCGCGCGAAACCGCACGGCGGAGTCCGGGAGAACGCGAAAGATCACCCGCCGGAACGAGACCTTCTTCGGGTCCGCGTCGTCCCGGCGCGCGAGCACGATCTTCTGACTCGCCGTCCACGATTCGAGGCGGTAGGGACCGGATCCCACCGGCTGGCGATCAAGCCCCGTGCCCCTCCGGTAGGCGGCCGCGGACACGATTGGCAGCGTGAAACCGAACAGCCGCTGCGAATACTTCTTCGAAAAACGGACGATCACGGTGCTCGCGTCGGGCGTCTCGACGGAGAGAAGGTCGTCGAACAGCACCTTCCATGTGAGCGCGGGGATGCGGGGGTCGCGCACCCGCTCGATGGTGAAGGCGACGTCCTGAGAGGTGACCGGGGTGCCGTCTTCCCACAACGCCTTCGGGTCGAGCCGGATGTCGTAAACCAGCCCGTCGGAGGAGGCCGCCCATGACAGGGCGAGCGAAGGCACAAAACGCCTCGCCTTGTCGAGGCCGATGAGCGGCCGGAAGATCATCTCGGTCACACGCAACGTGGGCTCGTCGGTCGTCGTCAGCGGCTCGAGACTCGGCGGGTCGCCGTCGAGGTGCCGGGTGATCGTGTCGAGCGGAGCGGCCGCGGACGCAGACGGGCGGCGGGCACAGGACGTGAGCGCGCTCGCGGCGAGCAGGAGCACGGGGAGGAGCAGGCGTACCCGCCGCACGGTTTTCCTTGCAGAACTCGGCGCGGAATCCGGTCGACGCAAATGGAAGGCGGAGGAGCGATGGCGCGGCTGCATCGTAAAAGTCGCCAATCTTTTCTTCAGCACCCAATGCCACAATAGCATCCGTGGCGAGCGTCGTCTTCGACATCGAGACCGTCGGAATGGAGTGGGAGGATCTGGACGACGCCCAGAAAACCTACCTATCCAAAAACGCGCGCACGGACGAAGACCGCCAGAAACTTCCCGAGACTCTCTCGCTCTGGCCGCTCACCGGTCGCATCGTCGTGCTCGCCATGGTCAACCCGGACACCGGCCGCGGCCGCGTCTGGTACGAGAAGACCGACGGCCGACTCGAGGAGTCCTCTTCGGACGGTCTCTTCACCTTCGTGGGAGACACCGAGGCGACCTTTCTGGCCGAGTTCTGGAAGGCGATCGCGCGATTTCATCGTTTCGTGACATTCAATGGCCGCTCCTTCGACGGCCCGTTTCTGATGCTGCGCAGCGCCGCGCTCGGCATCCCGGTCACGAAAAACCTGGTGGGGTATCGCTACTCGATCCGTCCGCACACCGACCTTCTGGACGTCATCAGCTTTTTCGGGGCGGCGAGAAAATGGAACCTGGACTTCACCTGCAAGGCGTTCGGAATCGAGAGCCCGAAAGAACACGGGATGGACGGCTACTCGGTCGGGCCCTACTATCGGGCCGGACGGCTCCGCGAAATCGCCCTGTACTGCCGGCGCGACGTCGAGGCCACTGCTCGGCTCTTCCGGAAGCTCGAAAAGACACTCCTCCCTGTTTTCCGGGATGGGCGTCTCTGATGTCCCGCCGATCTGGTATTCTGAAATCGAACCCACCGTGAGACCGATTCAGGAGAGCACACAAATGGGGCGGAGTCCTGCGGAGCAACGTGTTTCGCGCCGCATTCCGGTGAGCGCGCCCGCCGTCCTGAAATGGGCCGAAGAGCAGATGACGGGATACGTCGAGCAGGTCAACCTCGCCGGGATGTACGTCGCCGTGCCGCGCGTTCCAGGTCTCGGCGAGTACGTGGACTTGATTTTTTCGCTGCCCAACAACCCGCGAAGCTTCCGCGTCCGGGCGAGCGTCGTGCATGCCGACATGGAAGAAGGCCGGGCGGGATTCGGGGCCCGTTTCGAACGGCCCCCTCACGGGTTCCTGGAGGCCATTCGCGACCTCGACAAGGGGCACTAGGCGCCAGGCGGAAACTCAGGCCCTTCGACTCGTTTCGGTCCTGCCGCTCCTCGCCGGGATTCTTCCGCCGTCAGCCCGCCCTGACCCTCAACTCGAGTCCTACTTCCCGCTGGCCTCCACCAGCCTCAGCCGGTCGAAGACGAACTCGACCGTCGAATCCACCTCGTCGATGGTCCCCGCCGCCTGCGAGGAAAACGTGCTCGGTGCGACGGCCGTGAGCTCCCAGCGGGCGAGGATCTGGTCCTGGTTGTTGCGGGCCTGAATCGAGACCGTTTTGGATGCCGGAGCGGCGGCGTCCGTCGCGCTGTTCAACCAGTCCTGGAGCTGGTTGAGCCCCTTTTGCGTCACGGTGATCACGAGCCGCCGCTGGTCCGGCGAGTACGCGACCCCCAGCCGGCGCTGATCGTCCCGTGTCATGGGATTGCGCACGAATTCGATGCGGTAGCCGACGACGCCGCCGATCTCGGCGCCGTCCACCAGCAGCTTGAAATTACGCTCCCGCGGGTCCACGGCGCCCGGGGCGGCAGAGGCAACGGCCGCGGCGAACAACAGGCAGGCGATCAAAACTTTTTTCATGAATGGCCCTCCGGGCTCCAAAATCGTAGCATCAACGTCGCCTCCGCTCACTCCGGGACGCGCTCACGCGCCGGCGAGCGGCTCGCCTGAGGGCTCGACCGCTCGCCTCGTCCCTCCGTTCGCTGCGGCTCCCGCAGCGGGAGGCTCCTCCTTCCCTTCGGTCAGGAGACTCCTCCCGCTGCGAGCTTAACCACCATCGTGGCTGAGGCGCAGCTCTGCCCCCTCGCCCCGGGCTCGGGGAGAGGGTTGGGGCGAGGGGCCCGCAGGAAGGTGCTGCGTCTTCGCCACCAGGACCTCGCCCTCCCCCCCTGGGGGACGCGGGGGGGTCCGGAGGGAGGTCCGGCCGGCCATTTCCCGGGTTGCGCGTCTGCCTCGGGCGGAGGGATACTTCCCGCAGGTTCCGACTCCATATTTGAATCGCCCGCCCCTTTTGGGGAAACGTCCATCATTGCAAGGAGAACTCGTGAAGAAGACAGTCAGCCTCGTTGCTGCGGCCCTAGCGGCACTCGTCCTCGTAGCGGCCACTCCCGATCGCGGGAAAACCTTCGCCGTGACGGCCGACACGATCGAAGCGTGCTCCTGCCCCCTCTTCTGCAGCTGCTATTTCGGGCCCTCGGCGGACGAGCACATGTGCGAAGCCAATAACGTTTACAAGTTCCGGCCGGGGAGCCACTACGGAAATGTCGATCTCTCGAATCAAATGGTGTGGGTCTCCCTCGACCTCGGCGGAGAGTGGCACCACCATCCGGGCCCGGGGATGCCGACCAAGTGGGCGGTCGTGACTTTCGACAAGGGATCCTCCCCGGAGCAGCGCACGGCCATTGGCTCGATCCTGAACACGGTGTTCCCCGTGAAATGGTCGAAGTTCGAAACGCGCGAGGACTCGATCTCGTTCTCCGACGGCGCGAAGGTCGCCGAGGCGAAGCTCGCGAGCGGGCTCGCGTCCGTGAGACTCGATAAGGCGCTCGGGCCCGACAAGGCGACGCCGACGGTGGTCGGGAACCTGCAGTACTGGTTCTCCAATTCGAACGACGGATTCCACCTTGCCTACAGCACGCATCATTTCGACGGCGAGAAGAAGTTTTCCTACGAGAAGCGCAATGGATTCACCATCGCCTGGAAGTCCTCCGGCGAGGTCAAGCCGGCCGCGGCGAAGATGGCTTCCCGCTGACGCCGGGGCGCGCGAGTCGCGCGCCGGCTCGGTGCAGGAAGTTCGGGACAAACGGAAGGGCGGGCGACCGCCCTTCTTTTTTTGGAGGGGCGCGCACCCTTCGACGTCGAGAGCGGACCGCGGGTTAAGATCTGCCTCGTGACGTTCGACGACATCGACGAAAAATTCCGGGCCGTTCCCAAGGCCTACGACCGGCCGAAGCCGCTCGAGGGCGTTCGCACGCTGAAGCTCACCCGGATCACCGACGACCGCGGGTTCTTCCTCGAAATTTTCCGGGCGGGCGCGAATCACCCGGAAAGCCGCGCGCTCGCCGAGTTCTTCGCCCCTCCCGCGGCGGCGCCGGCGCAGATGAACTTTTCGACCGTAGACGCCAAAAATCACATCAAGGGCCTGCATTACCACCTTCGTCAGGACGACATCTGGTTCTTTCCACCTCCGTCGAAGGCGAAGGTCGTCCTTTATGACATCCGTACGACCTCCCCCACCTTTCGCCGTTCCCAGGTGATCGTGACGGGCGGCGGCCACGATCTCCTGATCCGCATCCCCATCGGGGTCGCCCACGGGTACCGCCCCCTGACCAACCCGTGCTCTCTTCTGTACTGGGTCACGGAAACTTTCGACCCGGCGTCTCCCGACGAATACCGCATCCCCTGGGACCACCCGGACGTGAGGGACCTGTGGGACGTGCCGAATGGGTAGGCGAGGGGCGCCAGGCGCTCGACGCGGGGCGCCGAGCCGATGAACCGGAAGCCCTCAAATTTCTCGTTGGGGTGAAACCCCAGCAGAAAGGGCCGCGAGCAGGTTGCGACTTCGCCGGGCGCCTCTCGCCCAACCCCGGGCGCCCTCCCCTTATAATTCTCCCCCTCCCATGAGCGCGATTCCATCCCTCTTCGACCTCTCGCGGGTGCCGCCCGTGGATCAGGTCGGGATCGAGGAGCGGGCGGCCGGGCTCGGCCGGCGGTCGATCAAGAAAGAGGCCAAGCGCGCCGGGATACGCCTCGCCATGTCGATGCTCGATTTGACCACCCTCGAGGGCAAGGACTCCGAGGGCAAAGTGCGCCAGTTGTGCCGAAAAGCCATCCGACCGCTCCCCGAGGATCCCACCGTCCCCCACGTCGCCGCCATCTGCGTGTATCCGAACTTCGTCGCGATCGCGAGGGACGCCCTCGGGACGAGCGGCGTCAAAGTCGCGTCCGTCGCGACGGGTTTTCCCGCGGGCCAGGTTCCGCTCCCCGTCAAGCTCCACGACACGCGCCGCGCGGTCGAGGCGGGCGCCGACGAGATCGACATGGTGATCGACCGCGGCGCCTTCCTGTCGGGCGAGTACGACCGCGTCACGGACGAGATACTGGCGGTGAAGGAGGCATGCGGCGCCGCGCATCTCAAGGTCATCCTGGAAACCGGCGAGCTCGAGACCTACGACAACGTCCGCCGCGCGTCCGACCTGGCGATGGCCGCGGGCGCCGACTTCATCAAGACGTCCACCGGGAAGGTGACCCCGGCCGCGACGGCGCCCGTCGTCCTCGTGATGCTGGAGGCGATCCGCGACCACTACCTCGCGACCGGCCGCCGCGTCGGCATGAAGCCCGCGGGAGGGATCAAGACGTCCAAGCAGGCGCTCCACCTCCTCGTCCTCGTCAAAGAGACGCTGGGCGACGCATGGCTCACCCCCGACCTCTTTCGTATCGGCGCCTCGACGCTCGCGAACGATCTCCTGATGCAACTGGCGAAAGAGTCGAGCGGGCGCTATCAGAACGAGGACTACTTCACGAAGGATTGACCATGGCGACCGAGATCGACGAGAGAGCGGAGCGGAAGGCGGCGGTCCGGAAGTTCGAGGCGGAGCGGCCGCGCATCGAGTTCGGGACGGCCTGGGAGTACTCGCCCGCGCCCGAGTCCGCGGACATCGTTCGCATCGAGAAGCGCGAGAACCTCTTCATCGACGGCAAGTTCGTCCCCTCTCGTTCCGGCCGCGTCTTCGAGACCATCAACCCGGCCACTGAAGACGTGCTCTCGGAAGTGGCGGAGGGCGGCGAGGCCGACATCGACGCCGCAGTGCGCGCGGCGGAGGAGGCCCACCGGAAGCGCTGGTCGAGGCTCAAACCGGCCGAGCGGGGCAAATACATTTATCGCATCGCCCGGCTGATGCAGGAAAAGTCGCGGGAGCTCGCCGTACTCGAGACCATCAACGGGGGGAAGCCGATCAAGGAGTCCCGGGACGTCGACGTCCCTCTCGCGATCGCCCATTTTTTTTACCACGCCGGCTGGGCGGACAAGCTCGAATACGCGTTTCCCCGCCACCGCGTCTCCTCGATCGGGGTCTGCGGCCAGATCATCCCGTGGAACTTCCCGCTGCTGATGGCGGCGTGGAAGATTGCCCCCGCGCTCGCGGCCGGAAACACCGTCGTGTTGAAGCCCGCCGAAACGACCCCGTTGACCTCTCTCGCCCTGGCTAGAATCTGCCAGGAGGCGGACCTCCCGCCGGGCGTCGTGAACATCGTGCCGGGAGCCGGCGAAACCGGTGCGCATCTCGTGAACCACCCTCGCGTCCGGAAGGTCGCCTTCACCGGGTCGACGGAGGTCGGGAAGCTGATCCAGCGCGCGATCGCGGGGACCGGAAAGCGGCTTTCCCTCGAGCTCGGAGGCAAGGCGGCCAATATCGTGTTCGAAGACGCGGCCATCGACCAGGCGGTCGAGGGGATCGTCAACGGGATCTATTTCAACCAGGGACACGTCTGCTGCGCCGGATCGAGACTCCTCGTTCAGGAATCTGTCGCCGAAAAGGTCCTCGAGAAGCTGAAGCTCCGCATCGAAACGCTTCGCGTCGGCGATCCGATGGACAAAAACACCGACGTCGGCGCCATCAACTCCAGGATGCAGCTCGACAAGATTCGCGAGCTCGTCGCCTGCGGGGTCGAGGAGGGTGCCCGCCTGCACCAGTCCTCCTGCGCCCTTCCGGCGAAGGGCTTTTTCTTCCCTCCCACGTTCTTCTCGGAAGTCGCGCAGTCTCATCGGATCGCGCGCGAGGAGATCTTCGGCCCCGTTCTGGCGGTCATGACCTTCCGGACGCCCGACGAGGCGGTCGAGAAGGCGAACAACATCCCGTACGGCCTTTCGGCGGGCGTGTGGACGGACAAGGGATCAAAAATCTTCCAGATCACGGCGAAGATGCGCGCCGGGGTCGTGTGGGCGAACACCTTCAACAAGTTCGATCCGGCCTCTCCCTTCGGCGGGTACAAGGAGTCCGGCTTCGGGCGTGAGGGCGGCATGCACGGGCTGCGCGCGTACGTGGAGCTCTCGTGAGCGGGAAGATCTCCCGTCCCCGAAACGGGAATCGAGAGCCGGGCAACGAGGGGCTCGGAATCCGGAAGACCTACAAGCTCTACGTCGGCGGGGAGTTCCTCCGCACCGAGTCCGGGCGCGCCGACGTCGTCGAATCGCCGAGAGGCGCCTTCCTCGCGAACATCTCGCGCGGGTCCAGGAAAGACCTTCGCGAGGCCGTCCGGAAGGCGCGCGCGGCGCAGTCCGGCTGGGCGTCCCGCAGCGCTTACAACCGGGGGCAGATCCTCTACCGCATGGCCGAGATGCTGGAAGGCCGCGTCGAGGGGTTCGAAAGGCTCCTCCGGGAGACGCGCGGTTCGACCGCCGCCGCCGCTCGCCGCGAGGTCCGCGCGTCGATCGACCGGCTCGTGCACTACGCCGGGTGGTCCGACAAGTTCACCGCGCTGCTCGGCACCGTCAACCCGGTCGCGTCTTCGTATTTCGATTTCTCGGTGCCGGAGCCGATGGGCGTCGTCGGGATCGTGGCGCCGAACGCTCCCGACCTGCTGGGCCTGGTCTCCCACCTGACTCCCGTGCTCGTCGCGGGAAACTCCGCGGTGGTGCTCGTTTCCGAGAAGCACCCCCTCGCCTCGCTCGAGCTGGCGGAGGTGCTTGCCACGTCGGATCTTCCGGGCGGCGTCGCGAACCTGATCTCCGGGCGGCGCGAGGAGCTCGTGCCGCACCTGGCGCGGCACATGGACGTCCAGGCGATCGCCGACGCCGGAGGCGACTCCGAACTCTCGAAGCTGATCGGCGAGGATGCGGCGGTCAACGTGAAGCGCGTGCGGCGGTATGCCGTGCGCGACTATGTCTCGGAAGACGCGCAGGGGCTCGACTTCATCGAAGCGTTCGTCGAGATCAAGACCACCTGGCATCCGATCGGCGTCTGAGCCCTCGAGATCGGACGGCCGGCCCCTGGAAGCGGCGGCACGGCGCGCTCTACCCGCGACGCGCGAGCTTCGCGAGATCCTCGCCTTCCAGCGAATACTTGACCCATTCGGTCGTGTGGTTCGCTCCCAGGCGCTCGTAGAATGAGATCGCCCGCGCGTTCCAATCGAGGACGCTCCACTCCATCCGCAGAGCGCCGCGCGACACGACTTCCCGCGCGAGCGCGGACATGAGCGCTTCGCCGACGCGGCGGCTGCGAGCCTCCCCGGAGACAACGAGGTCTTCCAGGTAGAGAAAAGGCTTCGCTCGAAACGTGCCGAGCCCCTCGTAAAAGAGAGCCATCCCGACGATCGCTCCGTCCTCCTCGGCCACCAGGGCCTCGAGCTTCCCCTCGTCGAAAATCCAGGTGAGGAGGCGGCGGCCTTCCTGATCGTCCGGGGGAGTCAGCTTCTCGAAGCGGGCGAGCTCGCGGTCGAGCTCCAGGATCCGGGGGCCATCCTCGGAAACGGCGCGGCGGACCCGGACCGTCACGGCGTGTAGACCGTCATGGAGGCGGTCCCCCGTCACCGGGCCGCGGCGACCTTCTGATAGTCGACGAGGCGTACGAGCTTCACGGCCTCTTCGCCCGGCACGTTCGCGCCCTGCCCGAGCACCAGGCGCCCCCCGGAAACGAAGACCGTCACCATCGTCGTGGGCTTCCCGGTCGAGCGGTCGGTCACCACGAAGGCGCGGTGTCCGGCCATGTCGAGCTCGCGCGTTTCGACTCCCGCCCGAGCCGCTTCGGACACCGCCTTACGCAGCAGGGGAAGCAGGTCCGCGGCGATCCCGTAGTCCTGCACCGCGATGCGGAACTGCTTCGTGGATGCCGCGCTCTCGATCCGCTGAAAGAAACGGGAGACCTCCGTGTAGCGGCCCATCCCGTTCTCGTCCTCCTCCGGAAGAGGGTCTGTGGGGGCGGCCGACCAGCCGGGCAGCGTGGAGGGAAGCCCGTCCCGGAGCGTCAATGGCCAGCGGGGCGTGTCCGGCTCCGCCGCGGCCAGGACCGGGAAAACAGAGAGCGCGCAGAGCGCGAAGGCGAGTCGGGAGGGCCGGCGCATCGCCATCGAGAATAACTCCCGCCACGCCTTTCCGGGCACGATTCTTGGATTGTCTTCCTCGAAGGCCCATTTTGGGCCGCGTAAGGAGAAGTCTATGAAGCGCATCCGAGACATTGCCGCGGTCGTGGCCTTTTGCGCCGCGACATCGGTTCTGGGCCAGACCACTCACACCGAATCGACCACCAAACACACCGGACCCGGCCCAAACACGAAGGCGAAAACCGAGTCCGTGACCGGACCGGTGAAGACCCTCGATGCCGGCAAGAAAATTACCGTCACCGGGCCGGGAAACAAGGACTACTCGTTTGATCTCGATGCGAACGCGCAGGTCGATGCCGGCATCGCCGCGGGCCAGACCGTCACCGTCTGGTACACGAAGGAGTCCGGAGGAAACAAGGCAGTCACCGTTTCGAAGGGGTCGGGCAAGGCGATGGGTTCGAGCGCCACCGGCTCCATGGCCGATCACTCGGGCATGTCCGCGGCGCCGAAGACCGAAGCCGCGGTGCCGCCGGGCGGATCGATGCACGTGGAATCGACGACCAAGCACAAGGGGCCGGGCCCGAACACCAAGGTCAAGACCGAAACAGTGATCGGAAAGGTGAAGACATACGACGCGGGCAAGAAGATCGTCGTGACGGGCCCGAAGAACAAGGACTACTCCTTCGATCTCGACGAGAACGTCTCGATGGCGGGCGCGGCGATCAACGCCGGAGACCGGGTGAAGGTGACCTACACGAAGGGCGACAACGGGCAGAAGGCGACGACCGTCGAGCCGTACTCCGGCAAGAGCACCAGGTCGAAGAAGATGAAGATGAAGAGGGCGGCGTAACCCGCACATTCGAACGCAGGCCCCCGAAAAAAAAGGGCCATTCCGTTTATCGGTTTCATTTCGAAAGGAGCACACCCATGTCCTGGAAGACGAATCTCGCCTCTGTCGCGCTCGCTTCGGCGGCCGCGGTCGTCATGGCGCAGCAGGAGGCGCCGGCCGCCGGAACGACGTCCAGCACGCGCACGGAGACGACCATGCAGCAGAATCCCGACGGTTCGACTTCGACGTCGATCAAAACGGTCACGGTGAGCGGAGAAGTCGTCACTTACGAGCCGGGCCGCACGATCGTGATCCGGGAGCCGAACAAAGGGACGGTCACCTACACGCTCGATCCGGGCCTGACGGTCCCTGCCGACATTCAGGTCGGACGCCGAGTCATGATTTATACGGAACCGGGCGACGGCTCGGTCCGTGTCGCGCGGATCACAACCGTCACCGCTCCTGCGCCCGCCTCCGGGGCGACAAATGCGCCGCCGACGTCCTCGCAGAGCCGGACGACCACAACGATGTCCACCTCCGACACGCCTTCGGGCGCCGCGCCCGCGCAGACCATGCAAACGACCACATCGACCCGCATGGTGTCCGCGTCGGGGACCGTTCAGGCCTACGAGCCCGGCCAGTCCATCACGGTGATCGGCCCCAACAGCAAGACGACGACCTACACGATCACCACCGACTCTCAACTCCCCAAAGACGTCGCCGTCGGCAAAAGGGTCACGGTTCAAACCACGACGGTGAGCGGAAAGCCCGTCGTCCGATCGGTTCAGTACAAGACCACGACGAAGACCGTCCACACCAAGACAGTCTCGCCGCAGTAACGGGTCAGAAGAGAAGACGCCTCAAAGAAAAAGCGGCCCCGACTCGGGACCGCTTTTTCTTCGTCTCTCGACGGATTGTCTTTTCGCGAAGTTACTTCTTCACGCCGAGGATGGCGTCTTTCGCCTTCTTCGAAACGCGGAATTTGACCACGCGCTTCGCGGGAATCTTGATCTCTTCTCCGGTCGCGGGGTTGCGGCCGAGCCGGGCCTTTCGATTCACGAGGACGAGCTTTCCAACTCCGGGAATCGTGAAGCTGTTTTTCGCTTCCTTGTAGGCAAGCGACGTGAGGTCGTCGAGGAACTGGGTCGCGACGCGCTTCGTGTTGCCCGTGGACTTCGCCAGATGGTCTGCGATCGCCGATTTGGAAAGCGCCTTCGAATCTTTTGCCATATGCACTACCCCTTCTTCTTGTGGATCGCCGTTGCCGGCGGGATCAAAATTTGTGCGCTATTCTAACCACCGTTCCGAGCCCGGAGACAAGTAAAACCGCTGCCACACGTTTTTTTCCGCCCCCTCACCCGGGCATTAAGATCGGTTCGATGCGATCGGCAACTCCGAACGCGGAGGCTAAGCGCTCCTTCGCGCCGCTTGCGCGGCTCTCCCTCCGGGGCGGCGGCGCACGCGCGCCGGGACGGCGGACGCTCCCTCCCGCGGCGGCGCCATCGAGTCGGAGGGCGGGTCTCCCGAGCCTCCGATTGCGGGCGTCCCGGCTCGCGATCTTTTTCATCCTTTCCACGGCAACGGCCTGCCGCTCGGACGCCACGCTGGCGAGGCGGATCCTGGACTCCCATCGCCACGCGGCCGGGGTGCGCCCTCTCGCGGGGTCTCAGGTCATCCGGCTGTCGCTTTCCACGACCGGAGGAGCCCCCGCCGAAGCGGGAACCGAACAGATCGAGTGGGATGCGCACGCTTATCGCGAAACAGTTTCCTCCGCCGGGGCGACCACGGTGCTCGGGATCCAGGGGGGCAAGGCTTACTTTACCGACGAGGACGGCGTCACGCGGGTCGTTTCTGAACCCGTTCTAGCGGACCTCACGACGCGGTCTTACTTCTGGCGGCGTGGGTATCTCTTCGAGGACGCGGAACGCGCCGGGGTCGCCCTGGGCCCGGCGGACGCCATGCGGGTCTCTCTGCGGCTCGCTCCGCGCCAGGGAAATCCCCTCACGCTGTCGTTTGACCGCCGGACGATGCAGCTCGTGGCCGTCCGGTCCCCCGGTCTGGTCATCGACTTTCAGAGCGCCACCCGCTGGAGAATGAAGTCGAGCCGGGGGATGCCCGTCCAGGTCGAGCACCGGCACACCGGCCTTCCCACCAACCAGATCGTGGACGCGGTCGCGGGAGGCTGGTCGTCTCGCTGGGTGCAGCCTTCGATCGAGGCGCCGCTCCTCGGGTCCCGGGCCGCCGAGATCACCGTGGCGGGCTCCGTCGGCGGGCAAGCCGCCGTACTCGCCATCGACTCGGCCGCGGATGGTCCTATTCGCCTGAGATCCGCGCTGGCCGGCCGCCTCGCCCTTGTGATCCGAACCGACGTTTTCGGCAGGCGAATTGCCCGAGGGTCGGTCGCAATCGGAGGCTGGAGCCAGCCGGATGTGATGTTCGAGGTCTCCGACGCCATTCCGCCCGGCGCGGACGTCTCTCTCGGCGCCGCGCTCTTCCGGGAAGCCGCCGTCGAATACGACCCGGTCGGAAGAAAAATCCGGCTCCTGGACACGGAGCACTGGGTGCGGCCGGAGGGTTACTACCGCGCGGTGCTCGACGATGACGGGGACCGGCCGGTGGCGATCCTGAAGAAGGGCCGCGAGCTTCTCCGCCTGCTCGCCGGCGCGGCGACGCCGACGGCGCTCACCGTCGCCAGGGCCTCCGCGCAGCGGCTGGGCTATCCGGCCGATATCCGGAGCGCCGAAGGTCTCCACTGGGGGCCCGCGCCACTTCCGCCGCTCGACCTCGTTTACGAGGACGCAGGATTCGACCCGGCCGCCGGAGACGACGGACGACTCTCCGCGCGCTTCCTCCTCCGCTTCCACGCCATCATCGACATGCCCCACCGCTGGGCGTATCTGAAGCCCGAGGCCGGCGCCGCGAACCCATAAAGGGGCGTCCTCTCCACGGCCGCCGAGCCTCCGGCACGACTTTCGCACTTCCCCGCCCCCGGAGGGTCCCTATGTTGCGCCTCGGTACCGCCTTTCTGGCCTTCGGAGTCGGGTTCGAGCTGTTCGGGATTCTGAATCGGGCGTTGCCCTCATCCCCGATCGTTCAGCTGCTCGGCTTCGTCTCACTCACGCTCTCCCTGATCCTGCTGATCCTCGGCCTGCCGTTCATGCGAAACCTGGTCAACTGAGGCGGGCGGGCTCCGGACCGATTGGACGTCGGTATTGGAATCCCGGACGTCCCTCCGGCGCTTTGACGCGCTCCAGGCTTCGCCCTTCTCTTCCGCCGACCCGCGAAGTCCTCCCGGCACGAACGGGCGCCGCCGCCTGGAAGCTCCCGTCACTTTGACTCCCGAACGCGCCGGCGTCTCTCCCTACGCCGCCAACGATGGCCACAGCGGGCGGTACGCGCCGGATGCCGGGCTCCCGGGTCTGCGGCTCTCCGGTTTTTCAGCGGGCGGAAGGAATCCGTTAGTCGGCGGCAGCTTCGTCCCGGAAAACGGAAAAAGCGATCTCACAGGTCTCGCAGAACAGGTCTGGCCCCGCAACGAAGACGGGGGTTTCGAGTCGCAGGGGCCCGGCGCATTTCGGGCACTCGACGTCGGTCTTGACGCGCGCGGCGCGGGACTTGTCGGGCGCGCCCCGCCGGGCTAAGCCTGCCCGGGGCGAGGCGGCGAACGGGAACACGTTTTCGCGATTCACCACTGTTCCTCCTCTCGCATGGATGCTGCGGAGTCCGGGGAGGTCTCGGAAGAATCGGCCAGAGTGAGTGGCGGCCCCGGCTTGCGGCGCTGGAGGATGAAGGCCGCGCCGCCCGCCAGACACGCGAGAAATCCGGTCCCGAGAAGACTGGCGGCAGCCGCGCGAAACGCTCTGGGCGTGTCGGGCGCGCCCGGACGGCCGACCACCGCTCCGCCGAAGAAGATACAGACGACTCCCAGAAGCACGAGGCTCTTCGGCCGGTCGGCGGGGGCGGAGGGCTGAGACCACACGAGTCTCATGAAAGGGCTCCGGAATCCGGACGGGAAAGACTCGAGCGAGCCGGCCGGAACGGCCGATTCTGAGCGTTCGGAGCCGTGGCGGTCACAATCTTCGCCCCCCGAGCGTTCCTGTCGGGCCCCATGGGCCCCGACTCCTCTGTCAAACACGATCAGTTTAAAGGCGAAGTCCGGCGCGCGCAACCAGAATGTGGAGAGGAGAGAAGGCGTCGTCGGGAGATAGGGCGCGCGCCATAGAATCGCGACTCATGAAAATTCGAATTCGCAAAGTGGCCGCGGCCGCGCTCCTTCCACTTCTGCTCGGGTTGCGCGGTTTTCCAGGAGACGCCGAATCGCAAAAGGACCTCGAACGACGCTACGCGTCGGCCCTGGATCCGGCAAGCATCCGCGAGTTCGATCGTTTACTTTCCGCCGAGCCGCACCACATCGGCTCCGCGCGCGGCGAGCAGAACGCGAAGTGGATGGCCGCGAAGCTTCGCGAGTGGGGTCTCGACGCGCGCATCGAAACCTTCGACGTTCTGTTCCCGACGCCGACGGAACGGATCTTAGAGCTCGTCGCCCCCACGCGCTTCCGCGCTTCGCTCGCCGAGACGCCCGTCGCCGGCGACCCGACCTCTGCCCAGACCGCCGGCCAGCTTCCCACGTACAACGCCTACTCGATCGACGGAGACGTTACGGCGCCGCTCGTCTACGTCAACTACGGCGTCCCCGCGGATTACGAGCAGCTGGAGCGAATGAAAATCGACGTCCGCGGCAAGATCGTCCTCGCGCGATACGGCGCGAGCTGGCGCGGGATCAAGCCCAAGGTCGCCGCGGAGCACGGCGCGATCGGCTGCCTGATCTACTCCGACCCCCGCGACGACGGATATTTCGAAGGAGACGTCTACCCGCAGGGAGCGTACCGGCCCGAGCAGGGCGTCCAGCGCGGCAGCGTAGCGGACATGCCGCTTTACCCGGGCGACCCGCTCACCCCGGGAGTCGGAGCAACCCGCGGCGCGCGCCGGCTTGACCGCAAGGATGCGCGCACCCTGACCCGGATCCCCGTCCTTCCGATTTCCTACGGCGACGCGCGTCCGCTGCTCACCGCGCTCGGCGGCCGCGCGGCCCCCCGCGAGTGGCGGGGCGGGCTTCCCGTTTCGTACCACGTCGGTCCCGGCCCGGCCACCGTTCACCTGAAGGTGGCATTCGACTGGAAGATCGTGCCGGCGCACGACGTCATCGCGCGCATCGTGGGCTCGGTCTGGCCCGATGAGTGGGTCATCCATGGCAACCACCACGACGCCTGGGTCAACGGCGCGAGCGACCCGGTCAGCGGACTCGCCGCACTCCTCGAAGAGGCCCGCTCGCTCGGAGCGCTCGTGAAATCGGGCTGGCGGCCGAAGAGGACGATCGTTCTCTGCGCCTGGGACGGCGAGGAGCCGGGGCTTCTCGGATCGACGGAGTGGGTCGAGACGCACGCCGACGAGCTCAGCGCGAAGGCCGTCGCGTACATCAACACGGACTCAAACGGGCGCGGATACCTGGGCGTCGGCGGCTCTCATTCGCTGGAAAGCCTCGTCAATGACGTCGCGGCCGACGTCGAGGACCCGGAAAAAAAGATCTCGGTGGCCAGACGGTTGCGGCTGCGGCGGATCGAGGATTCGAAGACGCCCGACGAGCGGCGCGAGGCCCGCGAGCGCAGGAATCTGAGAATCTCGGCGCTGGGGTCCGGCTCGGACTTCACCCCTTTTCTGCAGCATCTGGGCATCCCGTCCTTGAACGTCGGGTTCAGCGGGGAGGGCGGCGGGGGTGTCTATCATTCGATTTACGACGACTTCGCCTGGTACACCCGATTTTCCGACGGCGAATTCGTCTACGGCCGCGCGCTCGCCCAGACGACCGGCCTGCTCACGCTGCGGCTCGCCGACGCCGATCTTCTTCCTTTCGACTTCACGAGTCTGGCGGAGACGGTCGCGACCTACGTGAAAGAGCTGCGAGCTCTCGCCGGCGAAAAGCGGGAGGCGAATGAAGAGAAGACCCGTCGTCTGGACGAAGGAGTCCCCTCGGCGCTCGAAGACCCGCAGGAGCCGATGGCAGAAGAGAAGCGGGAGCCTCCCGTGCCTTTTTTCGATTTCTCCCCCCTCGAGAACGCGTCCGACAATCTCTCGCGAGCGGCGATCGAGTTCGAGGGCGCTTCGTCGGCTGGCCCCGGCTCCGACGCGGCGCGCCTTTCCGCGGTCAATGCCCTGATCCGCTCGGTGGAGCGGGGAATGCTGCGCGCGGAAGGTCTCCCCCGCCGGCCGTGGTTCAAGCACTTTCTCTACGCTCCCGGCTTCTACACCGGCTACGACGTGAAGACACTGCCGGCCGTTCGGGAGGCGATCGAAGAGAAGCAGTGGAAAGACGTCAACCGGGAGATCGCGAGAACGGCCGGGACGATCGACGTTTGCGCCGGCCGGATCCGCGACGCGGCGAAGAGGCTGGCTCCGTAAGCCTTTATTTACCGCGCATTCTCTCGACGAAATCCTCTCCCGCGGTCTTTCCCCGCGCGAGCGCGACCGTTCCGTCGCATCGCGCCGTGATCTGACCGTCCTCGCCCGAAATCTCGGCCGCGGCGAACATCAGGTTCATGCCCGCCCGCAGGAGCCGCGCCTCCGCGACGACGAGATCTCCCCGCGTGGGACGGAGGAAAAGCATCGACAGCGACACGGTGGCCGAGCGCGCCTCCGGCCGCGCCAGCCACCCCACCGTTCCGATCACCAGGTCGAACAGCCCGGCGAGAACCGCGCCGTTCACGGCATCCGTGCCGATTCCCCCGCGGTGATAGCCCTGCACGGGGTCGAGGACGGCGCGGACTCTGTCGACGCGCTCGAAGGCGAGCCGGGCGCCGAGCCTCTGCATGGGCGGGGAGGCGTTCCAGACGACGGACAGAGCGTGGAGGGCATCGAGTGTGGCGTAGCCCTCGGAAAAAGCCCGCTGCTCCGCGTCCGATGAATCTGACATTCTTTCCGCCCTCCTCTGCGGGTCCTCCGGCCCGAGTGTATCGGAGCCCTCTCTGCCTACATTTCGTGAGATCGTTTCATCGGCGTGTTGAAAAGGACCGGGCCCCGGCGAACGCGCGCGGCGAGCTGGCGCGAATCGAACTCGCCGGAAAGCCGCGGTTCGGGAAAATCGATTGCCGCCGTGCTGTGGCTCTCCCTCGGGAGCTGTCTCCTCCCGGGAGTCTCCGCGGCGCAGACACGGCCGGACTCTGCCCGGCCCGGCACGTATCGCGACGAGGCGCGCGTCGAGCGGGTCATTCTAGACGCGCACGTCACGGACCGCAGGGGCGAGGCGCTTCCGGGATTGCATCCGGCCGATTTCGAGCTCAAGGTCGACGGTGCCGTCGTGCCCCTGGAGTCCGCCGACTGGATTCCCGTCGGCGAGCCCGAGGTGCCGCTCCTGCCAGCGGCGGATCCGTCCGCCGCCGATGCGCGCCCTCGCGAGGCGGCTCCCGGGCGTCTCCTGATTTTCTTCTTCCAGACCGACTACACGACCTCCCGGCTGATCGGCCTCCTCCGCATGGGGCTTGAAGCCCGCCGGTTCCTCGAAACTCTGCTTCCGTCGGACCGGGTCGCGGTGCTCTCGTTTGACTCGCACCTGAAGCTTCGCCAGGACTTCACGGACGATCACGCGCGCATCCTCGCCGCGATCCACGCGTCGCTGCGCACGGGATTGCCGGAGCCGTTCGAGCCGGAGCCCGGCCCCTCGCTCGCCCGTCACTTCGACTACTCGGCGGCGGAGGACGCCGTAACGCCGGAGGGTGCGCTGGCCTTGATCGCCCGCGCCGCCGCGCCGATCCCGGGAGGCAAGGAGATGCTCTTCTTCGGCTGGGGGCTTCAGACGATCGGCGGGATGTCGGGGCCGAACATGCGCGATCGCATCGATTACGCGGAGGCGATCCCCGCTCTGGCGCGGGCGCGCATCACCATTTTTTCACTCGACGTCACCAACGCCGACTACCACTCCCTCGAGGGAACGCTGTCCAACATTTCCGACGTGACCGGCGGGACCTACGCGAAGACCCACATTTTCCCGGGCGCCGCGATCGACTCCGTCCGCCGGGCGATCGCCGGACGTTACGTGCTGGTCTTCAAGAAGCCGGAGGGTCCGCGCGGAACGCACACGGTCGGCGTGCGGCTGGTCGGGAAGAAGGGGACTGTCCTGGCGCGTAACTATTACGCGGATTGACCGGGAGATTCGGGCGCTCACGGGCGATAGATCAGGCCCGCGTATCCCCGGATTGAATCGAACGCCGGCTCGCGGCTGCGCGCGCGGGCCGCCCCTGCGTAGAGCGACAGCGAATCGGGAAGGTCCAGAGGGATGAGACGGTCGAGACGCGCTTCGACGCCCTCGACGCGAATCGGCGCCGGCCGGGCCGAGCCCGTCGACCACGCTCTCCAGCGCTCCGCGTAGAACAGCAGGGGGGATCCCGATGCGGACAGCTCC
This sequence comes from Thermoanaerobaculia bacterium, assembly GCA_038253555.1. Taxonomy (GTDB): domain Bacteria; phylum Acidobacteriota; class Thermoanaerobaculia; order UBA5066; family Gp7-AA6; genus JALYUA01. The sequence goes on from JBBSGZ010000038.1 coordinate 21,020, forward strand.
AGGCGGGCGCCCTCGAAACGGCTCCCCGTCTGCGCCGCTCCCGGGAGCGCGGGACTCGCGATCCGGTTCATCTCGGCGCCCGGGGGAACCAGCGTCGAGGCCGCGCCTCCCACGGCGAAAAGATCGAACCGTGTGGGCGAGCCGCCCATCGCGCCGCCGCGCGCGTCGAGAGAGACGGTGGCCCCGGCCGCGGCGCCCGAAGCCCGCAGCCTTCCCCACCCGGCCGACCAGGAGGCGCCGTTCGTCCGGCCAGCCGATCCGGCTCCCGTCAGCCCGACGGAAAACCCGCTCTTCCCTCGGAATCGCCGCCACTCTCCCCGCGCGAGAACGGCACCCGTGACGCGTCCGAAGGTCTCGCGTTCCGCGAGCGCTTCGAGCCGCAACGCCGAGAGGGACGCGTCCGCCCGGACGCGAACGGAGGGAAGGATCGTCTGCCACGAAGCGGAGAGCGCGCCGCCCCGCCGCTCGGAATCGAGGTCGGGCCGGAAAACGAGCCTCTGCGAGCCTGGCCTCTCGAGAGCGGAGAAGAGCTGAATCGAGAATTCCACCGGCAGGCCGGACCAGCTCACGGCCGCGGTCGCGCCGCGCGGCCCCGCGGCGTTTCCGAAGGCGCCCGCCACGATCCAGTCGAGCCGTCCGATCACGTCGCCCCCCTGCGCTCCCGCGAGATAGGAGGCCCCGTCGGGTCCCGCGGTAAAAGCCGAGAACAGCCGCACGACCGACGTGCTCGCGGCGCTGTATGCGCGAGGGAGTGCGACGGGTGAGAGAGAGAGCGGCCGCGATTGCGCCGCGGACGGCGGAAGTATCGAAGGGAGCACGGCCGCGGGAGCGCTGGCCGCGCCCTCGCCCGGGAGCGGCAGTCGGCGCAGATCGACGCCTTTCGCGGTCAGATTCAGAAAGAAGATCGCCCGGCCGTTCGGCTCGGGAGCGGCGGAGAAGGCCCCGCCCGTGACGCGCGTGAGTGTGGATGTCTGGCCGGTCTTCGCGTCGGCGGACACGATCTCCCACACTCCGGAAGCGCCGCTGGCCGCGTAAAGGGACCGGCCGTCGGGTGACCAGGCGGGTGCGCCGAAGACGTCGCCCTCCAAGGGGATCTCTCGAACGGGCGCGCCGGCGAGCGGGAAGGTCGCGAGACGCCATCGCCCCTCGCGGTGGACCAGAACGGCGATGTCTGACCCGCCGGGCGAGACCCGGGGGTGGCTCCAGACCTGCCACGGCTCGCTTCCCGGCGGGCCCGCGAGAACGCTCACGTCCCCGGAGGAAAGGTCCACACGCACCAGCTCGGAGTTCCCGTATCGGTTGCGGACCGCCACAGCCGACTTGCCGTCCGGCAGCGGATCGGCGTCTGAGACATCCGCGAGGCGCGTCACGCGCCTGACCGAGTCGGTGTCGGGATCCCAGAGAAAAAGGTCGCGATGCAGCGATCCATCGGGAGACGGTTCGCGGCGGCCGAACAGAAGGCTCCGTCCGTCGGGCATCCAACGCGGGTCCTCCGGCGAACGGCCGTTGACCCGAGGGAGGGTCCACCGCGGGGACCTCGGCTCGGGCAATTCACGTTTCTCCCCGACTTCATTGGGGTCCGCGAGGAGGGCGCGCTCCGCCGCAGACCGCCGGGCGCCCGCCTGGATCTCCCGGGCGGTGGGCTCGATCATCCACACCGCCAGCTGACTCTCTCCGCGCCGCGGCGACCGCCACGCGACGAGGCGCGTGCCGTCCGGGCTCACCTGGGGCGCCGCGGTCCCCCCGTCCAGCCGCTGCCATTTCTCCCCTTCGACGAGTCCCGCGGCCCGGAGCTGCTTTTCCTGACCGAGAGCGCGCGCGGTCAGCTCGGCGCGAAACCGGTCGTAGAGGTCGGACGGCGACCGGCCGAACACTCCGCGAAAGGCGGCGGAGAATCCCCCGCCCCGCCGCGAGGCCATGCGCTTCCAGAGTTTTCTGAGGCTCCCGGGGCCCTCGGCCGCTTCGAGCCACTCGAGAAAGCTCGATCCGACGAGGTATGCCATCGAGCCGCCGAGCCATCCGGAGACTCCATTCATTCCGTCGTAGGAAGGGAGCTTTCCCTCGAGGGCGAACTGGCGCAGCACCATCGCGCGGTAGCCCGAAGCCGGCCGGCCGGACCCCGTCAGCGCTCCCTCGACGAGGGTCGCGTAGCCCTCCGCCACCCATCGAGGCGAGTTCCGGAAAAGGGGCCCGATCGGGAGCGGCAAAAGATGCTCGACCAGTCCGGGGCGGTTTCGCGGGCGCGTCAGGTGGACGATGTGAGCGAACTCGTGCGTCACGAGAAGCTCGGTCCAGTCCCGGAACTCGCCCAGCCCCGATTCCGGATCAGGAGGCGTCGTCCAGAGCTCGATCCTCGGCCGGTCGAGAAAGGGATAGGCGATTCCATTCGCATCCGCCGCCGGGTCGGACACGACGACGTCGATCCGCCGCGGCGGCTCGTAGCCCACGTACTCCGCCACGCGCGGGGCGACCGCTTCCAGGGACGCGGCCGCTCGCTTGGCCCAGCCCGCAAAGGGAGCCGGGAAGTGAACGCGGAAGTGCGCCGTCTCGATCGTGCGCCATCGGGCAGAAGGGCGCTCCGCGAGCACCGCCTGAGAAAGGAACAACAGAAGTACGCCCGCCAGCGCACGCGAAAACATGCGCGCGGAGGCTATCAGCAGCGAGACGTGAAGGACCTTTACGGGCGGACCGGGAGGAACGGGCGGCCCCGGCCAACCGGTCGCCGCCCCGGATGAGCGAGCGGGGACGCCCGCCGGCTCAGACGACGCGGCGGCGGCCGGAGACCAGGTGAACGAGAAACGCGATCACCGCGAGCACCAGCACGAGGTGGATCGCCCAGCTCGTCACGTGAAAGGCGACGAGCCCGAGGAGCCACGCAACCAACAGGATCACTCCGATTGTCAGCAACATGAGGGAACCCCCTTTCGACATGCGACGAAAGCAGGTTTTATGCCCGCCTCCGAATCTTCTCGACCCGCCTCGAAAATACCGGCACGCTCTTCGCACTTGCTTCCCCCGTGGCGGGAAATTCGAGGCCCGTGATACTCGTGGTGGAAGACGATGACGACCTGAGGGAGGCCGTCGCCGACGTTCTCGAGGAGGAAGGATACGAAGTCGTGCACGCTTCTCACGGCGGAGAAGCGCTGGACGCTCTTCGCCGGCGACGCGGATTCTGCGCCATCCTTCTGGACATGCGGATGCCGGTCATGGGGGGCGTTGAGTTTCGTCGCGTGCAGCTCCAGGACTCCCGGATTTCCTCGATTCCCGTAGTCGCTTTCTCAGCGGACGCCCGCGACCGGGAGGAGGCGCTCCGACTCGGAATTGAGGGCTCCCTCTCGAAGCCGGTCGACATCCTCCAGTTGCTCGAGGCCGTCGCCTCGCTCTGTGGAGATACGGATCGGCTGGACCTGCTTCCCGAGCTTAAAACCCGGGCCGGCTGAGCCTTTCGGCCGGTTGGAGGCACGAGATTTGCTGAATGGCGGAGCCAATGGAGAAGTCTGCGCCTCAAAGTGTCCTTCAGATGGGCAGGCGGAAGCTGCTCCTGGTCGAAGATGACGCGGAGCTGCGTCAAAGCCTCTGCGATCTTCTGACGGATGCGGGCTACGACGTCGAGTGCGCTGAAAATGGCCGCGTGGCCCTGACGTTCCTCGAAGACAGCCCCCCTCCCTGCCTGGTGCTGCTCGACCTCATGATGCCGGTGATGAATGGATGGGAGTTCCGGGATGCGCAATCCCGGAACGCGAAGATATCCGACATCCCCGTCGTGATCCTGACCGCGGACGGCCGCGCGGACATGAAGGCGGAGACCCTCCGAGCGGCCGGCTATCTGCGCAAGCCAATCCAGGTCGATCGTCTCCTGGGAATCCTCGCGCAGTTCGAGTGCTGATCCATACGGCCTCTCTCTCCCGCGGACCGGCGCTGCGCAGGCCCTTCACCGAACGACTGGAGGCCCCACCACCCGGCGCCCCGCCCTTCGGAGCGCGGATCGCGCGTACCCCTGATCATTTCACGCGAAGATCGGCCTCTCGGTCCGCATCTCAGGTGGATGGGGGGAAGCCGCAACCGGCGTAGGACTACGGCGCCCTGTCGAGCCTTCAGCTGCTCGCCCTCACCCTGCTCCCACCGATCGCTCCCGGGTTCCCGCGGACGCTGGCGCTCAATCGGGTTGAGCAGCGAAGACGAACAGGTGCCGGGCAGTCACGACGCGGCACGTCCGCGCCGCGGGATCGCGGCGCCGCCGCCCGATGGGGAGCTGCCGGCAGTCCGAGGAGAACGCCCCCCTGCTCATCCTCGCTTCCGCGGGACGCCCCCCCGCGGGACTGCCACACAACCGGCGTTCCGAGTGCTGGCAGCGGCGGACCGGACGATTTGAAAGTCTTTGTAAACCGGCGGCGGGATGAATCGTCCGTTGAGACAGGAGGGTTCCTATGTTTCGCGGCCCCGCCGCCGTATTCGTCGTGAGCTGGAGCGCCGGCTCCTGGCTTCTGAAACTGCCCCTGGCGGGAAGCACGGCCGTTGCGGCGCTCCTCGCTCTGGCGTTTTCGCACGCCGGGAGCCCACGTTCGTTGAACAGCGCGTTCGCGCGGGCCGTCGGACCGGAACGCCGGATCGCCTGGGAGCCCGTTCTGCGCGACGTCCTGCCGCGCTTGGCCGCGCGCTCCGAAAGACCGGCGGCTGACCTCTTCGCGTTGCGGCCCGGCCGATCCCGCACCGCCCGAGATGGCGACCACCGCGTCCCCGGGCCGTCGAGAATCCCGGAGGCGCCCCCGGAACGGACCCGACCACCCCGCTGACGCGCCTTTTTCCTATGATCGGCGCGATGCGACGCCGAACGGCCGGACGGGCTCTCCTTCTGCTGTTTCTGGGCAGGGTGCCCTCCTCCCTCGCCATGGGGCAGGTCGCCGCCGGTTCACCCGTCCCGAAGTGGCCGGGGGGAGGGGGACTTCCACCCCGAAAAACGCCACACAGCGACCGCACAGACGCTCCAAAACCGCTGCTAAATGGACCTATTCCGATAGCCGTGTGGGTCTAAGACCCACTCTCTAGGCGTCCGAAACGACTTGGGCGGGAATCGCGAGTCGCCTCCGCTCCGCGATCTCCATCAGGATTTCGGTAGGGCTGGGACCAGTGGAAAACTCTATCCGTTGCTTCGGCGGACCCTCTGCATAGGCTTTGACCGTTCGCCAGACTTCGAGAAGTGTCCGGGGATCTCCCTTTTCCAGAAGCTCGTTAACGATCGCGTCTTCGTGAACCTCGATCCAGAGCCGGGCACGAGAAATAGCGTCAGTTTTTGACTCGAGGTTTTTGAGCCGTCCAGCGGGCTTTTGCCGCCCGAACCCGGGCAGAAGGGAGCTTGCCCCCCTTTTTCCGTCCGGAACCCCGCCTCCTGCCGCCCCAACCGTTTGCCACCGGCCCATTCTGCGGCTCGCTTTGAAAAAGATCAAATCTCAGGATGATTTCTTGGCACGAGGCTCGCGCAACGCGCGTGAGCCGGGCGGCGAAAGCTCCTCGCTAGCCGGAGGTACGTCAGAGCCACGCCGACACGGCGAACGAACACGGCGTCTTATCCCGCCCGTGGTTTAGCCTGGAAATGCCAGTATGTCGGCGAGACTCTCAAAACGCCCCGATGGATTCTCATGGCTCCACGTGACACCTGTTAAGGTATCCAAGATTGTCACTTTGTAGGGCCGATCTGTCATAGATCCTACAAATACCCAGAAGTGGCCGTTGAAACTTCGTCCATCCACGACTTTGAGGGCGACCTCGAGATCTTCGCCGCCCCCGTACCCGGCACTACTGCTGGTCTTGAATCGACGTGCCGCATTCGCACCGCTGAAAGTCACGGCAAAACGATTGTTCTGAAGGCACAACGTGCCAAAATCGGCTGTGCAGCCCTCGGTAGCGGCCCGGGTGCGAAACGCTGTGGCTGTCGATGCTTTCGCGAGCGAAATCGGCGTCGCGCTTATCGAGCGACTTTCTGCTCGGGTCGCGTGATCGAACGCGGAGAGGTCAGAAATCGAAGACACAAGTCCCTGCGGATTGGAGTAATTTCGGGCGCGCCCGGAGTCAAGATCGGTGACGGTCACGTCGTACGCAAGATTCGTGAGGCTTCCGATGAAAACCCAATAAGGCGAACCAACCGGAGTGTTGAATAGTTTGACGACAATTTCGACGTTGTCCGGGGTAAAAAACCAGAACCCGCCGGATCGCGGCAGCATCGGGACTGCTGTTGCAATCCCTTGCCGGCCGTCTGGCAGTCGGAAAGTCACGCGTACCCCGAATCGCGCGCCGAGGCACAGTTCTTTGGGATCGGACCCGCACGACCTGATCGTTTTTCCCACGGGAACCCAGTTGCGGCCATGATCCGAGCTCGAAAAGATCCGTCGATCCTTGGTAAACACGAAGGACTTCGATGATGAGAACGTGACGCGAGTCGCCCCACTGCTCAGACCGGAGACACTGAGGCGCCATGAGGAACCCTCGTCATCCGATACGTAGAGCGACTGATCTAATCCCAATAGATACAGTGTCCCGTCAGGAGCGACGTGCATCGAAAAATCAACGTCCGGAGTCGTGAGGGTCGTCCAGGAAATGCCCCTATCGTCGCTTCGGAGTAGCGTGTTGCAGTCTATCGATGTGCAGGGACTGGGGTACGGGACGTGTTTGATGTAAACCACGTTCGGCCGGGAGGGGTCAAAGTAGGGGAACCCTGATCCTCGACTGAAGGGGTACACAAAAAGGTTCCATGCATCGCCGCCGTCTTCACTTTTGAAGATGCCCTGATCCGTCGAGACATAGACCAAACTGGAGTTGGGATCGGTGAACAAATCGTATGCGAACCCTACGGGGCTTGTCGCGAGCCAGTGTGTCCCGGCGTCCGGCGACCGAACGACCGCTCCTGGCGCCCCTCCATAGACGACGTCCGACGAAAATGGCGAGGCGTCGAAAAAGTTGATCGACGTCCCGACAGGAGCTGTGGCGGGGGACCACACCTTCCCGTCCGAGCTGGTGTAAAGCGACCCCCCATCAGAAGCGTAGACCCTGTCCTGAAGAACGAGAATTCTTCGGATTAACTGTAGGGGCCCGACTCTGCTCCACGTCAGTCCACCATCCGAGCTTCGAAGAAGTCCCGGAGCCTCCTGAGGCGCCAGATAAAAAATTCCTTCATGGTAGGGGTCCGCAGCGAACGCACTGGCGGACAATGGAAGGTCTGAGCTCTGAGCCGCGGAAAACGACGAGATCCCTGCCAGACAAAAGAACAACGCCAAGCGCAGATCTCTCAGTGAAAGTGTTTTTCCCGGGCGTCCGCTCTTCCCGCGCACATGAATGGTCATGCGAACGTTACGCAGCGTCCGCGCACAGCATCCGTCGGGTTCCTTCGCGAGGATTTTCAAGGCCATTAGTCGGCGGACCGGGACACAAGCCGGACTCCTGATCATCACTAAAGATACGTTACCAGACTCCGCGACCTGCCGACTCGCAGAGGGCATCTGAGGAGGATTCAGAGTCCGAGTTAAACGGAAAGCCATCGTCGTTGCGATGACGCTTCAAAAAGCCAGCCATGAGCGGGGCTCCGGCTTCAAAAGAGGCTCCAGCTCCCATGACAAAAACCGTGCGCGCCATTTCTTCCTCCGAATGCGGCTCGCCGTTCTGTGCGAAATTTGTTCGAAGAGACTACCCGACTCAGGCGGAAAACAGCCGACTCAGCCTTCGCGAATCTCGTACCAATCCTAATAAAACCCGGCCCCCTTCAGGGCCGGGTTGGTTTGCTTGGCGGAAGCGTGTGGGAATCGAACCCACCCATCCCGGCAGAGCCGCGACGCCGACGGATTTGAAGTCCGCGAGGACCACCAGGCCCCATGCGCTTCCGCGGCGGATTATGCCGCGTTTCCCGACGCCCTCGCCGCATGGTATTCTTCGCGCCCTCCTGCCGGATCGTGGGGCTGTAGCTCAGTTTGGGAGAGCGCCTGAATGGCATTCAGGAGGTCGAC
>JBBSGZ010000039.1:0-28874 GCA_038253555.1 Thermoanaerobaculia bacterium
CACGCTGCAGGTGGAAAACAATTTCAGCGACCCCACGTCTCTCCCGGGCGGCCGGATCCTGTATCACGACAACACGGCGGGGTTCGACATGGTCTCGGACCAGATCACGAGCTTCGTCCAGAGCGGGAACAACGAGGTCACGTTCACCGGCAACGGGCATGTGGGTTCCATGGAGGTGACATTCAAGGTGACGGTGCAGGACAACGGCGAACCGGGGGCGAACACGGACCGCTTTGCGATCGATATTTCGGGTTACCCGTCCCACTCGGGGCTTCTCTCGCAGGGCAACATCCAGTTCCATAGGTGAACCGGCAGAGATCGACTCCTTCGCGGCGGGCCGGTTCCTCGGAGCCGGCCCGCCGATATTTTGCGGTGTTCCTCTCCCTCGTCGCGCTTGCCTCGACTGTTCCAGGTTCCCCTTCCAACGCGCAGACCCCGACGTGCGATGCGATTCAGGGCATCCGGGCAGGATCCGATTTCGACGAGGTCAAGACCGTGCTCGCCCGTTTCGGCCCGACCTCCCGGTCCCCGGAGAAAGAGGAAGAGCGCGAGGAGAAGCAACGCGGCGTCTGGTCGCTCGCCCGCGGAGACTACGAGACGATCGTGGTCGAATCGGACGAGGACGGGAAAGTCAGCGGGGTCACCGGGTTCGTGCGAAAAGGGCGGGAGATTCCCTTCGCGCGCTTCGGCCGCCAGGCTGCCGCGGCGCGCTGGACGGATTCCGCGGCGATCTGGACCGTGCCGACGTCCAGGGGAGGCTACAGACTCATCGCGAAGGGCCCGGACGGCCGGGCACGGGTCGTGACTCTGCTCTCGCTGACGGTCCCGGCGGAAAACTGACCGGGGCTGCCGCGCCGGCCGAACTTGCGTGGTCTGGAAACGGGCGGCGCCCTCAGCGCCGCTGGAACTCGGGGCTCCCCAGAAGCAGCGCCAGCAGCGGACGGATCCGAGCGTCCGTTCCTGCGGGGGCGCCGGGCTCGTTGTCGAGGACGCACTCGCGAACGGCCCGTCTCGTTTCCGAGGAGAGATCTCCCGCGAAGAAAGCCTCTTCGAGAACCGAGAACGCCTCATCTGCGTTCCGGCGCGCGCCCGGCGTGAGAAGACGGTCGAAATCGATGCGCGCGTTGGCGACGCGCCCCCCTGCGAGATCGAGAGCGAAGTTCCATCGCGCCAGAAGCGAGCCCGTGTTGATCCAGTCGCGCGCGGAGTCTCCAAACCCCGTGGGAGGAGCGCAGAGGTAGAGCGGTTCTCCCAGTCGCGCGATCTGTTGCGCCAGCGCCCCGCCCCCATCCGTCGACACCGCCGCCGCCCGTATCGAGGAGACGACGTACTCGAACGGGGTCTTCACCTTGGCCCGATAGTTCGAGGGCGCGAAGAACTCGGGGCTTGTCACGATCGCGCGCAGAACCTGCCGCAGGTCTCCGTCGGTGGAAAGGAAGACCGCGGCCACGCGATCCACCAGGCCCCCGGGCGGGTCGTCGCGAACGAACCGGTGGCACAGCTTCCAGGAAATGTGACGCGCGGTCGCCGGATGCCGCGCCAGAAAATCGATCATCTCCTCGCCTTCGTCGATTCCCCGCCCCTCCGTCAACTTCCGCGCCAGGATCGTCTTGGGACACACGTCGTGCACCGCGAAGCGGAACAGGAAACCGCCCCCTTCTTCGGGCGGCGCCACGGACCATCCGGTGAGGACCCTCGCGAGCTCGGTCACGTCGCCCTGCGAGTATCCGCCGTCGACTCCCATCGTGTGGAGCTCGAGCAGCTCGCGCGCGTAGTTCTCGTTCAAGCCCGGGTGGGGCTTCCCGGCGAACGGGATCGGCGGCAGGGGAGGCGCGCCGGGACGGTTCTCCGCCGCCGCCACGGACTGCGTGTTGTCGAGGTACGAGAGCATCGCGGGCGATCGTGCGGTTGCCAGGAGGAGGTCCCGGAAACATCCCCAGATATGGGGCCGGATCACGTCGCGTTCGAACGTCGGCAGCATCGCCCGGCCGGCGTCCTTTCCGGCGAAGACGTTGAAGTGGTTCATCCAGAAGTCCACGAGCACTTCGTTCAACTGAGCGTCCGTAGAGACGGCGCGCAGAACGCGGGCGCGCGTGAGCTCGTCTAAGACCCGCGGCGGCCGGGAAGCGGCGGGCACGAGTCCGTCCACGAGCTGCTCTCTTTCCCGCGCGGTGGCGGCCGAGTCGCCTGATTCGTGGACTTCCTTTTCCGCCACCTTCCGGGCGTTCTGGATCGGGCGCTCGAACGCCAGGATCAGCTCGGAGTCGCTCATCCGGGTCGTCGGCAGTCCCTCGAGTTGCTGAAGGACGAGAGGATCTTCGATCGGCGGTCCGGGATGAAGTTGCGCCTCGATGTACGTGGAAACTCCCATGGAAAGAACGCGGTCGACGTCCCCCGGACGGGGGCCGAAGCCCAGCCGGTTCAGGACGTGGAGCGCCCTCTGGCAGTCCGAAAGAGACACCTTCGAGGGCGCTCCCCGCCCCACCGCGTCCATCGGAGAGGACAGGAAGAGGCAGGCGAGAAGGCTCGCCGCAATGCGCCGCATCGAGGATTCAGACGATCGGCGCTCGAGTTCGTTGGCGGACACGCGCCGGGAATCGCTCAAAAAAGAAGGTCGCGTGTAAGCATTTTTCGATCCCGCCCTTCTAAGACTCAGGGGGATCCATGTTCGAAGGCCTGCTTCAGCCGATGCACCTGCTCGTCATCTTCGCGATCGCCGTCGTGGTGTTCGGTCCCAGGAGGCTTCCCGAGCTCGGGAAGGGACTGGGAGAGGCGATCCGCGGCTTCAAAGACTCGATCCGGTCCGAAGGCGCGGCTGAGGAGCCCAAGGCAGCGCCGTCCGACGCGCCGGTCCGGCCTTCTCCCGGACCGGGCGCCTGATTCTTTTCGAAGCCCGTCCCGGATCCGATCACTCGACGCGCAGGATTTCCCGGTAACCGCCCTCGACGAGGTCCGCGTAGCCCTTCATCGCCTCTTCCGCCTTCGGATTCGAGGGTCGGGTGTTGAGCAGGTCGAAGTACGTGTCGAGCTTCTCGACCTCGGTTTCCATCACGAGTGTCCAGTACTTCGCGACCGTGTCGCTCAGGATGCGCCGCGCGTGCACTCCCTCGTTCGGCATCAACGCCGCCGCACTCTTGAACTTGAAAACGAGCTCCTTGCCCTTGCCCGCCTTTGCTTGAAAAACATCCCGGACGACGAACATGGTCAGTCCCTCCTGTTGATTTCGTTTGACCGGCCTTCGGTTGCGCCCCGGAAGTATCCGTCAATTCCGCTCTGGCAGGGACCATTCCCGGTCGCGCCTTTGTTCGTACCGAGCCGCCTGCGCCTTCCGAAAAGAGACGTTCGAAATCCTGCCCGGAGAGTCCGTTCCGAGGCGATAGAAGCCGCTTCCCGGGTGATAAAAGAATTTCCATGAGCAGCGGGAGCGGGCTTTCGAGGCCGATCGAAGCCTGCCGGTCGAGAAGGGCCCGTGCGTTGAGAGGAATTCTGACCGCGGTTTCACCCCCCCGCATGGGCCTCGCTCGACTCGGACGATAGTTCGTCGTGACGATGACTCTCGATGACCTGCGGCGGTTCACGGTCGCGCGCAACTTTCCTGCTCCCTCGACGCTCCGTCGCGCCGTCCACCGGATGGGCTTCGTGCAGGCGGACCCCATCCGGGCGCCCGCCCGCGCCCAGGATCTGACCCTGCGCCATCGGGTCAGGGATTACCGCGCCGGCGATCTTGAGCGGCGCTTCGAGAAGCTCGGCGTTGAAGAGGATTTCTTCGTCACATACGGCTTCGTGACGAGCTCCGTCCAGGCGCTGATGCATCCGCGGTCCGAGATCGGCGTCCCGGCGGATGCCCCTCTTCCGTGGCCTGCCGCGCGCCGGAAGAAGGCACGGCAGCTTCTGGAGTTCGTGCGCCAGCGCGGGGCCGCGCATCCTCGCGAGGTCGACGAGCATTTCTCGCACGGCACCGTCACGAATTACTGGGGCGGATCGTCAAACGCCACCACGCATCTGCTCGACGCCATGCACTACCGCGGCCTGTTGCGCGTGGCGCGGCGAGAGGCCGGGATCCGGATCTACGCCGCACACCAGCACGGGCCGGCGCCGGCCGATGCGCGGGCGCGCCGGATTCGGATCGACGCGCTGGTCGATGTGGCCGTCCGGCTCTACGCGCCGCTGCCGAAGAAGAGCCTGTCGTCCCTGGTGCGCCGGTTGCGCTTTGCGGTGCCGCAGTGGCAGGGCGAGCTGACGGCGGCCCTGTCGCGAGCCAGGGAACGGCTCTCCTCGACGCGCGTTCAGGGGGTGGAGTGGTTCTGGCCGGAGGAGGAGCATCCGGCGGGCGGGGTCCCGCCGGAAACGGTCCGCCTGCTGACGCCCTTCGATCCGGTGGCGCGCGACCGCGACCGATTCGAGCTCCTCTGGGGCTGGGTTTACAGGTTCGAAGCCTACACGCCGCCCGCCCGGCGCAAGTTCGGCTATTACGCTCTGCCGCTCCTCTGGCGGGACCGCGTGATCGGCTGGGGCAACCTCTCCGTAAAAAACGGTGTGCTCGAGTCCGAGCTCGGTTTTGTCGGATCGCGTCCGCGCGATGCCGCCTTCCGGCGGGAGCTCGAGGCGGAGCTCGATCGCATGCGGACGTTTCTCGCTCCGAAACCCTGAAGATCCGGGCCGCGAGTCGGAAATTTCGAGTGCCCTGCGATTCCGGCCGCGGGAGACGCCCTTGCGCGCCTGAAGGCTCGTCGCTCAGCGGCCTCGGATTTTGTGTTGCATCTGCTCGATCTCGTGCAGGACGTCCTCCGGGCGGACCTCCAGCTCGAGCTCGTTCAAATCGGTGCCCGGCTCTTTCTCGCACCCGAGCTTTTCCTGGATCTGGTCCAGCATCTTCAAAGCGCGCGTCACCTCGTGCTCGGTCAGGAGCCCGATCTGGAGATGCAGGTTGGCGCGCCGCTCGGAATCCTCGCCGATCCTGTTCTGGCTGATCAGGACGAACGTCGAGAGGAAAATGGCTTCCAGCGAGACGATCAGGGTCAGCAACCCGAAAGGGAACGGGTCGAAGGGCTTCGCGCCGAAGGCGCCCAGATTCCAGGCGATCCATCCCGTGAACCAGAGCACGTGAAGATAGACGAACGCCATGTGCCCTGAAAAATCGGTGATCGCGTCCGAGATCTTGTCCTGTACGGAACGGCGCGCGGCGATTCGATCGCGCTGTGCAGAAACGCTCTTGATGTTCTGCTCGAGCACGCTCGCGAGAATCGGGTGCTCTTCGGGGCCGTCCGGATCGACGATCATGAGATGCCTTCCATCATCGGGAGGAACTCAATCTCCGCGAAACCAGAGTGCTCGGAGGATTTCGCGCCTGGCGGGCTCCAAGAGCTCACCGCGTTTGCAGACATCCGGAGGCCCCGCATCAGCCACGCGGAATCGACGCACCTCCGTGCGACGATTCCGCATCGACGCCTGCCCGTCGCCCATTCGAGGGTCTTACGAGCTCATTCTCCGGATGACGAAGATGCCCATCGCCGCCAGGATGAGAGACAAGGCGATCAGTCCCCGCGAATCGAGAGTCGGAACGGTCACCTGTCCGGCGCCGGGAGTTGGCGTCGGAGAGGGGCTCGACCCGGTCGTTGGAGTCGCCGCGGGGGTTCCGGTCGGTGTCGGTGTCGATGTAGGAGGAGGGAGAACGCCGCCTGTCGTGATTGCCACGCGGACGGGAGAGACCAGCCCCGTGGCCGCCCCTGTGAGGGTCCGCAGCGGCGCGGCATTGCCATTCGCCGTTCGCGCAAAGACCCTGACGGACGCATTCCCTGAGCTCGCGACGGCCAGCTCGTCATTCACGGTATCCAGGGCCAGGCCGACTGGAGTCGCCAATCCCGTAGCCGGTCCGGAAAGGGTCCGCAGCGGGGCCACGTTGCCATTCGCCGTCCGGGCATAGACCGTGACCGAGCTTCCGCTGACGTTTACGACAGCCAGCTCATTGTTGACGTTATCCACGACCACGCCCTGCGGCGTATTCAACCCCGTGGAGGCGCCCGAAAGGGTCCGAATCGGAGCGACATTGCCATTGGCGGTCCGGGTATAGACCGTTACGGAGCTGCCGACGCCGTTGGTGACGATCAGTTCGTTGTTTACCGTGTCCACGGCGACCCCCAGGGGAACACTGAGGCCTGTCGCCGCCCCCGAGAGCGTCCGGAGCGGGGCGACGTTTCCGTTCGCCGTGCGGGCATAGACGGTCACGGAGTTGTTGGCGCCGTTGGCGACGATGAGCTCGTTGTTGACGGCGTCCAGCGTCAGACTCACCGGATTATTGAGGCCCGTAGAGGCTCCGGAGATTGTCCGGAGCGGGGCCACATTGCCGTTCGCCGTGAGGGGATAAACCGTGATGGACAAGCCGAATTGGTTCAGCACGAAGAGCTCGTTGTTCCCCGTGTCCACCGCGAGGTCGGCGACGCCATTTATCCCGGTCGCGGCCCCGGAGAGAGTCCGCAAGGGGGCCACGTTGCCATTGCTCGTCCGGGTGTAAACGGTCACCGAATTGTTGGTGTTTGCGACGAAGAGTTCCTGCGCTCGCGTTTCCCGGCTTCCAAACAGGAAGAGGATGGACACGATCGCGAGAACGACGCGGGAAATACGGTCAGGCATTCTCGATCCCCCTTTTTCTCGACCGCTCTCGAGCGCGGCACCCGAAGCCCACGAATTATTCCGGGCGAGCGTACGCTTCACAGGCAGTCGCGTCAAATCGCGTGCGGCGACTCGGACAGTGCGGACGCCCGAATTCCTGTGAAGGCCCGGGGCCGACTCACGGCGCTTCACCTTCGGCGATTCACTCATCCTCCCATGAGGTCCGCCGGCGAACGGGCGAGAACGCCGGCGGCCTGACAGCCGGGAGCGAAGTAGGCTAAAGACGGACACCATGCTCGCTTTCCCCGCGACTGTTCCGCCCGACGGTGACCTGGCCCTCGTGGGAGGAACGATCTACGTCGGCTCCACGGAGGAGCCGATTCGCAACGGCGTGGTGCTGATGCGGAGCGGGAAAATCGCGGCCGCCGGCGGTCGGTCGATTCTGGCGGGTCTTCACAACGTCCATGAAATCGATGTTTCCGGGCTCACGGTCACGGCAGGTTTCTGGAACAGCCACGTGCATTTCTTCGAACGCAAGTGGATGGACGCGGGCTCCCTCCCCGCTCCCGAGCTCGCCCGGCAGGTCGAGGGCATGCTCACCCGCTATGGATTCACGAGCGTCTTTGATCTCGGTTCGCCGTGGGAGAACACGCAGCGGATCCGCGAGCGGATCGAATCAGGGGAGGTTGCGGGCCCGCGAATTCGCTCGACGGGCCCGGGGCTGATCTCGCCGGGCGCCGGGCCCGCGGATCTGGTTCTCGCGATGATGGGGGTCATGAAAACTCCGCTTCCCGAGATCGCGAACACGGCGCAGGCCGCGGAGGCGTCGAAGAAGCTCCTCGAAGGCGGGGCGGAGGGAATCAAGGTCTTCCTGAAGGCTGGTTCGCCCGGCGGTCCGACGTTTCCGGAGGGCGGCCTCGAGGCGGTCGTTTGCGAAGCCCGCCGCGCCGGAAAGCCCGTTTTCGCTCACCCTTCCACCGGCGCGGACGTGCTGGCCGCAGCCCGGGCCGGTGTCGACGTGATCGGCCACACGACTCCCCACTCCGGGGCGTGGGACCCGCCGATCCTCGCCGCGATGCGGGAGAGCGGAGCGGCCCTCACGCCGACCCTGGCGTTGTGGACGCTCTTCAGCCGCCATGACCGTCTTTCGTGGCAGGAGCAGGTGAGGAAGGTCTCGATCGAACAGCTCGCGGCCTGGAACGCGTCAGGAGGCGAGGTCCTGTTCGGGACGGATGCCGGCGCCGCCGAATACGACCCCGCCGACGAGTACGCCTCGATGGCCGAGGCGGGAATGAGCTTTCGCCAGGTCCTCGCTTCGCTGACCACGGCGCCGGCGGAGCGATTTGGGGAGTCGAAGCAGCCGGGCCGGCTCGCCGAGGGCGGCGACGCGGACGTCGTCGTCTTCCGGGGCGACGCATCGAAGGACATCCGCGCGCTCGCGGACGTCCGCTACACCCTTTGCGGAGGAAAGCTCCTCTATCGTTCGAGTGATTGATTCCGCCGGCCGGCGCACGGGATCCATCCAGGATCGTGAGCCGTTCGATGGAGACGTGCCGCTCGCCGTCCGGCTCGGGGCGGAATCACAATTCCCGGACTGATTAACGGGTTCCCCGACGCCGGTACGAATCTGGCATCGGGGGAGGCGGAGGTCCGACGATGCGACATCGCAGGCGGGAACACTGGAAGGGGGCGCTCGTGGGCCTCGTGGGCGGGGCGCTCGGGACGCTCGCGATGGAAGGGTACTGGATGGCGATGAAAGAGATCGCGGGGCGCGATCTGCGGAAGGCAAAAGCGAAGAAACCCGGCCCGCTGGATGACATGGCCGTGGCGGGGAATCAGCTCGCTGCCGGAGAGGCGTCGACCGAAGCCCTCGGCCGGATCGCGTACGAGACCGCAACCCGCGACGAACCGGAGAAGGCGGAGAAGCAGGCGCTGTCGACAGCGGTGCATTGGTCATACGGCTGCGGGCAGGGCGCGCTCTACGGCGCAATCCGCGCCAACGCGGAGCCTCCGGATGCCCTCGGCGGGCTGGTGCTGGGGACGGCGCTCTGGGGATTCAGCGAGGTGGGACTGCCGGCGCTCGGCCTCGGGAAGGGTCCGACCGCGTATGCGACGGAGGAGCACATTTCAACCTGGGGCGCGCACGCGGTGTACGGCCTCACGGTTTCGACGGTGACGCAGCTCCTGGCAAAGCTACTGTAGGCCGGCAGGATTCCTCTGGGAAAGCGGAGTCCCGGAACGGTCCGGCGCGAACCCGCCCGCGCGAGGCGTCCCGGAGACGCTCCGGCCGGCTCGAGATCCGGGAGCCGGGTTCCCGATCCCGGGACGATCCCGGGAATCCTCCCGGGCCGGTAGACTCCCGGCATCGAAATCAGGAGGCTCCATGATCACGAACGCGCAGAGCGGGACCCGGGTGGACGAGATCGGCCCTTCGATTTACCGGATTTCCACGCCGGTGACGGTGATTCCAGGCGGCTTCAGCTTCAACCAGTACCTCATCGCCGACGAGGACCCGGTCCTCTTTCACACCGGCCCGCGCCGGCTGTTTCCGCTGGTGCGGGAGGCCGTCGCGTCCGTGATGCCGGTCGAGCGCCTGCGGTGGATCGGCTTCTCCCACGTCGAGGCGGACGAATGCGGGTCTCTGAATGAATTTCTGGCCGTGGCGCCGTCCGCGGAGCCCGTGTGCGGCCGGATCGCCGCGATGGTCTCCATGAACGATCTCGCGGATCGCGCGCCCCGGGCGCTCGCCGACGGAGAGGCGATGGACATCGGCCGCGGACGCCTCCGCTGGATCGACGCGGCCCATCTGCCGCACGGCTGGGAGTGCGGCTATCTCTTCGAGGAGACGTCCGCGACTCTCCTCTGCGGGGATCTCTTTACGCAGCCCGGCGCGGTTCATCCGGCGGTCACGGAAGGCGACATCCTCGGTCCGAGCGAGGCGATGCGGGCGCAACTCGACTACTTCTCGCACTCCACTCTGACGCGCCCCCTGATCGAAAAGCTCGCGGCGACGAAGCCCCGGACCCTGGCGTGCATGCACGGGAGCGCGTGGACGGGCGATGGCAGCGCCCTGTTGATGGAGCTGGCGGACGTTCTCGTGCCGGTCGGCGCCGCGGGGTGATGCGCGGCTGATTCCCCGTGACTTTCTCCTCCGGCGCGGAGAAAAGGAAAGGTGTAGAGTCCGCGCAAACAGCGAGGACGACGATGAATTCCCGACGCGCGGTCTCTCTGGCGTGGCTGTTTCTCACTTCCGGAGCCGTCCTGGCTCAAACCACGGGGTCGCTCGCGGGCCGCGCCCTGGATGAATCCGGGGGAGTGCTTCCGGGCGTCGCCGTCGAAGCGAGAAGCCCCTCGCTCCAGGGATCCCGCCAGGCGACGACCGACGGGGCGGGTCGGTATCGCCTGACGGTGCTCCCGCCCGGCCTCTACACCGTCGTTTTCAACTTGCCGGGTTTCGCTCTGGAGTCGAAATCGGGCGTGACGATCAGCCTCGGCAACGAGACTTCGCTCGATGCCCTCCTGCGCCCCTCCGCCACGGCCGAGGTGGTCGTCACCGGCGAGGCGCCCGTTGTCGACACGACGTCGACCACTCTCGGAAACAACCTGACGTCCCGCACGATCGAGACGCTTCCGACGGGGCGCAACTATTCGTCGGTGGTCCAGGTAGTGCCGGGCACTTCGTCCGATGCCGATCCCAAGAACCAGCAGCAGGCGACGATCACCGTGTACGGCTCCTCGGGCGCCGAGAACGCGTTCTACATCGACGGCGTCAACACGACGGGCGTCGAGTACGGGTTTCAGGGCAAAGAGCTCAACTACGAGTTCATCCAGGAGATCAACGTCAAGACGGGGGGATACGAGGCCGAGTTCGGCCGTTCGACCGGCGCCATCATCAACGTCATTACCAAGTCCGGGAGCAACGAGCTTCACGGCGACGCCTTCGGGTACCTTGACGTCAACGGGCTGCGCGCGTCGGCCAGACCGGTCGTCTCGACGGGCGGCACGGTCGAAGGGTTCCGCAAGGAGGACTACGGCGCCGACCTCGGCGGGTTCCTGTGGAAGGACCGCATCTGGTTTTTCGCCGCGTACGACCGGGTGCACAACACGACGGACAACGTCTTCGGAGACCTTTCGAGCCGCTCGACGAGCACCCGCAATCTGGCTTCGTGAAAGCTGACGTTCCGTCTGTCGGACAGCCATACCGTGGTCCTGACCGGTTTCCAGGACCCCTCGACGGACTCGGGCGCGATCAACGACGCCAGCCACTCGTTGAACGGAGATCCGCTGACCTACGAAGGCCGGCAGGACGTCGGCGGCCGCGACTACGCGGCGCGGTACGACGGAATCTTCGGCGCGCGGCTGACCGCGGCCGCCCAGGCGTCGCGCCACCAGGAGCGCAACTCCGTCGGTCCCGCGACTGCCGCGGGGGACGTCGTCCAGTTTCAGGACGCCGGAAACGACTTCTTCCAGACCGGTGGCTTTGGTCTCATCCAGGCGAAGGCTTTCAAGCGGACGGCCTTCGGCGGGTCACTCTCGCCGTATTTTGGCGACCACACGGTCAAGATCGGGATCGAGTACGAGAAGGACGAGGCGGAGGTCATCAAGCGGAACTCCGGAGGGCAGCTCGTCACGGTGTTCGCCAATCCGGTCCATCCGGCGCGCCCGATCTACCAGCACTCGTACTGGACGACGCCCGACGCGACTCTGGCGAACGCGCCGATCTCGCAGCTGACCGCGTCGCCGGAACACAAGAACACCACTCTCTATCTCCAGGACCGGTGGGCGGTCCTGCGCAACCTCACGGTGAACGCCGGCGTGCGCTGGGACCGTCAGCAGATCATCGACGCGTCCGGCGCGAAGCAGGTGGACCTGAAGCACGACTGGGCGTCGCGCCTCGGCGTGATCTGGGACCCGGCGGGAGATCACCGCACGAAGGTCTTCGGTTCGTACGGCCGGTTTTACGAAGAAATTCCGATGGACCTCGTCATCCGGTCGTTCTCCTACGAGCGCCAGCCGCGCATTATCAATTACGACCGGACCGACTTTCATCCCAACGCGGGCGCGGAGTCCGACTTCGGAACGCCGTCGGCGATCCTGGGGGGCTTCACGGAGCCGTCTGACCCGAACATCCACGGGCAGTACCTGACGGAAGCGGTCGTCGGCGCCGAGCGCGAAGTGATGACGGACGTCGCGGTCGGCATCAAGGGGATCTACCGCGACTACGGCAACGTGATCGAGGACTTTCTCTGTCAGGACGACGGCACGTACTGCATCGGAAACCCCTCGAAGGGGATCATGCGCCAGGTGTTCGGGCTCGACTACTCGACCCTCTACGATGCGCCGCGGCCGGTGCGCATCTACCGGGGAGTGCAGCTCGACGTGACGAAGCGGTTCTCTCACAACTGGCAGGCGATCGCCTCGTACATCTATTCGAAGCTCGAGGGGAACTACGACGGCGAGTATTCGCCCTTCACTCAGACGACGATCAACGACCCGAACATCTCCGCCGCATACGACTATTACGACTTCTTCACGAACGGGAGCGACCTCTCCCGCATCACCAATCGCGGACCGCTCTCGAACGACCGGCGCCACCAGTTCAAGGTGTCGGGAGTTTTCATCACGCCGTGGAAGCTCTCCGTCGGCGTGGCCGCCTATTACCGCACGGGGACTCCGCTCACCCGGTACGGCTACTCGGACGCCTACGGACGCTACGAGTTCTTCCTCACCCAACGGGGCTCCGAGGGACGCAATCCCGACAATTACGAGGCAGACCTGCACCTCGGGTACCCGCTGGCCCTCGGGCCCGTGACCGTGAACGTGCTCGTGGACGTCTTCAACCTGTTGAACGCCCAGAGACCGGTTCTTCTCGACGAGCGCTGGGGCTTTCAGGAGGCGGACAACGGGTCCGCGACGCCGGTCAACCCCAACTATGGCAAGCCGATTCTGCGGACACCGCCGAACTCGGCTCGACTCGGCGTTCGAGTGAGCTTCTGAAGGCGACACCGCAACGACCGGCGGCGCATTCCCGGGCCCCGGTCCTTTGAAGCGGAGCGGGAAGATGCTCTTACGACGCCCCGGCGCGGCGGTCGCCTGGATTCTGGCGGCGGCCTCTCTCTTCGCGGCGGACGATGTGAAGGTGGCGCCCGGCGCGGTCGAAGATCAACGCTCCTCCGACGGCCGGATGGGCGGGCTCACGATCGGCCTCAAGCTGACCGGCTCCGGGCTCGCCGGGATCAAGGCGATCCGCTGGCGCGTGAAGACCGCGCGAGACGATCGGGGGATGAGCCTGTACAGATCGTCGAAGGACGACAAGCCGCGGGACTTCGAGGAGTTCGCCCCCGATCATCGCCAGGAGCCTCGCGTGAACCTGTTGAACCCCGGTCGCGATGCCGCGACCGTGGACGTCGCGGGAGAAGTCGAGCTCTTCATACCCGCCCGGGATCCGGCGACGAGGCAGCGGTTCGAAAACTTCCTGGAGCGGCTCGATAAGCCCATCTCCAACTCCGCGCTGAAGTCCGCCAGGGTCGGAATTACGCTGTTATCGGCCGCAGCCTACAAAGAGCGAGAGCGCCAGAATCGGCCTACGAAGGAAGAAATCATGGCGGAGGGAAAGAAGCACGGCGCCTCGGAGGCCGAGATCAGGCAGGCGATGGCCATGATCGAAGCGGTCTCGGCCCTCGGCGGAGAAGAACCGACCGAGAACAGCGTCCTGATCGAGACGAAGGACCCCGACGGCCGAATCATCTCGATCGACGTGGTGGACGCCGAGGGAAAAGAGCTGCGCGCCCCGAGCCGCGGCACCTCGGGGGCCCGCGAGGTCAAGATGGTCAAAATCGATCTCGCGGAGAAGCCTCCGGCGGGAGCCGCTCTGATGGTGACGATGCGAACGCCGAAGTCGGTGGTGACGGTGCCGCTCAACTTCAAGGCGCTTGCGCTGCCATGAGACCCACGCTCCGCTGGACGGCTCGCGATCTGGCATCGTTCGCGCTTGCCGCGATCTTCGCAACGGATCTCGCCGCGGCCGGCCCGAAACCGGACAGGAAAGGATCGCCGTCCGGCGCTCTCGCGGCCGGCGCTCCGGCCCCGAGGGTCCAAGTGTCCGTCGATTCTCTCCTCGACCGCCGCACGACCGCGGATTTTCCGCATTCCGGGCTCACCCTGAGCCTCGCCCTCCAGGGCGACGACGCTGGCGCGGTCAAAGCCGTTCGGCCGCGCGTGTCCCGGGCCGTCGACGACACCGGAAAGAGCGTCGCGGAGCCGTCCGGCACGATCGTGCGAGGCGCCGGTGGCTGGCAGGAGGCGCGCGGCGGGGCAACGGTGTCTGCCGAGCTCGACCTCGGAAGCTCGCCTCGCAAGGCGAAGGCTCTCAGCGCCGTCGAGGGGACCCTCGAGATGTATCTGCCGTCGCGCGACCCGGCCGCGACAGTCAAGATCGATCGGATCCTTTCGAAAAAAGACAAGCCGCTCACGATACCGGTCCGCGCGAGTCAGAAAATCCATCTGCGAGTCCTGACGAAGGCCGGCCTCGAACGGGAGAAGAAAGACGCCGAGGCGAAGAAGGCGCAGTCGGCGAAGAAAAGGGGGGGCGGGAAGAAGGATGGCGTCGAAGGGATGGCCGATGCAATGGCCGACGTGCTCGTCAACGCGATCGAGGGCCTCTTCTCGACAGTGGGCGAAAACGACCTCATCCTGAAGGTGGACGACCCCGGCGACAAAATCTTCTCGTTTGATCTCGCGGCGGCGGACGGAACGCCGATCCAGTCGTACGCCACCACGAAACTCGAGGGGTTTCGGATCATGAGATTGTTCGAACCGATCCCGGCCGCCGCCTCCCTTCAGGTCCGGTTGAAGACCCCGAAGTCGTTCGTCGAGATGCCGTTCGCGCTCGCGGACGTCAAGCTTCCCTGATCCGCGAGGCGCTCGGCGCCCCGAAAACGCGGCGATCCGGCCGGCTCCCTCCGGCGCTTCCGCGCCGCGCGGCGGCGGGCCGGGCGGCTGGTAAAGTGGTTCCGTGATCAAGGCAAAAACCCCGGAGCTCGAGCGCGAGCGGACGGACGAGAGTCTGCGCGCCGAACGGGAAAAGGCGGACCTCGCCGTTCTCGAGAAGCTGGCCACCGTGGAAACAAACGCCGACCTCGTGGTGGAACGGGCCCGGGAGCAGGCGGACGCCGTCCTGATCGCGGCGAGAGAACGCGCCGACCAGAAGCTGGACGAGATCGCGCCGGTCCCCAGAACCGCTGCCGTTGTCGCGGAAGAACGCGTGATCCAGGACGAGGTCCTGAAGGCCGAGCGCGAGGCCGCCGATGCGATCCTTGAACGCGAACGCGCCGCAGCGGCCCGCGCCCGGTGGTCTCTGGTTCCGCTCGAGCGCGACAAGACGGACAGGCACCTGCTGACCGAGCGTGAGCGTTCGGACGAAGCGCTCGCGAACCGCGACGACTTCCTCGGGATCGTCAGCCACGACCTGCGGAATTTACTCGGCGGAATCGCCGTGAGCGCGGAGCAACTTTCGCAGAGCGCGAGCCAGGGCGAAGAGGGAGAAAAGACTCTCGTCGAGATGGCCCGTATTCAACGGTATTGCGCGCGGATGGACCGCCTCATCGGCGATCTCGTCGATGTGGCGAGCATCGACGCGGGGCGGCTCGCGCTCACCCTGACGCGTGGAGACTGGGCGGCGCTGATCGCGGAGGCGGTGGAAGCCTTCCGCGCCGCCGCAGCCTCGAAGGGAATCTCTCTCGACAGCGAGATGGTCGAGGGGCTCCTCGAGTCGGATTTCGACCACGACCGGATGCTCCAGGTGCTCGCGAATCTCATCACGAACGCGATCAAATTCACGCCCGCCGGGGGCGAAATCCGGATTCGCGCGGAGCGCGCCGGAGACGAAGTCCGACTCTCGATCCGCGACACCGGCGTCGGCATTCCGGCCGCCCTGCTGGAGGCGGTGTTCGAGCGGTTCTGGCAGATCGGGAAAAACGATCAGAGAGGCGTCGGGCTCGGGCTTTACATTTCCAGGTGCCTCGTCGAAGCGCACGGAGGAAAGATCTGGGCGGAGAGCGATTCCGGGCAGGGGAGCACCTTCTACGTGACCCTCCCCGCGAAAGTGCCCGCCGGCTGAAGCCGGGACCTGGCGACATCCCTGTCGTCTTTTTCAGACGCGGCCTCGACCTTTCGCCTCGTCGCTGCGACGCCCCGGACTACTCGTAGACGCGAGGTCCGATGGTCAGGCGCGTCAAGAAGACCGTCTCGCAACCCCCGGGTCCTTCGTCGTCGCGGCGGGTGCTCGTCCCCCATCGGAAGCCCGGTCGGTCGAGCCCTTCGACGTCGACGAGCCAGCCCTCCAGACGGACGTCGTCGCCCCGGGCGACGCAGGCGAGCGCCCGCCGGAGCCGATCGTCCGAGGGGATGACGTGGGTGTTGGCCGTGTGCGACACGATCGTCTGACGGTCGAGAGAACCGTCCGAAGTTCCCCACATGTAAAAGCGCGCGTACTGCGTGAAGTGGAGGCGTCCCGCGTACGGCGGGAGAAGGACCGGCCCCCATCCCAGAACGAGGTCCCGTGGGATCAATCCGGCGGCGGTCGAGAACCGGTATGGCCTTTCCGAGAGGACTCTCGCGGACTCGTCCCAACGGAATCGGGGCGCGACCCGGTAGCGGTGCTTGCCGGAGCGGAATTCAAAGGGACGTTTTCCGTCGGCTTCCTGAACCGGCTCCCCGGAGACAGATGGAACGGGAACGCTCCGGTGCCTCAGCAGGCGAAGCTCGATCGTATGGCGGAATCCCACGAGGATGGCCGCGGCCAGCAGCAGTCCGGCCGCACCGACCCTCGCGCGCATTTCCGGAGTGTACGCGGCGCGGGTACTGGGCGGGCGAGGCTCCGGCGTGAACCTCGGGGCGGAGAGTGCTTCGTCCCTGATGGCTGATGTTTTCTCCGAGCCATTCTTCCTCGGGAGGGGTTTAGCATGAGGCGAGCGCCACAGTTCTGGGGGGGGACGTGAGAGACATCGAGATTGCCCTCAAACATCGTCCCGGCGCTCTCGCCGAGCTCGGAGAAACTCTCGGCAGGGCGGGGGTCAGCGTCGAGGGCGGCGGAGCGTTCGCGCTCGGCGGCGGAGGAATTGCCCACTTCCTCGTCGAAGATGCCGCCTCCGCGCGGAGCGCGCTCGCGGCTGCGGGCATCGAGGTGCTCGGGGAGCGCGAGGTTCTCGTCCAGCGCCTCGATCAGTCCCGGCCGGGACAGCTCGGCGCGATCTGCCGCCGGATGGCGGACGCGGGAGTCAACATCGAGGTCCTCTACAGCGACCATGAGAACCGCCTCATCCTGGTCGTCGACGACATGGATCGGGGACGGCGCGTGTCCGACGACTGGACCGCGGCGGGCCATTCCTGAGACGCCTCCGGATTCGGAGCCTCACGCCGATATCAGAATTGCGGGCGGGAGATGGTCCGCGCGAGGCACGGAGGAACTCGAATGGCGGAGCCGGGCCTCGCGCGCGGGAAGGATCAGCGAGACGCCTTCGATCGGATCAGGAAGAGAGCCATCAGCGCGGCCATAACAGACAGACCGGCGCCGATCAGCATGACGCGGCGAAATCCCGCGACGAACGCGGAAGTGATCGCGGCTCGGGCGCGGTCGTGCTCCTCGGCGGTAGCAGCGACGGGAATGGGGACGGCGGCAAGGCGGGTCACCTGACTCTCCATCGACGCCCGAAACTCCGGCCGCATCGGTGAGTGGCGAAGGCCGACGTGCAGCCTTTGCTCGAAGACCGACAGCATGACCGCCGAGAGCACCGCCACGGAGAGGAGGCCCGCGGTGCGGGAGACGGCGTTGTTGATCCCCGACGCCGCGCCGGCATGGCGGCTTTCGACGGAGCTCATGACGGTCGTCGTCAGCGGCGCGACGCTCGTCGCCATGCCGAGGCCGAGCACGACCATCGCCGGGAAAAACGTGGTCCAGTAGCTTCCGCCGATGCCCGGCACGGCGAATAGCGCGAATCCGGCGGCGGCGATCGCGGGGCCGGCGACGAGCGGAACTTTCGCGCCGATGCGGTCGAACAAACCGCCCGACCACCGGGAGAGCAGGAACATCAGCAGGATGAAAGGCAGCATCGCCGCGCCCGCCTTCGCCGCCGTGTAGCCCTGGACCTGGATCAGGTTGAGAGGCAGGAAGAAGAAAACTCCCGAGAGAGCGGTGTAAAGGAAAAGCGTCAACAGGTTCGCTCCCGTGAAGTCGCGCGAGCGGAAGAGCGTGATCGGAAGCATGGACTGCCCGGCGCGGAGCTCGACGGCGACGAACAGCGCGGTCGAGAGCAGGCCTCCCGCGAGCGCGCCCAGAACGGCCGGGTGCCGCCATCCCCGTTCGGAAGATTCGACGAGCGCATAGACGACTCCCGCAAGCCCGAGCGTCGCGAGGAGCGCGCCGGCGAGGTCGACGCGGCCGCGCGCCTTCTCGTCCCGGCTTTCCGGCACGTGCCACGCGGTGATCGCGAGGACCGCGGCCGCGAGCGGCACGTTGATGAAGAAGGCCCAGCGCCAGGAAAGGTGATCGATCAGCCACCCGCCGAGAACGGGTCCAGCGGCTGCCGTGATCGCGGTAAACCCCGACCAGGTCCCGATCGCCCGCCCTCGTTCGCCGTCCGGAAAGGACGACGCCAGGATCGCGAGACTTCCGGGCACCAGGAGCGCACCGCCTGCTCCCTGGATCGCTCTCGCCGCGATCAGGTGGCGGATGTCCGGCGCGAGGCCGCACCAGACGGACGCTCCCGCGAAAAGCGCCGTTCCGGCGGAAAAGACGCGGCGGCGGCCGAACCGGTCCCCGAGCGCGCCGCCCGCCAGCAGCAGCGCGGCGAGAAGGAGCGCGTACGCCTCGACGACCCACTGAACATCGATCAGGGTCGCGCGAAACTCCGTCTGGATCGCCGGGAGCGCGACGTTGACGACGGTTCCATCGATGAAGGCCATGCTCGAACCGAGGATGGTGGCGGCGAGGATCCAGGCGGAGGACGAAGTGTCGTTTTGCGCGACTCGAAGGCTCATGAACCGGCGAGCCGTTGGCTTTTCGAGCTCTCCGTCAAGCCCGCGCTCTCCCCGGGTCAGACGGGTCGGGGGTGAGGGGCGGCGTTCGAAGTCGGCCCGGGCTCATGGACCTTTCGGAACCCGGGGTCCCGTGAATTCCGGGTCGACCCGCCAACCGCCGCTGGAGCGGACCAGCCGCGCCAGCGCGATCGAGGGGACCGTCACCTCCGATTGGAAGCCGATGAGGCACGCCTCTTCGACCGTTCGGGAGACCGCATCCGCAACACCGCACGGGTGCTCCTGGAAGCGGAGGGTCACGAAGACGGGATCACTCTGTGCCGGCGATGGCAGGGTAACCGCACAGGGAACGCAGACCTCTTCTCCACTCCGGTCGATGGCATAACCCGGCTCTACGACGATGCGCGTTGCGCCGGAATCGCCGGCGTCGACCCGGACCTCCAGCCCCGAAACCGTGCCGTAGCCGAGCACAGCCCGATTGTGCCGGCGAAATTTTTCGCGGTGATAATCCTGTTCGGCGGCGAGGGTGTCCGCATCGAGCAACCTGCCGAAGAAGAAGAGCGGACGCCGGACTCTTTCGCCGCACGGCGTGCGAGGATTCGCAAGAGCCGCCAGAGCGTCAGCGCCGCGTCCTGCCAGGGCGCGAGCTTCGGAAACCGTACCCGACATCCCCGCAAGGCCTTCCGCCAGGTACGCGATCACTTCGAGAAGCGTGATGCCCGGATCGGATTCGTTGGTATCGGTCCAGTCGGGTGCGTGCGCGTCCATGGCGCGCCGGAGGTCGGTTGCCAGGGCGGCGAGCGCGGCGTCCTCCATCGGACGCGCACGCCGCGCCCGTTCTCCCGGATCCGTCTCATCCAGATAAACGCCAGGACTGACGAGCTTCGGCATGACGAACCCTCCGACGGGAATGATATCGGCGGGAGCGCACGTGCTGGCCGAACGGGAATCTTCTGCTTCGCGGAAGAGGCTCACCGACCGTCTCCCCGCCGCCGGGGCGGGAATGGAGCGCGAGCCTTAGCCGGGCGGTTCCGAGTGAGGTTCCCGGGAGACGGCGGCGTCGGAACGGGCGTTCAAAACCGGGATCGGGTCGCGCGCGGAGGCGTGGCCCGCCGCGACCCACCCGATGCGGGTGCACATCGAGCCCGTGACCGCGGCGAGGCCCGCGACGCGCCGCATGGCGATGTTGCGCGCGCCGAACCATCGCAGAAGAAACGCGATCGGGCCGGACAGGAGACCGCCTGCCCGGATGAAGGCGCCCGCCCGTCCGGTCTTCAGCGGTTCGAGCGACCTGCCCCGCCGGGATTCGAGCGAAGCCCCGACGACGATTTCGGCGGCCGCGGCCGCGAGCCCGAGCGCGTTCAACGCGGGGTCGGTGCGGCCGGACAACTCCAGCAGTCCCACGGCGGAACCGAGCGCGGAGGCGGCGAAGTGCGCGGGCAGCACCGAGGCGTTCTCGTACCAGGCGGGGATGGCCGTCGCCCCGAGGAGGACTCCGGTGTATGTCGCCATGCCGAGGCCCGTCACCGCGGAGAGCGCTCCCGCGGCGTCAGCGACGACGCGCACGGGGACGCTTCCTCCGAGCCGCCGGTCGAGGAGGTCCGCGAATGCGGCCGCGAAGGCGGAGGTTGAAAACGCGACGAGCGTCCACGCGCCGACGGACATCGGGCTTTTGACCTTTGCGACGCGGAGCATGTTCAAAAACCGCTCGGGACGTCCGAGGTCGGAGATCAGAAGAGGAGGAGAAAGCGCCGCTCCGGCGGCCGCGATCCAGCGCGCTCTGCGAACCAGCCGCGCGTCGGCTCCCGTCCAGCGCGCGGCGGCGGAGAGGGCCGCGCAGGCGCCCGCCGCGCCTCCGACGAAGAAATAGATCGGCACCTCCCACGTCCACGTGGGCTCCTTCAAGGCCGGCAGGCCGTAGTAACCGGTCTCCGCGGAAGCCATCGGAAACGGGGCTCCCGCGGGGCGAATACCGTCCCGCGAGACGGCGCCCCGGGCGCTCGCCTCGCTCCGCAGCAGGTCGAGGTCCCTCTCGCTCGCGGCGTCCGGAACGCGTTCCTTCACCGCCGCTCCGCGAAGAGAAAAGCGCCGATCGCCGCGGTCAGGATGGCCGCCGCGGCTCCCGCGGCGCTGCGCCACGCGGGCGCGAGCCGCACCGTCGGGACCTCGGGCCGCTCGGGGAGGTTGTACATCCTCGGGTCCCCGCGCACCAGGAAGAACGCGTGGATTCCCCCGACGCTCGTATCCCGCGGGTCGTAGATCACGGCGTCCTCGACCCCTCGCGCGCGCAACTCCTCCAGCCGCACCGCGGCCTCCCGCCGGAGCACTTCGAGGTCGCCGAAACGGATGGACTCGGTGGGACACGCCTTTGCGCAGGCGGGCACGAGTCCCGCCTTCTGCCGGTCGTAGCAGAACGTGCACTTGAAGGCGCGGTCGTGCGGACGGCGGTCGACGACGCCGAACGGGCACGAAACGACGCAGTACCCGCAGCCGTTGCAGACGTCCGGCTGGATGTACACCCCGCCGAACTCGGTGCGGACGATCGATCCCGTCGGGCAGGCTTCGAGGCAGCCGGCCACTTCGCAGTGCTTGCAGACGTCGGAAGAGAACTCCCACGAGACGTCCGGGCTCGCGAATCCTCCCGCTCCGTGCACGGGCAGGCGCTCGACGAACTGAACGTGCCGCCAGGTGGAGTGCCCGAGGGCGAGCGTGTTGTCGTACGAGAGGCCGCTCCAGACGAAGCCGTCCGACGGGATCTCGTTCCACTCCTTGCAGGCGACCTCGCAGGCCTTGCATCCGATGCAGAGCGTCGAATCCGTGAAGAAACCCGTGACCCGCGGCCGGACGGGAGCGCTGGCCGCGGTCACGCCCGCCCCCCCGGCTCTTCCATCAGACGCTCCAGTTTCTCCACGGCGAAGGCCCCCCGGGGACGGCGTCCCGGATCGATCCGGCATCCGAGGGCCTTCGACTCCATGATCCGCACGTTCGGCTCCTCCGAAAGAGCGATGAGGTCGTTCACCGCGTCTCCCGTGACGAGCCCGCGGGACCCCCAGTGGTAGGGGAGCCCGACCTGGTGCACGGTTCGCCCTTCGATCGTGAGGGACGGGATCCGGGCGGTCACGAGCACCCTTGCTTCGACGATCCCGCGCGCGGTCATGATCGTCGCCCAGCCGCCGTGCTCGATCCCGGTCTCGCGCGCCAGGTCGGGGGAGATCTCGCAGAAGAGCTCCGGCTGCAGCTCCGCCAGATGCGACAGCGTGCGGGACATGCCTCCGGCGGTGTGGTGCTCCGTCAGCCGGTAGGTCGTCAGGACGTGCGGGAAGCGGCGATCGGGAGAGAGGGCGTACCGGTTCGAGGGGCTCTCCAGTTTGTCCGCCGCGGGGTTCTTCGGCCGCCCCGGGTAGAGCGCGTTTCCGACCGGCGATTCGAGCGGCTCGTAGTGCGTGGGGAGCGGCCCGTCCTTCAAGCCCGACGAAACCCAGATCCAGCCCATGCCGTCGGGGTGCATGAAGAAAGGCGCATCGCCCGGGATCGCGGCATCCCCGCGGGCGTCCGGCGCCGGGCGGTAGTCCGGAGGTTTCGTCTTCGTGAAATCGGGTTCGTCATTTCCTGTCCAGCGGCGCGCGCCGTCGTCCCACCAGACGAGCTTCTTCCGCTCGCTCCACGGGGTCCCGTCCGGCCGCGCCGAGGCGCGATTGTAGAGAATGCGGCGGTCGAGGGGCCACGCGTAGCCCCAGCCGCGGCCGTAGAAATCCCGGGACGCGCGCCCGGCCGCCTTGTTGTGGTCCGGTTCCGGAAAGACGCCCGAGTAGATCCAGCAGCCGCAGGCGGTCGAACCGTCGGCTTCGAGCTCCGTAAAGTCTTTGACGAGCGACCGGTCGGCCACCCGACGGCCGTTGATCTCCTGGAGGACCTCTTCGATGTCCGGTTCCCCGTGCGGCGCCATTGTCGGATAGTCCCAGGCGAGCGCCTCGAGCGGAGCATTTCGCGGCGACGGGTTCGAGCTGGCGCGCCCCTTCAGCCGGCTCGCGAGGTGGTGGATGAACCAGGCCTCGCTGCGGGCGTCGCCGGGCGGATCCACCGCCTTCTCCCGCCACTGGAGGAGGCGCTGCGTGTTGGTGAAACACCCTTCCTTCTCCGCGTGGCCCGCGGCGGGGAAGAGAAAGACTTCCGTGCCGATCGAATCGGGCGAGAGCTCACCGCGCTCGACCTCCGGGGAGTCGTACCAGAAGCTCGCCGTTTCGATCTCCACGAGATCGCGCACCACCAGCCACTTCAGCTTCGCCATGGCCTTGCGCTCGAATCGCGAGTTGGGGGCGCCGACGGCGGGGTTCTGCCCCATGACGAAGAGCCCTTCGATCCTGCCGTCTCCCATCTCGAGCCAGTACCCCTGGTGCGAGTGGTCCCCCGTCACGCGCGGGATCCAGCCGTAGCCGAACTCGTTTTCCGGCGTCGCCCGGTCGCCGTAGTACGCCTTCAGGAGGCTGACGATGTACCTGTCGAGGTTGTTCCACCAGCCCTTGTCGGAGCGGTTCTGTTCGAGGTACTGAGAGAGGGTGTCGACTTTCGCGTCGAAGAGCGGCATCGGCAGGTATCCGGGCAGGATGTCGTAGAGCGTGGGAATGTCCGTCGAGCCCTGGATCGAGGCGTGCCCCCGCAAAGCCAGGATGCCTCCGCCCGGACGCCCGATATTCCCCAGCAGGAGCTGAAGGATCGCCGCCGCGCGGATGATCTGAGCTCCCGTCGAGTGCTGCGTCCATCCGACCGCGTAACAGATGGCCGCCGTCCTTTCGGGTCCGGAGGCGGACGAGAAGAGGTCGGCGATCCGGAGGAATGCCTCCCGCGAAACCCCGCAGGTCTTCTCGACCAGCTCTGGCGTGTAACGCGCGAAGTGGCGTTTTACGGCCTGGAACACGCAGCGCGGGTGCTCGAGCGACTCGTCGCGCGGCGACGGGTTCAGATCCCCCTGCGCCTCGCCGCCGCGCTCCTTCGCGTGCCCGCTCGCGGACGGCTCGTGCCCCGGCTCGCCCCGCGCCGGCCGGGCGCCCTCGTAGAGCCAGCTTTCGGGAGAGTACTTTCCCGCCGCCTCGTCCCACCCGGAGAAGATCCCGTCGAGGTCCTCCGTGTCGCGAAAGTCCGCGCGCAGCAGGGTGGCGGCATTCGTGTACTTCACGACGTACTCCCGAAACTCGCGTCCGTTCTCGAGCACGTAGCGGATCAGGCCGCCCAGAAAAACGAGGTCGCTGCCCGCGCGCAGGGAAACCCAGTGGTCCGCCATCGCCGAAGTTCGCGTGAAGCGCGGATCGACGTGGATGATCTTCGCGCCGCGTTTTTTCGCCTCGAGGACCCACTGGAAGCCGACCGGGTGGTTTTCCGCCATCGACGATCCCATGATCAGGATCGCGTCCGAATTCGCCAGGTCCTGCTGCGCGGTCGTCGCCCCGCCTCTGCCGAACGAGGTGCCCAGACCGGGCACCGTGGAGCTGTGTCAAATTCGGGCCTGGTTGCTGACGGCAACCATGCCGAGACCTCCCGTGAAGAGCTTTTTGATCAGGTAATTCTCTTCGTTGTCGAGCGTGGCTCCGCCCAGATGCGCGATACCGGCGCATTGCATCAGGGGGCGACCGTCGCGCGTCTCCTCGAAAGTCCGTTCGCGCGACTCCCAGACGCGGTCGGCGACCATATCCATCGCAGTCTCGAGGTCGATCTCGGCCCAGTTGCGGGCGAACGGCGCGCGGTACTTCACCTTCGTCAAGCGCTTCTCGTGGGTCAGGAGCTCGAAGCTCGCGGCGCCTTTCGGGCAGAGCCGGCCGCGCGAGATCGGGGATTCCGGGTCACCCTCGATCGACACGAGCGCGTTGCCGCGATGGAACACGAGCTGTCCGCAGCCGACGGCGCAGTAGGGACAGACGGAGCGCGCGATGTCCGCCCCGTCGGTCTTGGGACGGAGGTTCCGGGTACGCTCGCTCATGGCCTCGCGGCCGGTGCCGTCGCTTCCCTCCAGGATCTGCCGGACCAGCGGCCATCGACGCAGGGCTTCGAGGATCATTCTCGGTCTCCCTCGCCGCCGGGCCTGCAATGTCCGGGCCGCGCGGATCCTCCAACTCTATGGTTTCGCCGCCTTCTGGACCCTCTTTGCGCGCGTGGGAGAGACAGGGCGAAAGAGACCGCCTCCGGCAGGGGATTCATCGGCTGCATGCCATCCCCTCGAGCGGGCGGAAAGGTGCGGGTATCAAGACGCGTGGCTCGTCGCCTTCGCCCTCGTCAATCCGGCTTGCGCCCGCGCCGCGAGCTTCCAGAATCTCTTCTCGTCGAGAATGGTGATCCGCTGGCCTTTCTCGCGAAGCCGTTTGATCTCCATGAGCTTGCGTCCGCCTTCCTGGCCAGCCGCCTGCAGAGGGTTCGGTCGTCCGCGCACGACGACGCTGGTGCCCGCGGACGGGGAGCCGTGGACCGTTGCTCCCGCCCGGCGCGCGGCGCGCACCGCTTCGCTGCGGGGCTTCGAGAGGATGCCCGTGAACGCGAGGTGGGCTCCGTCGAGCGTCCGCAGCGCTCCGATCGCCAGAGCGGGAGGTCGTTCCCGAAGCGCGGCGATCAGCTCATCCGCGCTTTCGTACCGCTTGCGCCGTTCGCCGATGCAGCGATAGACGATTTCCTTCAGATGATCCGTGCACGGAAGGCCACGGACCTCGCCGGTGCGGATCCGGGCCCGCGCGTCTCCCTTCACGAGCATCGCCAGGAGCTGCCCCACCTGGTACACGTCGTCGCGCGCCTGCCACTTCGGTGCCGCCCCGTCTAAGATCTCTTGCGGGGCCGTCAGACGGTTCAGAGTGCGGGCCCGGATGCCCCGCCCGTCGCTCTGATGCCGCACGATCCCGAAATCGCCGAGCTTCAGTGTCCGGCCCTCGCAGACGAAGACGTTCATTGGCGTGAGGTCGCGGTGAAGCATCTGGCCGCGGTGCAGTTTCTGGAGGACCTTCAGGATGCCGGCAATCTCACGGCGCGCGTCGACTTCGCGCCACCTCTTGGCCGAGCGGTGGAGGAATGCCCGAAGATCCCCGTCGGGCGCGTATTCGAGGACGAGGCAGTAGAGGACGCGCCGATCCGCGCTCAGCAGCGGAAAAGCGTCGAACACGCGAATCGCGCGGGGCTCGTCTTCGAGGACCTGGCCGAAGTACGCCTCGCGGACCCATCCGTCGATGTGCTCGCTCGCCTTGATGCAGACGGACGCGGGAACGGCGCGAGATCTTTCGAGCCGGGTGGCGAGATATGCCTGTCCGTATCCCCCCTCGCCCAGCAACCGGTCCACGCGGTACCGGATCCGGGTTTCCGGACTCACGACGACCGCGGGGGGGATCAGCAGGAATCCCGAACGCGCGAGGAGGCCCCGGCGGGACATTTCCGCCGTCGTGGCTTCCGAGACGGGCGCCACCCGCCGGGAACGAGAGGTGGTTCGCAAGGAGCCGGGGAGCATAGCGCGACGATCGGTTCGTTTTCGAGTTCGTACCCTCCGGAGGGTCGCCCCCGAACCCAAAGATTCCGCCCGAGCGCGGGGAGAGGGAGGTAGCGGCACGTTTCAACCGACTCCCGACGGACGGCCGGGGTGGAGATCCACTGCGATGTTCCGCCATTTCCCCTGCCGGAATCTCGCGACGCTCAGGATCGCGCGCGTCGCATGTCCGAGCACGATCGCGAGCCAGATGTCCGTCGGTTGCAGCGGGCGCGTGGCCTGGATCGCGAAACAGAGGCCGATCGGCACGGCGATCTGCGAGACGATCGAGATGTAGAGCGGGCTCCGCGTGTCGCCGGTCCCCTGCAGGCCGCCGGTGTACGCGAGCGCCACCGTGACGAAGAGTCCGGAAACGCTGAGGTACCGGAGCAGCTCCTGCCCGAGAGACGTCACCAGCGGCTCGGTCATGCCGAAGACGCCCAGCAGAAGGCGGGGAATTGTGAGGAAGAGGACTCCCACGACGACCGCCAGCGCCAGGCCGATGCGTGCCGCGACCGCCACTCCCCGCCGGGCGCGCTCCGGGTTTCCCGCGCCGAGGTTCTGGCCCGCGATCGTGGCCGACGCGCCGAGGAGGCCGACCGACGTCCAGGTGATGAGGGAAAACAGCTCCGTGTAGCCGACCGCGAACGCCGCCTGTGCCGCGGCGCTGTGCTCGAGCGATCCGATGAACCGCAGCAGCAGGACGCCCGCCACGTTCATCGCGATTCCCTGAACGCCCGTCGGCAGACCGAAGCGGAAAAGCGACCGGATGACCGCGAAGTCGGGCTTCAAATCCATGCCGCGATGAAACTGGATCACCGACCCGGGCGCGAACGTTTTCCAGAGGCAATACGCCGCCGCGAGCGTGCTGCTCGCGATCGTCCCGAGCGCGGCGCCGAGCGTGCCGAACCGGGGGATCAGGACCACATTGAAGAGCACGGTCAGGACGGTCATCGTCACGCCGAGCCGGAGGGGAGTGCGCGGATCGCCCGCCGCCCGGAAGGCGCCGCTCAGCATGAAAAAGAGCATCAGCCCCGCGATGCCGACGAACATGGCGCGCAGGAAGGGGAGAGCCTCCCGCTGAACTTCGGGCGCGGCGTGCACGACGTTCAGAAGGGATGGCGCCGCGAGGTATCCCACCACCGCCATCACCGTCGACATTCCGATGGCTGTCAGGAAAGCCTGGTAAACGACCCGGTTCACCTTCTCGGGGTCGTTCGCCCCCGCGAAGCGCGCGACGAGCACCGCCATGCCGGTGAACAGGGAGTTGATGAAGACGATGACGACGATGACGATCTGCCAGCTCACGCCGATCGCGGCGTTGGCGGTGTAACCCACGTAATGGCCGACCATCGCGTGGTCGACGATCCCCTGCAGGCCCGCGATGACGTTCTGCAGCATCGTCGGCCAGGCGATCCGCCAGACCGCCGGGCCGATGGGCCCCTCGACGATCGACCGGTCGAATCGTTGCGCCGCCCTGGCGGGGGGCGGCGCCGCGGGAGCGAAAGCGCCCTCAGAAGCGGCCGAGCCCGCTCCGCCGGACGGGTCGTTCCCGTCCACCCTAGACGGCCGTCCCGCGAGCCTGTCGCTCGCCGGCGCGACGTGAAGAGCTTCTCTCGCGCATGTTGCGTCTCCTCCCGCTTTCGCAGTCCCAACTCCGGGGACCGGCTCTATATGCCCGGGATTCCCGAAAGGGTCCGGAGCGCAGGGGGCGTGAGCTCAAGCGACGGGCGCCCTGCGGCAGCGTTCCGCCAGGCGTGGATCCGCCAGGCGCTCCGCCCACGCTTCAAACGCGCTCGTCGGGCCGCGCCACGTCAGCTCTCCGACGTCGCGGAAGAGGGGCGCGTCGGAACGCAGCGTCGCCAGATTCTTGAAAAGGAGGGCGAGATCGCGCCGGTCTCCGAGCACCGCCGCCGGAAAGGCTTCGATGACGCCATGCCGGTTCAGGAGCCGCGCCGCCGTGACCGCCCCGATTCCCGGGATACCGGGATATCCGTCCGCGGCATCGCCGACGAGCGCGAGAAAGTCCGGAATCAAGGCGGGCTCCACGCCGAACTTTTCGCGCACTCCTTCGGCATTGCGGATCTTCTGGCCCCGCCGGTCGACCTGCACGACCCGGTCGGCACGAACGCATTGAGCCAGATCTTTGTCGGGCGTCCAGATGCAGACTCTCTGTACGCTCTCGTCTGCCGAGGCGATCCGCGCCGCGGAGGCCAGCGCGTCGTCCGCCTCCAGTTCGACCATGGGCCAGACGGCCACACCCATCGCGGCCAGGGCTTCTTCGAGGGGTTGGAATTGGGCCAGCAAGGCGGGCTCGATCCCATCTCCCGTCTTATAGCCGGGCCAGAGACGGTTTCGAAACGATTCGATGACGTGATCAGTCGCCACGCCGACGTGTCCCGCGCCCGTCTCGATCATCTCGAGGACGGTATTGATCACGCCGATCACGGCGCTGTACGGCCGGTCCTCTCCCTTGTGGGCCCGGCGGGCGCCATAGAAATGGCGGAAGAGCTCGTACGTCCCGTCGACGAGATGAACGATCATGCGGTCCCTCCGGCTGCGCCGGCTCGCGCTGCGGTCATAGGGCCTATCTTCTCGCCCTCGGGGCCGGATCGTGCTGCGATCAGAGCTTCCGGGACGGGAGGGGTGAGAGCCTTTCTGATCGGGAAAGACAGCCTGCGCGAGATGTCGCACTGTACTCGAGGACAGGCCGGATAACAGGCGGGAAGATTATGGCTCCGTG
>JBBSGZ010000040.1:0-27822 GCA_038253555.1 Thermoanaerobaculia bacterium
CGTCTTCATGCTCGACGATGCGTCGATCTTCCGGGCGCTGCTCCGGACCCGCGAGAACGGCGGGACGATCTGCATGCACGCGGAGAACGGCGGCGTCATCGACGTGCTCGTCCAGCGCGCGCTGGCGGAGGGCCACCGCGCGCCGAAGTACCACGCCTTGACCCGTCCTTCGCGAGCGGAGGGCGAGGCGACCCACCGGGCGATTGCTCTGGCCGAGATGGCGGACGTCCCGATCTACATCGTCCACCTCTCGGCCGCCGAAGCGTTGGAAAAGGTGACGGAGGCGCGGGACCGGGGCATTCCCGCATACGCCGAGACATGCCCGCAGTACCTCTTTCTCTCCTACGCGAACTACGAGGAGCCGGGCTTCGAAGGCGCGAAATACGTCATGAGCCCGCCCCTGCGCGCCGCGGGCAACGAAGAGCGGCTCTGGCGGGGCCTGGCCGGCAACGACCTGCAGGCGATCTCGACGGACCATTGCCCCTTCTGCATGCAGGGGCAGAAGGAGCTCGGAAAGGACGATTTTTCGAAGATCCCCAACGGGGCTCCGGGGATCGAGACCCGGATGAGCCTCGTCTGGGACGGCGGCGTGCGCGCGGGACGGATCTCGATCAACCGCTTCGTCGAGCTCACGTCGACTTCTCCGGCGAAAATCTTCGGGCTCTTTCCGCGCAAGGGCACGATTGCTCCGGGATCCGACGCCGACATCGTGGTCTTCGACCCGGAAAAGAAGGTCACACTTTCGGCGAAGACTCTCCACATGAAGGTCGACTACAACCCGTACGAGGGCCGCGAAGTCACCGGCGCCGCCGAAACCGTGCTCTCCCGGGGACGCGTCGTGATCGACCGGGGCCGCTTCGTCGGGAAGCCCGGCGCCGGCTCGTTTTTGAAACGCAGCCCCCGATCCTAGCGGTTCCAGAGGAGGTCCCATGAGCACCACGAAGACGAGCGCCCCCACGTCGGAGCTGACCCGCACGGTCCGGGAGAAGCACCGGGAGTTTCTCTTTCCCGCCACGATCCAGTACTACAAGGAACCGATCGTCCTGACCGAAGGCAAGGGCCTGCGGATCCGCGACGCGGACGGCAACGAGTACCTCGATTTCTTCGGCGGAATCCTGACCGTCTCCGTCGGCCACGCCAACGACCGGGTCAACGCCGCGATCCGCGCCCAGATCGACCGACTGTCCCACGTGTCGAGCCTTTATCCCAGCCTGCCGGTCGTGGAGCTCGCAGAGCGCCTTGCGCGGATCACCCCCGGGAACCTGAAACAGACCTGCTTCACCGCCTCCGGGACCGAAGCGGACGAGACGGCGGTCATGATGGCGGAGCTCGCGACGGGCTCGACCGAGATCATCGCCCTTCGTCACGGCTACTCCGGCAGGTCGACGCTCGCGCAGTCGCTCACCGGTCATTCCACATGGCGCCCCTTGCCCTCGATGGTCCCTGGGGTCAAGCACGCCGTATCTCCGTACTGCTACCGATGCCCGCTCCACCTGACGTACCCGTCGTGCGGGATCGCCTGCGCGACGGACATCGACGAGCTCATCCGCACGACCACGACGGGGCGCATCGCGGCGTTCATCGCGGAGCCGATCCAGGGCGTCGGAGGGTTCATCACTCCTCCGCCGGAGTATTTCGACATTGCCGTCTCGATCATCCGGAAGTTTGGCGGCGTGTTCATCTGCGACGAGGTGCAGACGGGCTTCGGCCGGACCGGCGGCACGATGTGGGGCATCGAGCACTGGGGCGTACAGCCGGACATCATGACGGCGGCGAAGGGGATCGCCAACGGCATGCCGCTCGGCATGACGATCGCGACGCCCGAGATCGCCTCCGCTTTGAAGGCGCTGACGATCTCGACCTTCGGCGGCAATCCGGTGTCGACCGCCGCGGCGAACGCGACGATCCAGATCATCGAGGAGGAAGACCTTCCGGCAAATGCGGCGCGCATGGGGGCGCTCCTCCGCGCCGGGCTCGAGGAGATGAAGGCGCGCTTTCCCCACTCCGTGGGCGACGTGCGCGGGATGGGGCTCATGCAGGCGATGGAGCTCGTCGTCGACGAGGTCTCGCGAGATCGGACTCCGGACCCGATGCTGACCAATCGGGTCTTCGAAGCGGCGCGCGAGCGCGGGCTCTTAATCGGGAAGGGCGGCCTCTACGGGAACGTCTTCCGGATCGCCCCGGCGTTGAACGTGACGGCTCCCGACGTTTCGGAAGCCCTGGCGATCCTGCGCGACGCGCTCGCGGCGGCCGGCGCCCGCTGATCGAGAAGAAAGCCGCGCCCGTGCCCGCCGTCGGCCGCAATGTCCTCCGCAAGGAAGGAGGAGGGAAGGTCACCGGCACGGCGAAGTACATCGACGATCTCTCGTTTCCCGGCATGCTGCACGGGACCACGATCCGCTCGACGATTCCGGCCGGACGGATCCGCTCGATCCGGCTGGAGTTCGATCCCGCCGGTTTCGTCGTCGCCGACGCGCGCGACATCCCGGGAAAGAACGTCATTGCGCTGATCGAAGACGACCAGCCCTGCCTCGCCGACGGGTGCGTCCGCCACGTCGCCGAGCCGATCCTGCTCGTCGCGCACGAAAACAGGGAAGCCCTGCTCGGAGCCCGGGCGTCGATCGACTACGAGGCCGAGGCCGCCGTCGAAGACCCGGCTCTCTCGCCCCGCGTCTTCAAGGAGATTCTGATCGAGAAAGGGGACCTCGATCGCGGCTTCGCGCGCGCGGACCGAGTCGTCGAAGGCGAATATCGGACCGGGCACCAGGAGCAGCTCTACATCGAGTGCAACGGCGTGATCGCGGTCCCGGAAAACGGCGGCATCACGGTCTACGGCTCGCTTCAGTGCCCCTACTACGTCCACAAGGCGCTCGTCGTGCTCCTGGGCCTGCCGCCGGAGAAGGTCCGCGTCGTCCAGACGGAGACGGGCGGCGGGTTCGGCGGGAAGGAGGAGTACCCCTCGATGCTCGCGGGGCACGCGGCGATTCTCGCGCTGAAGGCGAACCGGCCCGTGAAGATGGTCTACGACCGCGTGGAGGACATGCTCGCGACGACCAAACGCCATCCCTCCCTTGTCCGCCATCGGACGGGCGTCACTTCGGACGGCGAGATCGTCGCGATGGACATCGACGTGCTCATGGACGGCGGCGCGTACCTGACGCTCTCCCCGGTAGTCCTCTCCCGCGGTGTCCTCCACGCGACGGGCCCGTACCGCTGCGAGGCCGTGCGCGTGCACGGGCGGGTCACCATGACGAACACCCCGCCGAACGGGGCCTTCCGCGGTTTCGGCGCGCCTCAAACGCAATTCGCGGCGGAAGTGCACATGGAGCGGATCGCGGAGACGCTCGGCATCGACCCCGTGCGCCTTCGCGAAGCGAACCTCTTCCGTCCCGGCGACACCACCGCGACCGGGCAGGTCCTCGGCGCGGACTGCAGCGCGGCCGAGGTGCTTCGGGAAGCCGTGGCGCGCACGGACTTCCAGGCCCGCCGGCGGCTGCTCGCCGGCACGCGCTCGGGGATCGGACTCTCGCTCTTCTTCCATGGCTCGGGGTTCACCGGGGGCGGCGAAGTCCGCCTGGCATCCCGCGCATCGCTCGAGCTGACGCCCGGAGGAGCGCGCATCCTCGTCGGCTCGACGGAGATCGGCCAGGGGACGCGCACGATCCACGCGCAGATCGTCGCGGACGCTCTCGGCATTCCCTACGAAAACGTGGAAGTCGCGGACGCGGACACCGCGTGCGTGCCCGACAGCGGCCCCACGGTGGCGTCCCGCACATGCATGGTCGTCGGGAAGATCCTCCAGAACTGCGCTCTCGAGATGAAGGCGCGCCTCGGCCCGTTGACGCCGGCGCGCTACCTCGAGACGCGCGGCCCGCTCGTCGTCACCCGCGAGTACGAAAAGCCCGAGGAGCTCCATTGGAGCGATGAGACCTACCGGGGAGACGCGTACGGCGCGTATGGCTGGGGCTGCAACGTCGCCGAGGTGGAGCGGGACCCCGACACGTACGAGATCCGGCCCGTCCGCTTGACCGCCGTCTGCGAAATCGGAAAAGCGATTCATCCGATGCTGGCCGCGGGGCAGATCGAGGGCGGCACCGCCCAGGGGATCGGTTACGCGATCCTGGAGGACGTGGTTTTTCGCGGGGGCGCGATGGCCAACGCGCAGATGACGAACTACGTGGTTCCCACCACGCTCGACACGCCGCCGATCGACGTCGTCATCCTCGAAAGCGGATATCCGCACGGGCCGCACGGCGCGAAAGGAATCGGAGAGATGCCGATCGACGGCCCCGCCCCCGCGATCGTGAACGCGATCCGCCACATGGGCATCGACCTGCGTCAGATCCCCGCGACACCCGAGCGGATCATGGAGGCGTCCTGCGTTTCCGCCTGAACGGGCGCGAGACCGAGCTCGCGGTTCATCCCATGAAGCGGCTGCTCGACGTGCTCCGGGAGGACGTCGGCCTCACCGGGACGAAGGAGGGCTGCGGCGAAGGCGAGTGCGGGGCCTGCACCGTGCTGATCGGCGGAGAGGCCGTCAACTCGTGCCTCATCCCGTTCGCGCAGGTCCGCGACTGCGCCGTCACGACGATCGAAGGTCTGACGGGCGCCGGGGCGCTCCAGGAGGCTTTCATCCGGGAAGGCGGCGCCCAGTGCGGCATCTGCACACCCGGAATGATCCTCGCCGCCGCGGCGCTGCCCGCCGACGCCGACCTCGAGCAGATTCGCCGGGGGCTTGCCGGAAACATCTGCCGGTGTACGGGATACGAGGGGATCTACCGGTCCATCCGGGCGGCGGCCGCATCTTCTTCCGTCGCGGACTGACCGGCGGACGACATGCGAACCGCCCTGTCCTCCCTGTCCCTCCTCGAGCCCGGATCCCTCCCGGAGGCGCTCTCGATGCTGAGCGACGCGCCCGGCGCGACCCCGCTGGCGGGCGGGACGGATCTCTACGTGGCCCTGAATTTCGGAACGCTCCGCGACACCCGCTTTCTGGATCTTTCGCGGATCGGTTGCCTGCGCGAAATCCGCCTCCGCGACGACGTCCTCTCGATCGGAGCCCTCTCGACCTACACGGACATCCTGCGATCTCCCGTCGTTGCGGATCGCATCCCGATTCTCGCCTCCGCCGCCCGGGAGATCGGGGGCGTGCAGATCCAGAACCGGGGAACCCTCGGGGGAAACGTCGCCAATGGCTCCCCTGCCGGAGACACGCTTCCCGTTCTCGCCGCGGCGGACGCCGTCGTCGTCCTCGAGAGCGCGGGAGGGGCGCGGCGGGTGCCTTTCGGCGCGTTCTACACGGGATACCGGCAATCCGTCCGCCGCGCAGACGAGCTCATCGTGGCGATTGAGATTCCCGCCATCGACGGCCGCCAGTGGTTCCGAAAGGTCGGCACTCGCGCCGCCCAGGCGATCTCCAAAGTGGTCATGGCCGCAATTCGGTCGTCTCCGCCGCGGATCGCTCTGGGCTCGGTCGCTCCGACCGTGGTCCGGCTGCCGTTGACCGAGGCGTCGCTCGCCGCCTCCGGATCCATTGAGGAGGCGCGGCGCGTGCTCGCCCGGGAGATCCACCCGATCGACGATTTGCGCTCGACGGCCGCTTACCGGCGGCGTGTCGCCGAAAACCTGCTCGCGCAGTTCTGGAGGGAGACGTCGTGACCCCGCCCCTGACGGTCGGCGCGGCGGAGACGGACGCGCTCGCCGCGCGCCTCCGGAAGGCGAACACCGCGATCACCGCGCGCTACCCGGGAGAGACGGAACGGCGCCAGCCGGTCCACACCGTCTACGGGGGCGCGCAGGTTTTCCGCTCCGACACCGCGTCGAAGCTCGGGGCGCTCGCAATCCGGTCTCTGACCGAGTACGCGCCCTCCTCCGACGTCCTTCGAAGCGTCCTCGGTCTGCCGGAGGCGCTCGCGCCCCTCATCTCCCGTCGCGTGATCGAGAAGCTCCGCACGGAGCCGGTCGAGGACTACCGCATCGACTTCGAGGACGGATACGGCAACCGGCCCGACGCGGAGGAAGACGGCCACGCGATCTCGGCCGCCCGGGAAGTGGCGACCGGGATGGCGGCGGGGACCCTTCCCTCCTCGATCGGCATCCGCATCAAGCCGTTCACCGAAGAGCTTAAAAGACGGTCCTTCCGCACTCTCGACCTGTTCTTAACGGCGCTCATCCACGACACGGGCCGGCTCCCGGAAAATTTCGTCGTGACGCTGGCGAAGGTGACGACCCCCGAGCAGGTGGCCGCTCTCGCGGATCTCCTCGCCGCCCTCGAGCAGGGACTGTCGCTCCCGTCCCGCGCTCTGTGGCTCGAGATCATGGTCGAGACACCCCAGTCGATCGCGGGACCCTCGGGAGAGATCTCTCTCGGCGGGCTTGTCGCCGCCGCGGACGGCCGCTGCCTGGCGGCGCATTTCGGGACGTACGACTACACGGCCTCCCTGAACATCACCGCGGCGCATCAGCACATGCTCCACCCGGCCTGCGATTTCGCGCGGCAGGCGATGCAGGTCGCCCTGGCCGGGACGGGCGTCTGGATCTCGGACGGCGCGACGAACGTCCTTCCCATCCCGCCAAACCGCGGGGAAGACCGGACGCTCACGGGCCGCGAGATCGCCGAGAATCGCGCGGCGGTCCACGCCGCGTGGAAGCTCCACTACGACCACGTCTGCCACTCCCTCGCAAACGCGTTCTACCAGGGCTGGGACCTGCACGCCGCGCAGCTGCCCACCCGGTACGCGGCGCTCTACGCCTTCTTCCTCGAAGGACTGGACGCCGCGTCGGCGCGTCTCACGAACTTCGTGGAAAAGGCGGGTCAGGCCACGCTCGTCGGCGACGTTTTCGACGACGCCGCGACCGGACAGGGACTCCTGAACTACTTCCTGCGCGCCGCGGCCTGCGGCGCGATCACCGAGGAAGACGCGGTCCGGAAGAGCGGGCTGACGCTCGACGAGCTTCGCAGCCGGTCGTTCGTAGCGATCCTGAAGGGACGGAAGACGACGACCGCCGCGCAACTGAAAAACGGAGGGCATTGACGGCCGCGCTGTCCTCACGTCCATCTCCGCCTCCCGGGTCCCGCGTCACCTCCTGAGCGTCGCCTCGATCAGCCCGAACGGTTCCTCCGTCGCGACGAAGATTTCCCCCGGATTGTCGAGTCCGAAGGGGGAAAGGTCGACGAGGATATGGTGTTTGTTGGGCATCGAGATCCGGATCTCCGTGACTTGCGAGTGCCCGCGCAACACGGCCTCCCCCATCGCGTGCAGCGTGTGCTGCACCGACGCGCTCACATGGTCCGCGAATGTCTGAAGGAGGGTCGAACGGATGGCGCGGCCGATGGGCTGCCACGAGATCTCTCCGGGCGCGTAAGACCAGAGAGCCTGGACCGCCGTCGCGAGAATCCGGTCCTCCGTCTCCCGGAGCGTCGTGAAGGGATCGCGAAGGAAGCCGGCGAATCCCGACTTCGACGCTTTCAAAAGTGTCAGGTCTTCGATCCCCGAGCGGATGGAGGCGCCGGCCGCGCCCGCTGCGCTTTTTTCGACCCGTGTGACCCACCGCTCCGCTCCCGGCCGCAGGAACGCGCCTGGATGCTGTCCGGAGCCTTGCGGCAGCCTCTCCCAGGGGCGCTCCGAAATCGAGACCCTGACCGCGGACGCGGCCTCGCTCGCGCCCAGAAAGTGATCGGCGAGGAGCAACCCGAAGCTTTCGATGGCGCCGATCCCCCGGGAGCGCGCCAGACCATAGACGGCGTTC
This sequence comes from Thermoanaerobaculia bacterium, assembly GCA_038253555.1. Lineage (GTDB taxonomy): Bacteria > Acidobacteriota > Thermoanaerobaculia > UBA5066 > Gp7-AA6 > JALYUA01. Next base: position 7,750 of record JBBSGZ010000040.1, read on the forward strand.
TTCATCGTATCGGTCGGAAGCACCCGTGAGTTGTCCCCGTGGGCGTGCGCCGCCCCGAAATCCCCTTCGAGTGCCACGGCGACCGTCAGATCGCGGATCTCATACCGGTCTCCCCGGCGGCTCCGGTGCACCAGCCGGATCCCCGACTTGCCATAGGAGTTTTCCGCCAGCATCGCCGGTCAGCTGCCCCGGTAGGTCGAGTATCCGAAGGGAGCGATCAGCAGAGGCACGTGGTGATGCGCTTCCGCGTCGCGGACTTCGAACACGATCTGCACTTCGGGGTAGAAGCCTGCTACGCCGATCCGGTCGAAATACGCGGCGGTGTCGAACGTCAGCCGCCAGGTGCCGGGGCGGGCCGCCGAGTCGAGAAGAGTCGCCCTTCCGCCCGGGTCCGAGACGGCGTTTGAAATCGCCGTCCAGGCTCCGGCATCCGATCGGAGCTCGAGCCGGAGAGAGACCCCCTCCGCGGGCCCCCCTCGAGACGTGTCGAGGATGTGAGTCGTGATGCCGCTCATCTACCGCGCGCCATTTTCTCGAGACGAAGCCGGGTGATCCGGCGCTGTTCCTCCGCCGCGGTGCCCAACTCGGCGGCCGGGTCGTTCCGCAGCCGCTGCCGGCACATCTCGAGCATCTCCCGGACCGTTCTGCCCGCCGCGCAGACGATGAAGATCCGTTCGAAGCGCGCCTCGTAATCCCGGTTCGCTTCGGCCAGGAGCCGCGCGTCCTCCTCGCTGCCGGAAAGAGCCGCGGCCTGCTCTTCCGCCGCCTGCCCCGAAGCGGCCCGATCGCCGATCCGCGGATGCGAATCGAGCGCCTCGCGCCAGTCGGATTCCGGGAGAGATCGCCAGGTCGCGTCGGCGGCTTCGAGGAGCCGTTCGAGAGTCACAAACGGGCGAGCGGACGCCATGCGTCTGGCCCAGGTGCGGGACCCGCAGCAACCCAGAAGCTCGCGGTCCGCGGCCCCGTCCGGCAGCGCATCCAGCCGTTCGATTCCGGGCACCGCCTCCGTCGCGATCGTCAAGGCGTCCCCCCGGCCGCGCCCGGCGACGGGGGAGCCGGGGCCCAGAGACGAAGCCGGCTCACGCCCCCGTCCGGAAAGATGTTGAACCGGGCGTGGGTCGCTTCCCCGGCGGGGGCGAGCTCCCGTTCGAACCGATGAAGGGTGTGCGGAAAGAGCTTCGTCTCCGGCAGGACCTGGTCCCACTCCCGGGACGATTCCTGGAGCTCGGTCACGCCCGCTCCCGGGGACCGGCAGACCTCGACGGAGCAGCTGCCGGGCGCGTTGCCCTTGAAATGCGCCGTGTCGACGTCGATACGCCGGATCGTCCCGGACCGTCCGAGGCGGACGATGGCCCAGTCATGACCGATATCGCGCCGGCGCCGCGTCTCCCATCCGTCTCCCATGTCACGCCCGCGGCCCGGCATGATCAGGTTCTGCCGCTCGCCGAAGAATTCGTCGCTCGCCGCCAGCACGAGTCCGCCGTTCTCGACCGCCGCCAGGTCGAGCTCGCCGCCCGTCCGCGCAATCCGGTCCCAGTCGGGAGCGACCTCCCCATGCACGCGCAGCCGTGCGATCCCGCCGTCGGGAAAGATGTTCAGCCGCACGTGCGTAAATGGCCGGGGCGCGGCGGCGGAAAAGAAATTCTGGAAGTCGGAGCGGACGGCCGATTTCGGCACGAGCTCCGTCCAGGAGATCTTTTCGAACTCCCACGGCTCGGGGGAGAGGCTCGCGGTCTCGCAGGCTTCGATCGAGCAGGACTCCGGCGCGTTGCCCTTGAAGTGCGTCGTGTCGATCACGAATCCGTGCAGGATCCCGGGCAGTCCCAGACGGACCACGCACCAGTCGTGACCGGGTTTGCGGCGGCGGCGGGTCTCCCAGCCGTCCATCCACTTGCCGCGCTCGGTGTACTCCTCCTCCAGAAAGACCGGTTTGCCCGCCTTCAGGAGATTTTCCCGGGGAGCGAAGAACTCGTCATTGGCGGCGATCGCGGAGCCGCCCAGCCGTTCCGAGGCCAGGTCGACCAGGTCCATGAAATCCGGCACAGCGCTCCCTCCGACCAACGCGTCAGCCCGACAGAACGAGCTCGCCGCGTCCGGCGCGGACGAGGCGGCCGCCGTCGAAGATCTTCTCACCTCGGAGCCACGTCGCCAGCACGGTTCCCCGCAACGCGCGCCCGGCGTAGGGGGTCTGCGGGTGCCGCTGGTGCAGCCGGGAAGAGTCGACGACGCGTGCGGCTTCGGGATCGAATACGACGAAATCCGCCTGGCGCCCGGCCTGGACCGCGCCCTTGTCGTGCAGGAGTCCCGCGAGCCGCGCGGGCGCCGCGCTCATCCATTCGACCACCCGCTCGGGCCCGATGCCGCGCTCCCTGGCTCCCGTCCAGACGGCTGAGAGCGTGAGCTCGAGCGAGGCGATGCCCCCCCAGGCCGAGACGAAGTTGGCTTCGGCAAGACGCTTTTCTTCCGGAGGGCATGGAGAGTGGTCCGACACCACCATGTCGATGACGCCGTCCTGCAGGCCGCGCCACAGGCGCTCGCGGTTCTCGCGGGCGCGGATCGGCGGCGCGCACTTGAGAAGCGTCGCGCCCTCGGCGATGTCCTCCGCGGCGAAGGTCAGGTAGTGCGGGCAGGTTTCGACAGTGATCGGAAGCCCCTCTTCGCGCGCGGCAAGCAGTGACGGAAGTGCGTCGGCGGCGGAGAGGTGCAGGATGTGCACGGCGACGCCGATGTCGCGCGAGAGTCGGATCACCGATTCGATGGCGGCGAGCTCCGCCGCCGGGGGACGCGACTGCAGATAGCTCGCGTAAGAAGACGCCGGACCACGAGGTGTTTCGAGCAGTGAGGCGGCTTCCGCATGGACGAGCAGCGGCGCGCCGGCCGCGGCAAGCTCGTGCGCCGCCGAGCGGAGCAGATCGTCGTCGACTTCGGGAAACTCCGGAGCGCCGGAAGGCGACAGAAAACACTTGAAACCGAAAGCGCCCGCCGCCCGCAGCCCAACGAGCTCCGCGCGGTTACCCGGAACGAGGCCGCCCCAGAACCCGACGTCGACGGAGCATCGGCCGGCCGCGGCGTCGATCTTCGCGAGCCAGCCGCCGCGCGTCGTGGTCGGCGGAATCGAATTGAGCGGCATGTCGATCAAGGTGGTGATTCCGCCGGCCGCCGCCGCCGCCGTCGCCGTTTCGAATCCCTCCCAATGGGTCCGCCCCGGCTCGTTGACGTGAACGTGAGTGTCGACCAGGCCCGGGAGGAGGAACGCGTCTGCGAGGTCCTCGACGGGGCTCCCGGAGTCAGGACTCTCGTAAGGATCGACGGACACGATCCGGCCGCCAGCAACCCGCACCGCCGCCGGCCGGAAGCCTTCCGGGGTCGCCACACGTCGGCTTTTGAGCACGAATTCCGAGCGGATCATGGATGAGCGGCCCATCATACGGTCCCGCGTCGACGGACTCGCCGGATGCCGGGGCCTCACGGGCGTTTCCCGCGTCCGCCCATGAGTTGCCAATCAGTCCCGCGTCCCCAGACCTCTTCGCCAAGTCGGCGCCAGCTGCGGGTCGGCCGCATTGGCAGGAGCGCAACGCCTCCCTGCGGGCCCCCTCACCCCAACCCTCTCCCCGAGCGCGGGGCGAGGGGGCAGAGCTGCGCTTCCGCCACGATGATGGCCACGCTCGCCCCGAGAGGAGTCTCCCGACCAGAGGGAGGGAGGAGCCTCTCGGGGCGGGAGCCGAAGCGAACGAAGGGAGCAGGCGAGCGGTCGAGCCGACAGGCGAGCCGCTCGCCGGTGCCTTCGCCGCCACGCGGCGAAGGCAGCTCCCGCAGTGAGCGAAGGCGACGGTTGGCGACGGTTAAAATAGCCCGCAAGTGCCCACGAGCGTCAACGGAAACGAGAAGCGGCATGGAGACGGCCGCGTCGAACTGATCGATCAGTCCCGGATCGCGGCTTCGCCCCTCGCCAATCGCGATCTTCTTCCGGTTCCCGTCTCGCGGCGGACCTGGACCACGTACAACTACGCGGCTCTCTGGATCAGCATGGCGCACTGCATTCCGACGTACTACATGGCTTCGGGGCTGATGGCGGCGGGCATGAACTGGTGGCAGGCGCTCGTCACGATCCTTCTCGGCAACACGATCGTCCTGATGCCGATCCTCTTGAACTCACATCCGGGGACTCGATACGGAATTCCCTTTCCCGTATTCGCGCGCGCGGCGTACGGAACGCTTGGGTCCAACCTGCCGGCGATCATGCGCGCGCTCGTCGCGTGCGGGTGGTTCGGGATCCAGTGCTGGATCGGAGGGGCGGCGCTGAACACCCTTTTCCAGGCGGTCGATCCCCACTGGACGACACGTCTCGGACCCGGGTTCTCGGGCCACACCGGAGCCGAGTGGCTCTCGTTCTCTCTCTTCTGGGCGCTGAACATCGTAATCGTCTACCGCGGGATGGATCTCCTCCGAAAAGTCGAAAACTGGGCAGCTCCGTTCGTCCTCGTGATGACGGCGGCCCTGCTCGTCTGGGCGATCCGGCGGGCAAACGGGCTCGGGCCGCTGCTCGCTCAGCCGGGCTCGCTTCGGACGTTCGGCGAATTCTTTCCCGTGTTCGTACCGTCACTCACGGCGATGATCGGGTTCTGGGCGACGCTCTCGCTGAACATGCCGGACTTCACGCGGTTCGGACGGAGCCAGCGCGACCAGATGATCGGGCAGGTGGTAGCGCTTCCAACGACGATGTCTCTGTTTGCCGCCATGGGAGTCCTCATCACCAGCGCGACGGCCATCATCTACGGCAAGGCCATCTGGGACCCCGTCGTTCTCGTCGGCCGGTTTTCGCAGCCCGCGATCGTCGCCCTCTCGATGTTCACCGTGGTCGTGGCGACCCTGGCCGTCAACATCGCCGCGAACGTCGTCTCGCCCGCCAACGACTTCGCCAATGCCTTCCCGAGGCTGATTCGCTTCAAGACCGGAGGCCTCATCACCGGGATCATCGGCATCCTCATGCGGCCCTGGCGACTGCTCGCGGACCCATCGGGTTACATCTTCACGTGGCTGCTGGGGTATTCGGGCGGGCTCGGTTCCATCGCGGGCGTCCTGATCGCGGACTACTGGCTCGTCCGCCGCACACGGCTGCGGCTCGAGGATCTCTATCTCACCCACGGCGTCTACCGCTATGCCGGAGGCTGGAACTGGAAGGCGGTCGCGGCCACCCTGACCGGCTGCGCGCTCGCCTGGGGCGGACTGATCTGGCCGGTTTTGAAGCCCCTGTACGCGTACGGCTGGTTCGTCGGGTTCTTCGCGTCGGGTCTTCTCTACTGGGCCCTTTCCGTGTCGCCGCCGGCGACGGCAGCCGCGCGCGCCTGAAGCACGGACGGGACAAAGGCAAGGGGCGAAGGGCGAAGGGCGAAGGGCGAAGGGCGAAGCCACCTGAGACACGAGGGTTTCGATCTCTAGTTTTTTCGCGCTCCTGTCCCTTTTTCGTATTCCGCGAGCCGTTCGTTCAGCCAGTCCTTCATGGGGCGCGCGGTCCCCCCCGGCAGGCGAATCTGGTACGGCTTACCGGACTCCTCCGAATGGGAGGCGACGCCTTCGATGAAGTCTTTAGCGGTCTGCACGCGCCTGCCCGCCATCAGGAGCTTGAACTTGAGATGCGACACCGCTTTCGTCGCCGGGTACTCCCCGCCATTCCGGAGGAAGACCCCTTTCGAGTTACGGACTTCCTCGATCAGCCAGTCGATCCGCTTCTGCTCCGCGGCCGGCCTCGCCGCGGCGACGGCGGCAGCGGCAGAACCGAGGAGCAGTAAAAATGCCGCAACCCCCTGCGCCCGTTTCCCCGCGCCCTTCGGCGTTCGCCTTTCGCCGTTCGCCCTCGTTCCCATCAGTAGTAAGGCTCCCAGACCCAGAAAATGAGCTCCGCGAGCCTTTGCACGATGCCGCGCTTGTCCCACTCCTGGTACGTGATCTCGGAGCAGCGTTTCCTGTCGTCTTCGAACATCGCCTGCATCTTCGCCGCGAAGCCGCGATCGTAGAAAGCGAGGCTCTCTTCGGCGTTCCGGCTCATGGACCGCGAGTCGAAGTTGATCGAGCCGATCGTCGAGTACAGCCCGTCGACCACCATCGTCTTGTTGTGCATCATCGTTCCCCGGTACTCGTAGATGTGCACCCCCCTCTTCAGCAGCTCCCCGTAGTGGATCCAGGAAGCGAAACGAACCATCGGCAGATCGATGTGCCGGCCGGGGACCATGATCTGGACGTTGACTCCCCGCTCGACGGCCGCCACGAGAGCCTCCCGCACCTGCTTGTCCGGGAGAAAGTACGCGTTTTGAATGTGGATGCTCTTCGCAGCCGACTGGATCGCGACGTAGTACAGCATCTTCGCGAGTGACGACGAGTCGCCGCGCGACGCTTTGATGGCTTGCGCCTGGATCGACGCCGCGTTTTCGATCTTCGGGTAGAAGCCCTCGCCGGCGAGGATTTCTCCCGTTGTATAGGTCCAGTCTTCGCTGAAAATCGCCTGCATCTGCGCGACCACCGGCCCGACGACCCGCACCTGCGTGTCGCGCCATTCTTTCGTGTTGCGCGCGTTCCCCATCCAGCGCTCGTCGATCCCGAGACCGCCGGTGTACGCGATCCGTCCGTCTACCACGAGGATCTTGCGGTGGGTCCGGCGGCCCATCTTGTAAATGGTGAAGAGCCGCAACGGACGGTACTTCCGGACATGCACGCCGGCCTTCTCGAGCTCCGCCTTCAACCCTTTGAGCTTGCTCCCCCAGCCGTCGACGAGGAACCGGACCTCGACTCCCCTCTTTGCCGCCTCGATCATCGCGTCCGCGAATTGCCTCCCGGCGCGGTCCGGCTGGAAGATGTACGTCTCCAGGTTCACGGTCTTTTTCGCCGCGCGGATGTCGCGCGTCATGGCGGGGAAGATCTGGTCGCCGTTCTTCAAGAGCTCGGCCTCGTTTCCGCCCACCATCGCCGTGCCCATGGTGTCCATCGACCGCCGGAAGGACGGATCGTCGACCGTAAACGGACGATCGAACTTGTACACGTCCCGCTTCTCCGACCCGATGATGTTGTTCACGAAGGTGCATCCCGAGGGCCCGAGGCCGCACAGCAGGAGCATGAGAAGTGGCAGGAGGCGAAAACGCGGCATTCGACGACCTGTATTCAAAAAGTCTGCCCGCAGCGGGAAGCTCATATTCCTCAGCGGCTTATCTCGACCGCGCCCTGCGTCGGAACTTCGACAGCCCGGTTCGAAGGCGGTTGTCTGGATTAGATTCTCGCCGTGAACGAAGGCACGCGCGTCGCTCTCGTGACGGGAGGAACCCGAGGCATCGGGCGGGCGATCGCGCGCCGGTTGCGCGCGGATGGGTTCGAGGTGGTCATTTCGGGCCACACGGTCGATTCCACCCGGCGCGCGCTCGACGAGATGGAAGGCGAAGGGCTGCGGATCTCCGGCCGCGCCGCGGATGCTCGCCGCGAGGCTGACCAGAAGGCGCTGGTGGAGTTCGCCGCCTCTCGCCACGGACGCCTGGACGTTCTCGTCAACAATGCCGGGATCGGAGAGTTCGGTCCGGTCGACAAGCTCGACCCGGAGAGGTTCCGGGATGTTCTCGAGACTAATCTCTTTGGCCCGTTTTACGCGATCCGCGCCGCCGCCCCCGTGATGAAGAAGAATGGCGGGGGTTTCATCGTCAACATCGCCTCGCTCGCCTCGGTCAACGCTTTTGCGGGAGGCGCCGCGTACAACGCTTCAAAATTCGGATTGCTGGGTCTCTCCGAGGCGGCCATGCTCGACCTGCGCCACGACGGCATCCGCGTCGCCGCCGTACTGCCCGGTTCCGTCGCGACGGAATTCGGACGGCAGGAGGAAGCGGCGAGCTCCTGGAAGCTGTCCGCCGACGACGTCGCCGAGGCGGTCTCCGACCTGGTGCGTTTTCCGGACCGGGCCATTCCGTCGCGGATCGATCTGAGACCTTCGAGGCCGCCGAAGAAGACGTAATTCGAGAATCGGGAAACCTAGAAGCCCTTTCGACGTCCCGCCAACCCGCGAACATTCGGGGTCAGGTCTTGCGGCCCGCCGTCCCCGGAGGCATCGCTTCACCGGGCGGAGGACCGATCTTGTTGTACCCGTCGAGCGCGGCGACCTTGTAGCACTCCGCAAAGGTCGGGTAGTTGAAGACGTTGTCGACGAAATAATCGATCGTTCCTTCGAAGGCCAGCACCGCCTGGCCGATGTGGACGAGCTCCGTCGCCGCGGAGCCGATGATGTGAACGGCGAGAAACTTCCGCGTCTCCCGGTGGAAGAGGATCTTGAGCATTCCGTAGGAATCTCCGAGGATCGCTCCCCGCGCGATCTCCCGATATCGCGAGATGCCGATTTCGTACGGCACGCCGGCCTTCGTCAGCTCCTCCTCATTGGGGCCGACCATCGAGATCTCGGGCACCGAGTAGATCCCGTACGGAAAAAGATGCGGCATCGATTTCGCCTGCACACCGAACGCGGCGCACGCGGCAATGCGGCCCTGTTCCATGGAGGTCGAGGCGAGAGAGGGAAACCCGATCACGTCGCCGGCCGCGAAAATGTGGGGCACCGCGGTCCGGTACTGATCGTCCACCACGATCCGGCCGCGCTCGTCGGTCGAAAGCCCGGCTGCCGTAAGGTTCAGCTCCGCCGTGGCTCCCACGCGCCCGATCGAGTACAGGAGGAGCTCCGAAATGATCTTCTTCCCGGATTTCAAGGTCGCCACGGCGCGATGCGGCCGCTCGACCTCCACGGACGCCACGTCTTCGCCGAGGCGCAGCGTGCAGTCCATGTCTCGCATCTTGTAGGCGAGCGCCTCCGCGATTTCGGCGTCGACAAACTCGAGCAGGCGGGGACGTTTGTCCACCAGCGTCACTTCGACTCCGAGCGCCGCGAACATGGAGGCGTACTCGGTGCCGACGACTCCCCCTCCGACGACCGTCATCGTCTTCGGAATCGCTTTCAGCGAGAGGATGCCGTCGGACGTAATCACCGTCTCGCCGTCCACAGTTACTCCGGGCGGCTCGGTCGGGGAGGTTCCCGTGGCGATGACGACGAACTCGGCCGTGACCTCGTTACCGCCTGCCGCCCCCACGATCAGCAGCCGGTGCGGATCCGCGAACGACGCGGCGCCCGTCAGCATGGCGATTCCGTTGCGGCGGAGCTGGTCCCGGATGACGTCCGTTTCGCGGGCTATCACCTTCGAGCATCGCGCGAGGAGGTCGTCCATCGTCATGGATTCACTGGAAAGGCAGGCGGAGCCGTAAGCGTCGCGGTGGAGAAAACCCGTCAGGTACAGGACCGCTTCGCGGAAAGTCTTGGAGGGGATCGTCCCCGTATTGATGCAGACCCCGCCGACCGCCGCGCGCTTCTCGCAGATGGCGACCTTCTTTCCCAGCTTCGCCGCCTGGATCGCCGCCCTTTGCCCGGCGGGGCCGGTCCCGATGACGACGAGGTCGAAGGCGGGCATCCGCGGGAGTCTACCGCCCGCCGGCGTGCGATAGATTCGGCGCTCTTCATGTCCGTTCTAGCCATCTCCGGCGGTGTCCTGCTGATCTTCACCGTCCTCTGGGACGCTTTCGAAACGATCGTCCTGCCCCGACGCGTCTCGCGAAAGTTCCGGCTGACGCGCCTCTTCTACGTCGCCACCTGGGCGCCGTGGCGATCTCTGGGACTGCGCCGGCGCGCCGGCAACCCTCGGGAGAACTTTCTTTCCATTTTCGGCCCGCTCTCGCTGCTCCTTCTGCTCGTGACGTGGGCGCTGGCGCTCGTGTTCGGTTTTGCGCTCCTCCACTGGGGGCTCGGAACCCGCTTGAAGATGCCGGAGGGAATGCACGGGTTTGCGGCCGACCTCTACTTCTCGGGCACGACGCTCGTCACGCTCGGCCTCGGTGACGTTTCGCCCTCCACCTCCTCCGGGCGTCTGCTGGCCTTCATCGAGAGCGGGACGGGGTTCGGATTTCTCGCGCTGGTCGTCGGATATCTGCCGACCCTCTCTCAGGCGTTTTCGAGGCGGGAAACCAACATCGCGCTGCTCGATGCGAGGGCCGGCTCTCCTCCGACGGCCGCGGAGCTGATCCGGCGGCACGCGGGCGACCGGGACCGCGGAGAGGACCTCGGCGACCTCCTGCACGACTGGGACGTCTGGTCGGCCGATCTTCTCGAGACGCACATCTCGTTCCCCGTGCTCGCCTACTACCGTTCCCAGCACGACAACCAGTCGTGGGTCGCGGCCTTGACGACCGTTCTCGACGTCTGCTCGCTGATCATCGCGGGCGTCGAGCGCGGTCCGGTCCGCTCGGCGCGCTTGACGTTCGCGATGGCTCGCCACGCGGTCGCGGACATGAGCCAGGTCTTCCACCTCGAGGCGCACCCGCAGACCGAGGAACGGCTTCCGGCGGGGGACCTGGCGAGACTGAAAGGAGTCATGGAGTCCGCTGGCATGGCGCTCAAGACGGACCCGGAGGTCGAAAAGCGGCTGCGCCGGTTGATCGCGATGTACGAGCCCTATGTCGATGCCCTGTCGCGCCACCTGTTGATGCCGCTCCCCCAGTGGGTCCCGCCGCTGGGCGGGCGCGACAACTGGCAGACGACGGCATAGGTATCCCCGCGATGCATCCGCACGGGGCGCGCCGATGAGTCGACCGGGACTACGGAAGGTCTCCGGCCGTGCCGGGTAGTCTCGGAAAGCGGCTTGCCTACTATTTCGGGTGCGTGTTCGGAGGAGCGTGGTTCGTTCTCTGTTCCGCCACCGGCACGGTCTGGCTTCTCGTCTCTCCCGGAAATCGGCAGACCCTCTACTGGTTCGGCCGCGTGTTCTGCCGCGGGCTCACACGGGTGATGGGCTGGAGAGTCGAGCCGGACAGGCCCGAACGGCTTCGGGAACTGCGGCCGTGCGTGATCGTCGGCAACCACCAGAGCTTCCTCGACGTCGTCACGTTCGGATCGATCTTTCCGCCACGCACGGTCTCCGCCGGGAAACGGGAGATCGGGAACATTCCGGTCTTCGGCTGGTTTTACCGCCTCTCCGGCAACCTGATCATCGACCGCGCGCATGCCCGGAGTGCCCTCGCTTCGCTCGAGTCCGCCGCGGAGGCAATGCGCAGCGAAAAAATCGCCGTCTGGTTCATGCCGGAGGGGCATCGCAATCACGACAGCCGGCTCCTCCCTTTCAAGAGCGGCGCGTTTCGCCTCGCGATCGCCGCGCAGGCTCCGGTCGTCCCTGTCGTCTCCGAGCCCCTGACGGCCATCGCCGACACAAGGCGCCGCTTCGCCCGCCCCGGCAGGTTGCGGGTGCGCGTGCTCGATCCCGTCCCGACGGAGGGGCTGGCACCTGCGGACGTCCCGGAGCTTTCCTCGCGCGTGCGCCAGCGGATGCAGGAGGCGCTGGACGCCATGGCCGCGGAGTCCCGGTGAAGGAGGACCGCTCTCTCGAGCTCGGGGGGGAGTCCCTGCGCGCTCTGATTGACTCGGCCGCGCGGCGAATCGTGGCGCACATCGCGTCGCTCCCTTCCCAGCCGTCCGCGGACAACCGGGATCCCGCGGGCCTGGCGCGCTCGCTCCGCGAGCCCCTCCCGGAATCCGGGGCCGGGGTTGAGGACCTCCTGGATCTTCTCTTTACGACCGTGATTCCGCGCGGGTTCAACACCGCCGGCCCGGGATACCTCGCGTACATTCCGGGAGGGGGGCTGCCCCACTCCGCGGTCGCCGATCTCATCGCCGATGCGACCAACCGTTACGTCGGAGTCTTCGCCGCGGCACCGGGTCTCGCGCAGATCGAGGCGAACGTCGTCCGCTGGTTCTGCGAGATCGTCGGATTTCCCGGGACCGCGGGAGGCATTCTGACGACGGGGGGGTCTCTCTCCAATTTCTCGGCGATCGTCGCGGCGCGCCGCGACCGTTTCGAGGACGACTTCCGAACGGGCACCCTGTACGTTTCGGACCAGACTCATCATTCCATCCAGAAGGCGGCGAGCCTCGCGGGTTTCCCGGAAGACAACGTCCGGGAAATTCCCTCGGATGCTCACTTCCGCATTCGGCTGGACCAGTTGTCGGCGACAGTGGCCGCGGATCGTGCCGCGGGTCTTTCCCCGTTCTTCGTCGTCGGGAACGCGGGAACGACGAACACTGGCGCGGTCGACGATCTCGGCGCGCTGGCGGACTTTGCCGCAGCGGAAAATCTGTGGTTCCACACGGACGCGGCCTACGGCGGTTTCTTCGCAATCACCGACCGCGGGAAAAGGCGTCTTGCCGGAATCGAGCGCTCCGACTCCGTGGTGCTCGACCCTCACAAGAGCCTGTTTCTTCCGTACGGGAACGGTTCGCTCCTCGTCCGCGATCCGCAAACCTTGAAACGCGCCCACGCGCTCTCCGCGGATTACCTCCCGAGGATGCAGGAAGCGGCGGACCTCGCCGACTTCACCCTGCTCTCCCCGGAGCTCTCCCGCGACTGGAGAGGTTTGAGGGCCTGGCTGCCGATCAAGATGCACGGCATCGGTGTGTTCCGTACGAATCTGGACGAGAAGCTCGACCTCGCCGCCTGGGCGGCGGAAGAACTCGACCGAATTCCGGGAATCGAGGTCCTCGCCCGGCCACAGCTCTCGACTCTCGCCTTCCGCCTGGAGCGAGCGGGTCTCGCCGATGCGCAGCTGGATGCGCTGAACCTCGATCTGATGGGGAGAATCAACGGCCGCGGCCGCGTCTACCTGACGGCGACCCGGTTGAACGGCCGCTTCGCCATCCGCATCTGCGTTCTCTCTTTCCGGACGCACCTCGATCGCATGGAGCAGGGGTTCGAGGACATCCGGGCCTCGATCGCCGAAGTCTGACCCGGGAGCCTGTCCTCTTGATTTCCTGCTGCGCGAAGGCGTGTCTCTCGCTGCGAGCGGAATGCCCGGACGGGCTCCTGGCGGGTCAGCGCCTCCGCTCAAGAGGGCGGTCGAGCAGGTCCACCTCATCGCGGAGCCCCAGGAGCTCCCATCTCTGCAGCGCGATTGGAACGTTGCCGTTCTTCCAGAGAAAATCGTGGAAAGCGCGCAGCGAGAATTTCTCTCCCAGGGCGCGCCTGGCTTCGGCCAGAAAACGAAGCACCTGCAGCTTCCCGATTTCATAGCTGATCGCCTGGCCGGGAGTCGACGCAAACGCCTCCGCCTCAAAGCGCGCGGTCCCCGCATCCATCGGAACGGCGCGGGAGAGATATTCCGCCGCCTGGTCGATGGAGAAGTCTCCGAGCGCGAGCCTGACGTCCACTTCCACGCGAAGCGCGCGCAAACGGAGGAAGCTCGCGATCGTCTCGCGCAATCGCGGGCTGTCGTCGAAAAAACCCGTGTCGAGCATCATCTCCTCGGCGTAGAACGCGATCCCCTCGTTGGCCGAGGAGTCGTAATACCCCCGGCGGACCGGGTCCTCGTGCGCCCACGACAGCGCCAGCTGAAAGGCGTGACCCGGGACGCCCTCGTGGACGAGGACCGGCCGCGGATCGCGCGCCATCGAGAGGGCGAAAAAGCCGAGGGACGGGTCGGGCGGCGGGATGTAGCGGACCGCGTCCTCCGCGAGACGCGCCTCCGAGGTGAGATCGTCCTGCTCTCCGAACCCCTGAAGCGCCGAGAGATACCCGGGAATCGCGGCGCCCCGGTACCGCCGGATCGAAGAGGGCACCGTCAGCAGGTCCTTCTCCTTGAGAAACCGTCGCACCGCGACCTCCGCCCGCTCCAGACGGGAAATCTGAGTCGCGTGGTCGGGAGCCATCCCCGGAGGCGGGAGGCCCGCGTTTCCGGCCCGCGCGTGCGTCTCGCGGGCGACCGATCGCGCCCACTCCTGTCTTCCCATCGCGAGAATCTCCTCCGGAGTGAAAGGCAGCAGGGCGACGTTCGTGAGGAAAAAGCCGTAGGCCTCACGCCCGACCGCCGTTTGCTCCCGCAGTCCCGGAAGGCGGTTACCCAGCCACTCGCGGTAACTCTCGAGGGCCACGACCGCCCGCGCGGTGGATTGCTCGAGGCCGGCGCCCGTCCCCGGAGAAAGAAGAGGCTTCAGTTCCCGGACGGAGGAAGAGAGCCTCTCCCGGATTCCCTCGAGGCGCGCCATCGCGAGGCGCGCAAACGGCCCCTGCGCGAGCGTGAGATTGCCCCTGGCGCTCTCGAGGGTCGCGGGGATGCTGGCGATGCGGCGGGCAATCTGCGCCTCGCGGGACTTCGAAAACGGAGGGGGCTGGACCAGCGCGTCGAAAAGCGCGCCGACCGTCTGGTCGACGTAGAACATCGCGTTGCGCTCCCAGCCCCGTTCGAGGTCGAGCTCCCAGCGGACGCGCGCGAAGGCGGAGCGAAGGAGACGGCGGTCGACCTGCCAGGCGATCGGAAGGCCCGACGCATCGATCCTGTCGAGCCGGGACGCGAAGGCGGCGACCTCCCGCCGCCGCCGGTTGACGGCCGCCCGGGTCCAATCGGGCGCCCAACCGGCCGGACGCTCGAGCCGGGGGATGTCGTCGCTCGTGATGGGTTGGTTCGCCGCGCGCCAGCGCCAGAACTCGCGAGAGATGTTCTGCAGCTCGTCGCCGCGCGCCGCGCCGATGGCAAACAGGCACGCGGCGAACGTCACGAGCGCGCGCGTTCGCGTGTTCACGTCGAAAGTGTACGGCCCGGGTGCCGCCCTCAGGATTGCGGACCCGTCCCGATCGGACGTCCCGGGGGCGGCGCCACCTTCTTCGGACGCGTTTTGCGTGTTTCCGGCCGATCAAAAAACTCGAGGATGTCCCGCTCGGCCTGGCGCAGATGCGCTTCTGCCGCCGAATCGGCCGAGTGCCGCAGCTTGAGATCCCGTTCGAGGCTCCTCAGACGCGCTCCGGCCCCCGCCCGCACTTCGGGCGACGTGTCCATGCGGCTTGCGAGCTCGAGAAGAGCGTCCAGAAGTCCGCGCTGCGCGACCCGGCGCATGGCCGCCAGGCGCGGGGAGCGGTCCGGTGCCGCGCCCCAGGTCGCGGAGACGAGGCGTGCCGTCACCTCGTCCAGCGTCAAACCGCCGCGCGCCGACGCGAGCGTCAGCCGGGCCGCGCGCTCCGGGTCGAGCATCGGATCCACGACGAGGCCCACCAGCGCCCTCGCCGCGGAGTAGGGACTGAACGCATCGCCGGCCTCGGACGCGAATCGCTCGACCGTTTCCCTCGTGCCGGAAGGGGCCGGGACGAGAGCCGCGAGGATCCGGTCGGGAATGTCGAGGTTCCCGGGCTCGATCGCGGAGAGAAGCAGATCGAGGGCGTGCCGCTGTTTTTCGGCGGGAACCCACGAGACCGGAACCTGACCGTCCCCCGCCACCGCGTTCGTCTGGAACTGGCCGCCGATGAACTGCTGGGCCGCCTGAATTCCAAACCGGTGGTAGAGGTACGCGAGATTGAAGCGACGCTGGAGATCGTAGACCCACTCGCCCGCCTTCAGCTGGCCCGTTCCGAAACGCTCGAGGATCACGCGCCGCACCGCCGCCGTGGTGGCGAGCCACTGCACCGGGTCCGCGCCCCAGTCGTATTCGGCCCAGCGCGGATCCGAATCGAGCGGGTACACGATCCCCTTCGCGTAGCCCTCCCGCACGATGCGGTCGAGTGCCGCGCGATCGGATAGGGGCGTGTATCCCCAGCGGATCACGAGCCGGTCGTATGACCCGATATCCCGGGGATAGGCGTTGGAGAGGTCGAACCCTCCGTCCTTCAACTGGATGTTCGGCGCGAGGTAGTCCATGACGGAGCCCCACTCGAAGGTCGTGGCGGCCCAGTTGTGCATGAGACCCAGCGTGTGTCCCACTTCGTGCGCCGAGAGGTAAGCGAGCCGCTGCAAGACCAGCGATTGCTCGTCGAGGTCCGGATCGCCGGCGAGCCAGGAGACGTCGGGCGCGTCGTCCGCGGCGCAGCCGGCCAGAGGCGCCGGCGCACGCAGGTTCTGCCACATGCGCGAGGTCGTGCGGCGCCGGTGCGAGTCGATCCGCGCCACGCCATGCAGGATTTCGCCGGTGCGGGGGTCGGTCTGCGCGCCGCCCACGGACCAGCCGCGGTCCATCCGGTTGATCCACTCGATTCCGGAGTACCGGGCGTCGAGAAATGTGGCTCCCTCGGGCAGATCCTTCAGCACGAGCGCGTTCGAAAATCCCGCCTCCTCGAATGCGTGGTTCCACCAGAGCGCGCCCTGCCGGATCGCCGTGCGCTCCGGTTCCGGGATTCCGCGGTCGAGGTAGTACGTGATCGGTTCGACGGGCTCCGAGACGGCGGCCGAGGGGTCTCTCTTGACGAGCCTCCATCGCATCGCGAAAAACTTTTCTATGGACTCCGTGTAGGGCGCGGCATGGTCCAGGTGGCGCAGCGGAATGAACCCGATTCGCGGATCGAGCTCGCGGGGGACGAAGCCCGGCTCCGGCATCTTCAGGAACGTGTGGTGGATCCGCAGGGTCATCGTGTGCCCGTCCGGAAGGACCGGCGCGAGGCTTCGCGGCGGATTTTCCGCGGTGTACGTCGCCATCACCTCGATCTCGGTATTCTTAGGGAACGCCCCCGTGCGCTCGAAGTTGAGCGCCGACCGCGACACGTCCTGCCGCCATTCACCGAGCTTCTGCGCCTTGAGCTGGGGGAGCACCTGGGTGTCAGCGAGGAGAAAAGCCGTCGCGTCGACGAGCACGCGGTCCCCCTCCTCCGCGACGACAGGCAGCGAAGCGAGGATCGCAGAGGGAAACGATTCGCTGACCACGCGAGAGCGCTCCGCATCGCCGACTCCGCTGCGATGCGCGACCTGCCGCTGGTGGAGGAGCACACGCGGACCGACGCGCTCGAAACGGCAGAGGGCGAGCTCGCCCAGCTGACCCCGATCGAGCGAGATCTCGAGAGTCCCCGCGCCTCCGGCGACGCCCGAGCCGTAGAGAAGCTCTTCGCTCCACCGCGCGACTTCGAGAAGGAGCTGCCCGCGGCGGGCGTCCCAGTAGAAAGGGAGGAAACCGTCCTGGCGTTTGAGGTCCTTCGCGCGCTCGGAAATCGGGACCACCCGCTCGGGGGACCTCTCGGCCGCCGAAGCGGCCGGGCCCCGTTCGGACGGGGAAAGAGGCGTCTGGGCGGCGGAAAAACAGCTCCAGAAGGCCATCAAAACGACCGACGCGACGGGGGTCCGCATCCGTAACCTCCACCTTCAAAACGACTTAACAGCCACCCGATCTTACCGTGAGGAAGCGAACTTGCGGAAATGTCAAAAAGGAAACGACCGCAAAGCACACTTGTGATTCAATTTGCATAAGTTTCCAGATTCTTTTTTTGAAAGGAGATCGGCCATGCCTCCGACCAACACCCCGGCGCAGGTCCCTCAAGAGCGGAACGAGCAGGCGAGCGCGGAGCGCAAGGAACGGCTCCATGTCGGGGACAGAGAGCGGAAATTTGTCATCAAGCTCTCGCTCCCCATCCCGACTTAATCGTAAGTCGCTCCCTGGGTTGAGGGTATTCTGAAGAGACGCGTGGTGTACGCCTTGCATTCTCTTCGACGGAACCTGGAATGAAACAGACCTCCAACTCAGATGAACTTTTTCTCGTGCTCGACGAGAGCCTGCCCGCCATCCATGCGGCGCTGACGGGTTACTACGGGTTCAACGAGGACGAAGCGGACGCGTTCAAGGAAACACTCGCCCTCTGGTTTCACCGTGTGACCCGGAGAGCCGGCGGGGGAACCCGAAACTCCGCGGAGCTTCGAGATCAGCTCGTTTTCGTCGCCTGCAAATACGCCGAGGCGTTTCGGTCCGCCCGGCTCCTGGCAACCAGAGTCTCGGACGATGCCCCTCCCGTCATGCCGCGGCCCGCGGAAGAGGTCGCTCTTGCCCTGCTGAATCAGATTCGATCTTCGGCGGCACTCTCGTGACCGGGGAGCTCATCCCGTTTCCCGCCCCTCTTGGTTCGGCTTCCCCGGAAGAAGCGCGGGCATCCGCGGAGGCGTTCCTGGAGTCCGATTTCGAGCGCATGCCTGTCGGATCCTCGGAGTGCCGGTTCGATCAACCCGAGACGCTTCTCGCGCTCTGCCAGCTCATCGAAAGCCGCCTGGACGGATCGCCCGCAGTGATGGCGAGGGCCGCCGTCACCGCTTACGATTCGCTCAAGTCGCGTACGGGCTCCGACAACGCGTTCCTCTTCGATGAGCGGGAGTATTACCTGGGAGAGCTCGCGCTCCTCGCGGGAACAGCTTTGCGGGTTCTCTTCAAGGTGGACGAAGCGCGGACCTGGTTCGATCGCGCTCAGGCATGGTTCCTCTCGACCGCGAATCTCGGCGGCGACATCGCGAGGGTCTCCTACCAGAGACTCGCCTTGAGCCTCGAGCAGAGGCAACTTCCGGATGTGCTCCACCTCGCCCGTCCTTTGCGGGACGCCTTCCTTCGAACCGGCGCCAGGGAAATGGCTCTCAAGTGCAGCTATCTCGAGGCCCTCGCCCTTCGCGAGCTCGGCCGATCCGATGAAGCACTCGCGGAGTTCGAAGCGATCTGCAGCGAAGCGAGAGACCTGAAGAGTCCCAAGATGCTCGGATCGGCCCTCGTCTGTCTCGTCCAACTGCGGTCTGAATCCGGACACGCCGATCTCGCGGCAAAGCTCGTCGCGGAGGCGGAGCCAATCCTGCGGTCCGCCAACAACCGCGTCGCCCTCGGGAAGCTCTACTGGGGAGTGGGCGTCCTGATGAGAAGCCAGAGCCGGCCGGCCGATGCTATCCAGGCCTTTCGGGCCGCACAGCAGGAGTTTGCCCAGATCGAACTCCCGGCCGACGGCGCCGCCCTCCACCTCGTCATCGCCGACCTCCTTCTCGAGACCGGGCAGGAACGCCAGGCCGAGTGGGAGATCCGGGCTGCGCTTCCGATCATCGACGAGCTCAAGATGGTTCCCGAAGGGTTCGCCGCGATGTCGCTGCTCCGGGAGTCGCTGCGCCGCCGCTCGATCGACCGCGGTGCCCTGCGCAAGCTCCACGGCTACTTCGAAGACATCGGCTCGTAAGCCCGGCTCAGACCCGCCTCCTCTCGCGCGCCGAGTGACAGCGCGCTCCAGTCGTGGTCCTCGCGTCCGAGCGCCATCCCGGAGAGAAGCCGATCCCGCACCAGGCCCGCCAGCGGCATCGGCGTCTTCGACGAGTTGGCCATCGCCAAAACGAGGCCCATGTCTTTGAGCCCGAGCGGGAGCGCGAAACCTGCGGGCTTGAACCGGCCCTCCGCGATCGTCTTCCCGTAGTTCTGGTAGATCGGGCAGGCGAAGAGCGTCCGGGCGAACAGGTCCGCGAGCTTGTGCGGCTCGATCCCGTTCTTCTCCCCCAGCGTGAACGCCTCGGACATCGCCTCCATCGCGGCGGCGATGAGAAAGTTTCCGCAGAGCTTCGCGACGTTCGCCGCACCGGGATCCTCGCCCATCTCGAAGAGGCCCTGGCTGACCGCGCGAAGGAGCGGCACCACACGCTCGAGCGCGGGCCCGGAGCCAGAGACGCAGACCCACAGCTTGCGAGCCGCTGCCGCGTCGGGACGACCGAAAACCGGGGCGGCGACGTACGCGCTGTGTTCCTCCGCGTGCCGCTCCGCCAGCCGCCGGCTCGTCGCGGGAGACACCGTGCTCATCGACACGTGAATTCCGCCCGGCGCCAGGCGTTCCAGGAATCCGCGGCTTTCGACAACCTGCTCGAGCGCCCGGTCGTCCGACAGCATCGTGAACACGATCCCGCCCGCAGAGCAGGCTTCGGCGGGGTCCCACGCCTCGATGGCTCCTTCGGAGACCAGCGAAGCGACTTTTCCGCGCGTTCGATTCCAGATCGTCAGCGGATGTCCCGCCTGCAGAAGACTCCGCGCGATCGGTTCTCCCATGTTCCCGGTTCCCACGAATCCGATTCCGACCTGGTCCGCCATGCGATGCCCTCCCCTTTGCTTCGTTGAATCCTCTCCGCTCGCGCAAGCCTAGTGTCCCGAGTTAGAGATTCGATGACAAAAGCGAGCGACGCTTTCGAGGATTTCGTCAGCCGTTTTGGTCCAGACAAAGGGTTTGCTGTGGGTGTTAGTCAGGCGGATGTAGTGATGGATGGCGTTTTCGAGTTCTC
>JBBSGZ010000041.1:0-27206 GCA_038253555.1 Thermoanaerobaculia bacterium
ACCGCTCTTGAACCCATGGTCGGAGACGACGATCGTGACGGTGCCGGGGCCGGCGAGGCGGAGGAGATCCGCGAGCACCTCGTCCTGATACTCGTAGTAACGGTCCACCGTGCCGGAGAACGCGCGGAAGTCAGCGTCCGACACACCCGGAAGCCGCGGCGGAGCGTCTTCCATGAAGAGGTGCTGGCAGGCATCCACGCCCTCGAAGTAGACGGCAAGCAGATCGGTCGCGAACCGCGCCTGAAGATGAGGAAGAACGCGGCGGTAGAACTCGCTGGTCGCGTGGATTCGCGCCAACTGGTCGAGGCGCGCCGCGCCGTCTGGCGAGAGCTCGGCCGCGCGGTCGGCCAGAAAGCGCCGACGCGTCGCCTGCAGATCGACCGCGGGCTCTCCAAACCGCTCCCTCAGCTCCGCGGCCAGAGACTCCGGAAAGGTGGCGCCCGCGACGGCGCGCGCACTTCGGACCTGGTGGAACCCGAGCCGGTCGGAGACCTCGAAACCGGCCACGCGCTCCGCCGGGTACGAGGCGTACCACCCGACGAATCCGGACGTGCGGCCGAATTGGCCGAGGATGTTCCAGAGCGCGGGCACCCGCCGCCGGGCACTGGTGATCGGCGTCGCGGCGCCATCGCGGCCGAACTCCACAAAATCGAGTACGCCATGCTCCTCGGCCTTTCGCCCGGTCGCGATCGTCGTCCACACGATCGGGGAAAGGAGAGGCTCCCGCGACCGGAGGAGTCCGAAGGCTCCTTCACGTTCGAGACGAGCGAAGGTCGGGAGCCGGCCCGCCGCGATCAGGCGATCGATCACCACGAGGTCCGCGCCATCGACCCCGATCAGAAGAACGCGGGGAGCAGAGGGGCGCCGCGCCGCCGCTTCGCCGCCGGCGTGAGGGGCGGCGGCGAGAAGACAGAGCCATGTCAGGGCGTTCCTGAAAATCTGCTTCAAAGTAAGACCGGGAGGGAAGGATACTCACCGGAACTCCCGGGCGCCACTCGATCCCTTCGATCCCTCGGCCGGGATCCCCCGACGTGCCACCGCGCCTGCGGCTCTCTCTTGCCGCGTCGGCTAGCGGAAGTACCCCGTCACGTCGACGATGACGTCCACCGTTCCCGTGCTCTGGCCGGTTCGCAGCACGAAATCGCCGGAGAGCCCCAGGGAAAGGACCGCGTTGTTGGCGCGTGTCTGCCCGCTTCGGTAGTTGATCGTCGAGGTCGGCGGAAGTGACACGCCGCCGGGGTACGCCGTGAGATAGCCGGAAGCCGTCGCGTTCGTCACCGAGACGTTTCCGGAAATCGACCGCGCGTCCGCGGGGATCCCGCACTGCCCGGCCGCGACGAACGCCCGCGAGCCGCCGGCTAAAAGCGCCGGTCCGCCGAAAGGTCCGGTTGCCGACCGGGTATCGAGGATCCTGCACGGCACGACCGTGTAGAAGAAGGTCGGCGGGGCCGCGGTATTGACGAACGCCGCCTGGCTCGCGTTGAAGTAGGAGCCGCTCGCGCCGCTTTCGAGTTTCACGGCCCGCACCGCCCAGGTTTCGCCGCCGGAGGCCGCGATCGTGAACGACGTCGACGTCACGAGCGCGCCGTTGATCCGGGTCAGCGGTCCCAGAGGGGCCGGGGCGCGGTAAACGTTGTAGCCCAGGACCGCGTCAGGCGACGCCGTCCACTGGAGAATCGTCCCCGGACCCGGCGCCAGGATCACGTTCAGTGCCGTCGGGGGGGCGACGACGTGCATCCGGAGAGTGGGATCCCCCATGAGGGCGATGTGAATTTCGGGACCGTACCCGCCCGCATAAATCCCCGAGTTGTTCTGGGTCGCGCGCGCGGAGTAGCCGATCGTCTCGCCCATCCCCATGTGGTGGAAGAACCAGTGCGGCCGCCCCGCCCAGGCGCTCGTCAAACCGTAGGTCGTCGTCGCGAGCGGCGCGCGCAGAAAGTTGTCCGTGGTGTCCCAGTCTCCAAAGTAGCTCCCGAACAGCATCGTGAAGATGGCCTGCATGTCGACGGAGGCAAAATCCGTGGTACTGCCGACTCCGCCCGCCCCCTGGTACCACCCGCCTCCGCAGCCGTACGCCCACAGATAGCTCTGCGTCGCGAGGGTTCCGAACCAGTCGAGCGCCTGGACGTTCGCGGCCCCGAAAAAGCCGGAGAAGTTCCGCCATCCGCTGGCCGCAAACGCCTCGCCGCCGAAATAACCGAAGTTGTCATCGATCAAACCGCGACTCTGAGCGGTCACGAGCCGGTGGCGAAAATTGTGGTCCTTGTTCAGGTATTGCCGCAGCAGGTCGAGCTCCGCCTTCGGCGCGAAGGACGGCATGTTCGCGAGGTCCACGCGCCCGACCTGAAGCTCGATGGCCGAAGGCGCGTAACTCTGATCGTATTTGCCGTCTCCCGCCACGTTGTGCTGCCGCCCGGCTACGCTGCTGTCGTAGTTGATCGAGTCCGTCCAGATTCCATCCATGTCGCCGTAGAAAAGGTCCGCCGGCCACGCGCCGTAGTGATCGGAGTGGCCGTCGGGCGCGATGGCGCCGGAGTACGGGACCGGAACGTGGCCGAAGAGAAACACGGCCTTCACGTTGCCCGGGTCCTGGTTGTAATCGGACTGGATGAGTGACTTCACGTTCGAGACGGTCTCGGTGCGCGCCACGTCGTGCCGCAGGACGGTCCATCCGTCGCCCGCGAGATCGGACATCAGCCGGCCGAGGCCCGCGGAGAGGCTGGCGGCATACGTCGAGTCGACGATCAGGACGACTTTCCCCCGGCTCTCGACGAGCGGAATTTCGATGCCCGAAGCGACATATCCCGCGGCGCCGCCGCTCGACACCCAGTACTCGTAAACACTCCCGACGGCGACCGCGGCGTCCACGTGCCCCGTCGCTCCCGCGGGCAGCGAGGCGATCGGCGCATTCCAGGCCGCCGCCCCCGGGGCCTTGCGATAGATGGCAATCGTGGAACCGGACGGGGTCGAAGGCCAGATCAACGTGATGCGGGGAGACGGGTCCTTCACGGCGACGGCGCTCACCTGAACCGCGGCGTCGGCCGCCACCTGGGCGATGGCGGGGCGCGGTACCTCACCGAAAAGAGAGCAGGCGGCCAGGATCAGGGCGCGGAATGCGAGGGCGCGCGCACGTCGTGCGAGAACTCCTCGGAGGGGTCCTCCGTCCGGCGCGCCACCAGAACACCGCCGGGGATCCGGCGCTCGGCTCATTCCACGATCGGGAAGCGGCTGCCGCACGGGTCAGCCGCCCGTCCTACTGGAAGTACCCCGTGACGTCGATGACGAGGTGCGCGGTGTTGCCGGTCGATGACCCGAGGAAGGTCGAGATCTGAAGACTCGGATCGCTCGCGAGCGGCACGATCGCTCCGTTGGCAATCGCCGGCTCACCCGGATCGAAGTTGATCGTCGACACCAGCGGCATCGTCGTGTTGAACGGCCAGATCCTCAGATGACCACCACCTGTCGGACCTACCACCACCACGTTCAACACCGCCGCCTGGGCCGTCGCCGGCACCCCGCAGGTGCCCGTCACCGGAAAGCTCCGCGTCCCCTGACCCGTCAGCGCAGGCCCACCCACCACGCCCGTCGCGTTGCGCGTGTCCACGATCCGGCACGGCGTCACGGGATAGAACTGGAACGGCCCCGCCGCCTCGGCAACGGAGGCGAAAATGAGGACCGCGCCGAATCCCAAAAGAGCGATCTTGAATCTCTGAACCCCCATCATGTCCGCCTCCATGTTCCAGGCATTGTTATTGGTAGTACCCGTTGACGTCCAGCACCATGTCCGCTTTTCCAGACGGTTGACCGCACCGCCCCCGAATGTCCCCTGACGCCCCGAGGGGAATGAGCGCGCTGTTCGCGCGCGTCTGTCCTGTTCCGTAGTTTACGGTCGACGTCGAGGGCGCCGCGAGGTCTCCCTGAGAGACCGTCACGTATCCCGGCCCGCTGGTGGAGCCCGTGGCGGCGACGTTGCCCGAAATGCTGACCGCCGTCGAGGGAATTCCGCATTGTCCGACGACCGTGAATATGCGATCGGCGCCCGGCACGAGCGACGGCCCGCCGAACGGTCCGGTCGCGTTCCTTGTGTCGAGGATCCGGCACGGAGGCACCGAGTAGAAGCGGAGCCCCGGCCCGTACCGGTAAGCCGCGGACCGCATTCCGACAGAGGCATCGGGATTCGTGACGACGACGTCGGCGCTGCCCGCGATATGCGCGCCGGAGACGGCCGTGAGGCTCGTCGGACCGGCGACGGAGACGTTGCTCGCCGGGACGCCTCCAATCAGGACGGTCGCTCCCGCCACGAAATTGGTTCCGGCAATCGTCACGAGCGTCCCCCCGTTCGTCGAGCCGGACATCGGACCGATCCCCGTGACGGTCGGAGGAAACGTGGTGCAGGAGTTCAAGCCGTCACCGTAAATCCACCGGGCCGCGTCGATGTCGTCGGATCCCAGCGTCGCCCGGTTCTGGACGACGGAGCGCATCGTCGCGGCGTCCTCGTCTCCCCGACAAACGTCGTGGTTCGAGACGTTCTGATCGGAATGGCCGAGGCCGAGCGTGTGCCCGAGCTCGTGCTCGAGGACGGCCTGCGTGACGACTGACGAATACAGGTTGAAGGTGCAGTACGAACGCAGCTGGACGAAGCCGGAACCGATCGTGAAGTAACTGTCCCCTCTCCACGTGTGGCTGACGCCGCCGCTCGGGCCCCCGCAGCCGATCACACCGCCTCCGGCCAGACACCCGGTCTGTCCGCAAACGGATGTCGCGTTCAGGTCGATCGTGTTGCCCGATCCGGCCCCGGCCACGTAGTTGATGTTCGAGTTGGGCTCCGAGGTCCACGCCGCGAGGGCGCCGGTGGCCTCGGCGGTTCCGCCGCCCGTGATGTTCGCCTGGTTCACGAGCGTCCAGACTGCTGTCGCGCCGTTGTTCCACCGGTAAAGGGAATTGTTGATGTTTCCCCACATCGGGCGCACGCGGTTGCGGCGGTCCTGTTCATGTTCGACGGGAACCAGGGTTCCTCGCGGGGCCGCCGCGAGGCTCCGCTCGACCTGGGCGCCCGAGCGGAGAAATTTGAGAAACCCGGTCAGCTCCCGGGCGGAGGATTCGCTGTCGGGGGTCCCCTGCGGGCCCCCTTCGAGCTCTGCCTGTTGCCGGCGATAGACGTGGACGCCCTCGGGCGTCGAGGTCTTCAGGGTGGGAACCGCGAACTTCCTGCCGGCGGAGTCGGCCATCACTTCGAAACGCCCGAGAAGCAGCTCGGCCGTCTGGTATTCGCCGGACTCATGCAGGACGGCGAAGACGACCACCTCGCGGCCGGGAACGTACTCGGGCTGCCCCCAGATCTTCAGGAAGCGGCCGTCGGGAAGTGTTCCGCCGAGCTGATGGAGGACCAGGCTCCCCGTAAGACCACCCTTCACGACCGAAAGGGGCGCGATGACGGACAGCATCTCCGGACGTCCGTACGAGTCGACGGTGACTTCGCTCGACAGGACGACGCCGTGCACGATGAGGTCCGCGCGCTGATAGAGCTCCGAGTCGCTGATCGGAATGACGGACGTGGCGCGCAGAACGGGCCCGGCAGAGAGCGCGAGGCAGGCGAGCGCCAGCGCGAGGCGAATTCTTGTCCGGTTCATGGACAACTCGAAGGGCAATAAGCGTACCCGGGCCCGTCCCGGCGTAAGTCCCGGCGAGTGAGAGGGGCTCGAAAAGGCGCCGCCGCCGCTCTGACGAAAATTGACTTTCGCGCGTCGGTCGAACCGACAGGATTAGGTATTGGTCTCCCTCTCCGGGGCAGGCGGGAACCGGCGGAACGGAGAGAAAAGGAGGGCGCGAAAACCTTCGCGCCCGTCTTCACTCGCCGCCCTGCGCGGGCGGGGTCGTGCATGGGACCACGCTAAGGCACCCGCTCTCATCCCGCAACTGTCCGACCGGCCAGTGTGAGGCGTTTTTCCGTTCAGGCGGCGGATGCGGGCGAAACGGGAGAGAAAACGGGAGCCTCGCGGCTCAAAACCGCGGCGAGGCTCACCGGGTACCACCACCAGAGATCGGAGTAGCTCCCGGTGTGGATCTGCACGAACGCGGCGAACAGGACGAGAACGATCGCGACCGCAGCAAGGGTCGCCCCCCGGGGGACGACGCCAGAGACGGCCAGAAGCAGCGCCGCGGCAAGCAGCAGGGGGCCGCCCGCGCCGACCGCCGCCCCGATCGCCACCCATCCGCACCAGGGATCGCGAAGCGAAGCGTCCGAAAGGCTGCCGCGCTCTGCATGTATCGCGAACTGTCCCAGGCCGATCCCGCGGACCGGGTGCGCTGCGAAAAGGTCCGTCGTGTGGCGTAGATTGCGGACGCGCACCCACGAGGAATCTTTCACACGGTTCGGGTCGCTCCCCGTCAGCGGGGTGCTCTCGAGGTTCCCCCAGCGCTCGGCGATCGCCGCCCGCACGGGTCTCCCGACGGGACTCAAAGCGACGGCGCAGAGAAGACCGGCGAGCAGGAGCGCGCCTGCGGCGCGGCTCGCGCGCGCCTCGCGCGTGGAAGTCAGAGCGAACGTGGCGGCGAGAACGACGGCGAAGTCGCCGTACGCTCCCCAGGACACCGTTGCGAGTATCGCCGCGGAGCAGAACAGCGCGGCGCCCCCGAGGACGACGCGCGCCGCTCCGGAAAATTCCCGAGACCCGCGAAGCAACGAGCCGAACGAGCAGGCGGCCACCCAGGCCAGATATCCCCCGAGCCAGGCGGGCTCGAGAAAGATCGACGTCGGCCGCGTGTATCCGCCTCCGAAAAACGTTCCCCCGATGCGCGTGAAACGAAACGCCTCCCGCTGGAGGGGGATGAGAAAGACACCGGTCCCTGGCCACTGCTTTGGAACTCCGACCACCTGGTAGAGAGCGAAGGCCGCCACGGCGAGCGCCGCTCCTGAATGCGCGAGCACGAGGGAACGCCGGGACGCGGCCGTGAACGAGAGAGACGCGGCGGAAGCGAAAAACGAGGTGACGAGGAGCCAGTGGGCGTAGGAGGCGAGAAAGGCTCCGCTAGAGAACGTGTCGGGGCGCGGAGGAATCCAGACGAGCAGAGGGAGGGCGGCGGCGAAGAGAAAAAAGACGACGAACGCCCGCGGAATCCGGCCGCGGATCCAGAGAGAAGCGCAGGAGAGGACGAAAAGGGCCGCCAGAGCGGAGGCAAGGTCGACGTCTCTTCCGAGGACGCGGAAGGGCGGGAACGCATAAAGCGGCACGGCGAGACCCGTCGCGAGGAAGAGACCCCGTCGGAGGCGGCCGGCCGCGTCGCCCGCAGGGGGGAGCGTCTCCACCGCAATGGTCGGCACCGCCGCGAAGTATAAGAGAAAGGCTCCGTGACCCTCGGCCGTCAGCGCGAGGGGGCGGGCGACGCGGCGGTCAACGAGATCTTCCCGCCCTTCATGACGAAGAGGACCCGTTCCGTGACGTGGATGTCCTTCAACGGATCGCCCGGGACCGCCACGACGTCCGCCTCTTTCCCCTTCTCGAGCGTGCCGATGAGAGCCGCGAGGCCGAGCAGATCGGCCGCCGTCGCCGTCGTTCTCAAGGCCGCGGCCGGTGTCATCCCGCCGTCGACCATCAATCCGAACTCCTTCGCGGACATGCCGTGCGGGGAAACTCCGGCGTCCGTGCCGAACGCGATCTTCACTCCGGACTTCAAGGCCCGGCGAAACATGTCCGACCGGCCCGCCAGCGCCGCCTTCGCTTTGGCCGCGATCTCCGGCGGAAATCTTTCCAGCTTTCCTCCCGTCCACTCGCCCGCGAGGAGCGTGGGCACGAGGAAGGTGCCTCGCGACTTCATCAGCTGGAGCGTCTCCTCCGTGACGAAGGACCCGTGCTCGATCGAGTCAAACCCGGCCCGGGTCGCCGCGCGCGCGGCCGCGTCGCCGTGCGCGTGCGCCGCCGTCCTGCGGCCCAGGCGGTGCGCCTCGTCGGCAATCGCGGAGAGCTCGGCGTCCGTGAGCTGGGACGCCCCCACGTCGTCGCCAAGAGAAAGCACGCCGCCGGAGGCGCAGACCTTGATGACATCCGCTCCGTATTTCACGTTCATCCGGACCGCCTGTCGGGCGTCCTCGGCGCCGTGCACGATCCCCTGCGCGAGCCCGGTCTCCCGTCCGAACGTTTCGGGAGGGAAACCCGTCTGATCGCAGTGGCCTCCCGTCGCCCCGATCGCGTACCGCGAGACGAGCATCCGGGGACCCTCGACCCAGCCTCGGTTGATCGCGTTTCGGAGCCCGACGTCGATGTCTTTTTCGGATCCGACGTTGCGGACCGTGGTGAACCCGGACCCGAGCGTCCGCCGGGCATAAGTCGATGCGAGCAACGTCTGCTCCGAAACCGTCCGCCGCAGTCCGGCATAGAAGTCGGACACCCAGCTTTCCGAAGCCTCGTTGGTGATGTGCGTGTGAGCGTCGATGAACCCGGGGAGCAGGGTGGCGTCTCCGAGGTCAATGACGGTGGCGCCCGCAGGAATCGGTAGCCCGGCTCCCGCATCGCGGATCTTCGAGCCTTCGACGAGCACGACCGCGTTCTCTATCTCCCGATCGGTGCGCCCGTCGAACATGCGCGCGGCGCGAATGGCGAGAATCGCGGGGGCCCGCGCGGGGGCGGGAGCGGCCGTCTGCGCCGCGGCGGTGCCGAGAGCGCCCGCATAGAGGAGAGCGGCGAAAACGATTTCGACCCCGCGGCCGTGGCGCATGTTGCGCCTCCGTTCAGGCATTGGGATCGACCGCGGTCGCCGCGCCGGACCTCGCGAAATAGATGACCGCGCCGACAACGAGCGCGATGGCCCCCAGGAGGAGCTGCCGGCCCGTCGCCTGCGACAGGAATGCGAAGCACATGAGAAGCGCGAGAATCGGAATGAGCGGCCCTCCCGGCAGGCGGAAGCTGCGTGCGGTTCCCGGCAGCTTCTTCCGGAGCACCGGCACCGCGGCCGCCGTCCCGATGTAGGTCGCCAGCCGGGCGATGACCGACAGCTCGACGAGCTGCCGGAACGTGCCGGACAGGGCCAGGGGAAGCGCGATCGCCGTCTGGGTCCAGATCGCCACGTAGGGCGTCCGGAACTTCGGATGGACGCGCGCTAAAACGCGAGGGAGGCGGCCGGTCTCCGCGAGCGCATAAAGGTAGCGCGGGCCGGCGAGAATCGTGTTGTTGTTCGTCCCCAGCACCGACAGGGCCGCGCCGACGGTCAGGATCAGGCCGCCGGCGGGGCCGAGAATCAGGCGCGCGGCGTCGGCGAGCGGCGTCTCGGATGCGCCCAGGTTCGGCAGCAGGCCGATCGCCACCAGCTGGACGAGCGTGTAGATCGCCATGACGATCAGGATCTGAGTGATCAGCGCGAACGGAACGTCCCGGCGCGGATTCTTGAACTCCCCCGCCGGCGCCGCGGTGTTCTCGAAACCCGAATACGCGAACAGCACCACCAGGGCGGCGGCTCCGAGCCGGTGCGGGTCGGGAACCGGCACCGGAAAAATGCGCCCCCAAGATACGAAGAAAATCCCGACCGCGACGAGAAGCACGAGCGGCAGGATCTTGCCCCAGGTCAGGATCACGGCCGTACGCGCCCCCGAGCGGATGCCGACCACGTTGATTGCCGTGAGCACGAGGACCGGAATCACGATCATCAGCGCGCGCCCCGCGCCGTCCTTCGCCCCGTCCCAGAGAAATCCGACGACGCGGGCGAATCCCACCGACAGGCCGGCGACGGACGTGATGCGGGCAATCCATGTCATCCACCCGACCTCGAAGCCGACGAAGTCGCCAAATGCCGCGCGCGTGTAGACGTACCCGCTCCCCGGCGTGTCGAAGAGACTGCCGGCCTCGGCAAAGCAGAGGACCAGCAGAAGCACCGCGACGCCGGCGGCGAGGATCGCCCAGATGCTCGCGGCGCCCAGCAGCTCGGCCGCTTCCTTCGGGTTCGAGAGATAGACGCCGCTCCCGATCACGTCGTTCAACGCAAGCGCGACGATTCCCCATCGCGACACGGCGCGAAGAAGTCCCGTCTTCGGATCAGCTGCTGGAGTGGAGCTTGCGATGCGGCATTCTCCCCCGCACGTGCAGGTGTGGCAACGGAAAAAACCGGCCGTCGTCCGCTGTCAGGGGATCGGCCGGACGCCAGCTCCCGGACCCGCCCGCGTGTCCGCGCGAAGGGGGGCGAGGCGCGCGAGTTCAACGGGAGGCGCCGCTCCCGGAAGCGCCGAGAGCAGATCGTCGAAGGACGACCACGCTTTCGCGGGGTCGAAAGCGACCGCGGCCCGCACGGGATCGGGGATTCCCGCGAAGGCGCGCTGGGGCCCCGGAAAGCGCCGCGGCTCGATCGACACGTCGAGGCAGCCCGCGGCCTCGAGGGCGGGGGGAAGATCCCAGACCGGGAAGCCGCCCGCTCCGTGGCGCCACCGGGACCGCGCGAGCCAGCGCCGGGACGCGCGGGCGAGAAGGGCCCCGGCCGGGCCGCGCGACGAAATCTCCTCGAGGCGCGGGGCCGTACAGCGCAGCCGCTTCACGACATCGAGCGGGTAGAGGGCGATGTCCCGCCACGGGGCCGCCAGCACGGCGCGCGCGGCGCGGCGATCGCGCGCGAGGTTGAACTCGTGCGGCCACAAGGGTGGCAAAACTCCCGGCGAAGACAGGTTGCCGCCGACGACCCGCAGCGCCAACCGCGCCGCGACCTGCCCGTTCGCGCGAAGAGCGGCCGCGATGTTGGACAGCGGGCCGATCGCGACGAGGCGCGCCCCCGCCGGAAGCGCGGCTATCGCCTCGCCCGCCGCAGCGGTCGCGCGGGAGGGTCCGCCCCCGCGCACGACCGGAACGAAAAGCCCGGCGGCCTCGACGAGAGCTCGCGCGCAATCTTCCGCGACGCCCGCGGCCGCGTTGCCCGTCACCGTCGAGATCCCCAGGAGGACGATGCGCCGGAGGCGCGCCGCCCCGAGCAGCGCGGCGAGCGCGAATCCGTCGTCGACGTCTCCCCGGCCGGCGCCGAGCGCCACGTCGGTGTCGACCCAGACCGCCGGCGCGTCCGGCGAGGGAGCGGGCGGGCCGGTCAACGCGGGACGAAGAAGAACGTCACGGCGCATATCAGGTAGAGCGCCAGAAGCTGCGCGCCCTCCAGCCAGTCGCTCTCCCCGTCGAGAGAGATGTAAGCGAAGATCGCGGACGAGGCGAGCAGCGCGACGAGCTCCACCGGGCGGAAGATCAGGTTCAACGGACGCAGGAAGAGGCTCGCGAGCACCAGGCAGGGAGCGACGAAGACCGCCACCTGGATCGAGGAGCTCGCCGCAATCGAAAACGCGAGCTCCATCCGGTTCGCACGGGCAAACTCGACGGCGCTGTAGTACTCGGCGATGTTGCCGACGAACGGGATGACGACGAGGCCCACGAAGAAGGAAGAGAGGCCGATCGATCGGGACATCGGCTCGACGGCCCCGACGAGAAGCTCGCTGGCGGCCGCGGTCGCGACGACCGCCGCGGCGAGCGCGGAAAACGACCGCCCGAGCCCCCAGGGTTCCCTGTGGGGAGCGGCGGCCGGCGGGAGAACCGTGGCGCGCCTCCCCGCGCGGGAGAAATGGGAATAGCCGATGTACGCGGCGTAGGTCAGGAGCAGCAGGACGGCGATCGCGACCGAGACCTCTTCCTGGAGGACGGCGCTGTGCTCCGCCTGGGCAAAGACGGCCGGGAGGGCCATGGCCGAAACCGCGAGGATCATCATGGTGGATGCGCGGCGGACCGACTCCACGTGAAACCGCTGAGTCCCGTGCCGCAGCCCGCCGACGAAAGCGGCGAGACCGAGGCCGAGCAGCGCGTTCGAGAGGATCGACCCGACGAGCGAGGCCTTCACGAGCTCGGGAAGCCCTTCTTTCAGCGCGAAGATCGTGATGATCAACTCGGCGGCGTTGCCGAACGTGGCGTTGACGAGACCCCCGAGCCCTTCGCCGAGGTGCGCCGCCACGTGCTCGGTCGCGCTCTTGATGACGAGCGCGAGCGGAATCAAAGCCAGAGCGGCGCCTGCGAACACCGCCCACTCCGGGCCGCCGCCGCGGCGCGCGAACCATGCCGCCGGGATCCCGAGGAGGAGCAGTCCGGTCCAGCGCGCCATGGCGGCGGGATGATAAGGGAAGGCGTTGCAGGTTCGCCGCCCCAAGCAGCGGAAAACCTCCCGCGGCGGCCGCGTGGTCCGGCGCACAGCACGCCCCCGGGCCCCGCGCCGTTCCGACCTGATACTTTCGCTCCATGCTCCGCGCCGGAATCGTCGGGCTGCCGAACGTCGGCAAGTCCACCCTCTTCAACGCCCTGACCCGCACGCGAAAGGCGGAGGCGGCGAATTACCCGTTCTGCACGATCGAGCCGAACGTCGGCGTCGTCTCGGTCCCGGACGACCGCCTGGAGCCGCTGGCCCGGATCGCGAAGACGTCGAAGATCGTGCCCGCCGCCATCGAGTTCGTCGACATTGCGGGCCTCGTCCGCGGGGCGTCGAAGGGGGAGGGCCTCGGTAACAAGTTCCTGCAGCACATCCGCGAAGTCGACGCGGTGGTGCAGGTCGTGCGGTGCTTCGAGGACCGCGACATCGTCCACGTCTCCGGGGCCCTCGACCCGCTGGCGGACATCGAGACCGTTTCGACCGAGCTCGTTCTGGCGGACCTCGAGACGGTCACCCGGGCGCGCGACAAGGCGGAGCGGATCGCGCGCGGCGGAGACAAGGACGCGCGTGCCACGGTCGCGGCCGCGGACCGTCTTCTGCCGCATTTAAATTCCGGAAAGCCCGCGATCACGCTGACTCTCGAGAGCGACGAAGAGAAGGCCGCGGCGGCTCGTTTCTTTCTGCTCACGTCCAGGCCGACCCTCTTCGTGGCGAACGTTTCCGAGGACACACTCGCGAAAGCCGAGACCCTGCCCCACGTGCAGGCGGTGCGGAAATACGCGGAAACCCATCTTGGCGCCGAGGCCGTCGTGATCTCCGCGCAGATCGAAGCGGAGCTCGCGGACCTGGCTCTCGAAGACGCCTGCGAGTACCTGACCGGGCTCGGCGTCGCCGAATCCGGGGTCGGCGCGCTCATCCGGGCGGCGTATCACCTCCTCGGGCTGCGCACGTACTTCACGGCCGGAGAAAAAGAAGCGCGGGCCTGGACGATTCACGCCGGGGACACGGCCCCCGCCGCCGCGGGAGTGATCCACTCCGACTTCGAGAAGGGATTCATCAAGGCGGAAACCGTCTCCTACGACGACCTGGTGGCCAACGGCTCGATGGCGGCCGCTCGCGAAAAGGGACTCGTCCGGCAGGAAGGCCGCGACTACGTCGTCGCCGACGGCGACGTGATGCTCTTCAGATTCAACGTCTAAAGAACCGAGCAGAAGCAGAGCCGCGCTGCCGAGTGCCAGGCTCCCTAGCGGCGCCCCGCGCGAAGCGCGGAAAGGTCGCCGCGTCGTTTTTGGGCGCGCGCGCCCCACGCGCGCCCAAAAATGCCAAAAAGCAGCGCCTCGTCATAATGCGGTCAACGGCCTGAACCAGGAGCCCGACCCTCAATCACCGCCCAAAAATCCGCTGAACCGCCCAGAACAGACCGACCGCGGCGATTCCCAGCGAGAGAGGGATCACGACCCGCCGGCGATACCAGGGCTTTTCCCGGAACGGCAGTCCGATCAGAAGAAACGCCGTGAGGATCACCGAAAGCTGGCCGAGCTCGACTCCCGCGTTGAAGCTCAGAAGTGCCGGCAGAAACTCCGACCGCGGCAAGCCCAGCTGCGAGAGAACCCCCGCAAAGCCCATCCCGTGCAGGAGCCCGAAGGCGAAAACGAGCGCCACGCGCCACGGCGACAGTCTCGGCCGGAGCACGTTCTCGACGGCGACATAGACGATCGAGATGGCGATCGCCGGCTCGACGAAAGACGCCGGGAGCGAAACCACCCCGTAGATCGTCAGGGCCAGCGTGATCGTGTGGGCGACCGTGAAGGCCGTCACCTGGAGCAACACCGGCCGCAGGCGCACCGAGAGAAGAAAAATCCCGAGTACGAAGAGGATGTGGTCCGTCCCTTTCGGAAGGATGTGCGTGTAGCCGAGCTTCAAGTACTGGAGCGCCACCTGGCCGCGCGTCGGCGGCACGACCGTCGCGCGCAGAGTCAGGGGAGAGCTTCGCTCTCCCCCTTCGAGCCAGATCCGCTGCGGGACCGGGTCGCCTTCCGTCCGGACAGTCAGCAGGTACGACCCGAGCCGTGACGCGCTCTCCCAGGCGAAGTCGCGCGCGCCGCCGGGGATTGACCCGGTGAGGCGGAGCTTCCATTCGGCGTCCGGCTTTTCCGCGAGGATCCACTGCCGGCGATCGGGCACGACCTCCCGGCCGTCGAAGAAAGCGTGCGCGTCCGCGGCTACCCTGCCCATCACGGAGACCGCGCCAGCCGGAAGCTCACGCGGAAGTCCCTCGATCGTCGCGGCGGGCGAGGACGCTCGCGCGGACGCAAACCCGGAAGGCATGTGCTCCCGATCGATCGTGACCTCGGCCGTCCAGGTCCCGCCTTTTGAAAAAACGACGGTTGTGCGGAGCGTGCCGAGCTCGTGCGCGGACGCCGCCGCGGCCGCCAGGAGCAGAAAGGCCGAGGGAAACAGCCTCCGCCCGGCGAGGGAGCGTTTTGTCAACGCCGGATCAGAATCCGTACGAGACGAAGAGGCGCGCGGACCGCGGCTCGGCCGGGTGCGTGTGGATGTCGCTCACGCCACCGGCTGGCTCGCCCGGCAAACGCGACGCGTAGTAGTAGTCGATGTCGCTGACCCGGGCGTTTGCGACGTTGAACACGTCGATGCCCGCCCGAAGCCCGCTGACGAGCTCGTAGCCGATCTGCGCGTTCACGATCGTCGACGAACGCGAGCGAACTCCGTTGTCCTCGATCAGGGGGCGTGGACCGAAGTACCTAAGGCGGACGCTCCCGAAGAGTCCCGCGCCCGGGTTGACCGTGGCGCCGGCGGAAACGACGGTTTCGATCGCTCCGGGGACGCGGTCGCCGGCGGGATCGATATCGCGGAAGCGCGCCCTGGAAAGCGCCAGGTCCACATCGAACGTCAGGGAGCCGGTCGGGCTGTAATAGTTCGCCCACTCCAGCCCGGACCGGCGGCTCGGACGGCTCGCCTCCGTCGTCCCGGCATCGCCGGTGAAGACGAGCTCCGAGCCGATCTCGAGGCCCCAGAGCGACAACGTGGATTGAAGATGCGGCACGAGCACGCTCCGGATCCCGATCTCCGCGCCCTTCGCGCGCACGAGCGGGGTGACGCGATCGACGGCCTCTCCCGTTTTCGGGTCCTGCGTGATGGTCGCACCGCGCGCGTCGTTGCTGTGAAAGCCATAGCCGAAATTCGCATAGAACTCGGTCGAGGCCCAGGGGCCCAGGATCAGCGACGCCTTCGGGCTCGCCAGCGACGCGGTGTCGTCACCGGAGTTTGCCGGATTGTCGCTCGCCACGTGGAAGCGGTACAGGTCGCCGCGCAGGCCGAGGATCGTCCGCACCTTTGGTCCCAGACGGAGGCTCGTCTGGGCGTAGAGCGATCCGCTGCTCTGTGTGACGTGGTCGACGCGGACCGGGGCGAGGATCTCGCGGGCTTTCGTGTGAAAGAGGCTGTCTTCGATGATGTTGTCGTTGCGGAGCTGGATCCCCACCGTGTTCTCGGCCTCCATCCCGAAAAGCGACGCGAGCCACTGGTGGTTCGCCTTCAACCCGGTCACGACGCGCCGGTCGCGCTGCTGGAACTGGTCCCCGTTGACGGGGTCGTCCAGAAAGTATGTGAAGTTCGACGTGAGCTTCAGCCCGTAGTCGACGGCGTAGCCGGTGACTCGCGTCACGGAGTCCGTTCCCCGCCCCTCCCAGTCCGCGGACAGGCTGTAGCGGTGCGTCTCGCCTCCGTCGGTCGGGTCGATGGCTCCGTATCGTGAGATGTAGCCGGAGGAGATCGCCCGATCGGCGACCTGGTCCGTCGAGTTCCACTTATTCCGGTAGCCCATCGCGGTGATCGAAAAGGCCCCGTCGTCGTTCGGCACGCTGTAGCGGAGCACGCCGTTGTATTTGTGCATCGAATCCGGGTGGACCCAGGGGCCGTCGTTGCGCGTCACCTCGAGGGCATACAGAAGTGTCCCTGCCCCGAGCTTCGGAGACTGGGCGAACAGAGCGCGGCCGTAGCCCTCGCTTCCGCCGCCGACCCTGGCAATGCCGTGTTCCAGGAAATTCGCGTACACGACGTTCGCGGACCCGGCCGTCGAGAAGTCGCCCTCGTCGGCGCCATAAGGCCCCTTCTGGAACTGGACTCCCGTCACGAGCTCCGGAATCAGGAAATTCAGGTCCGAATACCCCTGGCCGTGCGCGTGCGACGGCATGTTCGCGGGAATGCCCGCGACGGAAGTCGCGAAGTCGGTTCCGTGGTCGAGGTTGAATCCCCGCAGGTAGTACTGGTTCGCCTTCCCCTCGCCGCTGTGCTGGCTGATGACGAGACCGGGCACTGTTTCGAGGACCTCGGCGGATCGCAGGATCGGCCTCTCGTCGATCTGACGCGCCGTGATCGCGCCGTCGGTCGCGGCATTCGCGACGCCGAGGAGGCTCTCCGTGGGATTCTCAACATCCGCGAGATTGCGAAAGGTCCGCTTTCCCGTCACGAGGACATCCGCGTTCACCGAGAGATGGAGGGCGACGTCTAAGGACGTGACCGCCTCGCCGACCGCGACCTTCTCCCGCGTAATGCTCGCGAAGCCGGGCAGGCGGAAGGAGACGGTGTAACTGCCGGGAGGGAGGCCTTCGATGCGCCACGCGCCCTGCCGGTCGGTGGACGTGACGGGGACTGAGGGGCGGCCGGGAACGCGCGCCTCGACGGTCACGCCGGGCAGAGCCGAGCCGTTCCCGTCCGTCACCGTGCCCCGCAGCGCGAAGACCGAGCCCTGAGCGAAAGCCAGCCCTTCACAGAGGAGCAGCGAAAGCGCAGCCGCGATCCGTTTCATCTCGCCGATCTTACGCACCGCCCGGCCTGATGGATCTCCTATTCCGGCGGGTTCCCCTGCGCGAACCGCTCATAAAGGCCGATCTCTGTAGCGCTTCCAATCGCGAAGGGAATCCGGGCGTGGAAAGAATCGGGCACCACGTCGAGGACGCGTTCGGTGCCGGTCGTCGCCCGCCCGCCCGCGCGCTCGGCGAGCAGCGCCAGCGGGTGACACTCGTAGAGGACTCGCAGCTTCCCGCGGGACTTGCCTCCGGCTGAAAGGTCGGGGGGATAGAAATAGATTCCGCCCTCGAGCAGGATGCGGTGGAAATCGGCCACGAGAGACCCCGAGTAACGGGTCGAGTACGGCCGGTTGGTCTCGGGGTCCTTCTCTTTCAGGTACTCGACGAAAGCGCGCGCCTCGGGCGGCCAGCCTCGCGAGCGGCCTTCGTTGGCGGCGTACCCCGAGCCGCGCGCCGGCATCTGCACGCGCCGCTCCGTCAGGAGAAATTCGCCGATGGACGGATCCAGCGTGAAGAGGTGGACGCCCTCGAGCGAGGTGTACACGAGCAGCACCGCGGGCCCGAAGAGGATGTACCCCGCGGCAACCTGCTGATCGCCGGGACCCAGGAGGTCGCTCTCGCTTTCCCCCTCCCGGCGGCGGATCGAGAAGATGGTCCCGAGCGCGCCGTTCACGTCGATGTTCGACGAGCCGTCCAGCGGGTCGAAGAGCACCGCGTAGCGCCCTCCCTCCGCATGGCGGTTGTAGATCCACGGCTCCTGCATCTCCTCTGACGCCGCGATTGCGACGAGCCCGCCGTAGTCGAACGTCTCGATCAAGATCTCGTTGGCGATCACGTCGAGCTTCTTCTGGTCTTCGCCGGACGCATTCGACGAGTGCGCCGGGCCGTGCGTGCGCCGCAGCCCGGCCAGCGCGAGCTCGCACCCGATGCGCTTGCCCGCGCGGCCAAACCGCATCAGGAGAAGCGACAGCTCGCCGGTCGCCTCCGGGTGCTCCTCCTGTCCTTCCAGGATGAAGCGTTCGAGATTCATGCCGAGGCTCATAGGTCTCTACCTCTTTCCTTCCCGGCCCCCGCGGGACCCGGTCTCACGGCGCGAGGCGAACCCACTCGCGCCAGGCGGGCTTCGGCTCACCCTTCTCCGTCTGAAGCCCCCGGTGCGCCAGAAACGCCATCCTCCGCGCGGCGAGGGGGCTGCCGCCCCGCGGGGCGTCGGCGCCGGGAGGTCCGTCGCGCCAGGTCGCGTATCGCGCGAAGAGCAGGGCGTTGCCGTCCGCGCCCGCCGTCAGGCGTTTCAAGCGGCGAACGAAATCCGCCTGGAGCTCGGGGCTCGATCCGTTCTCCGGCGACGAGGAGTAGCTCACTTCCGGAAACGCGATGGGACGCCCCGCAGCCCGCTCGAGAAGCATCTTCCAGTCGCGCTCGATCGATTCCGGAGGGCGGTGCACATACGGGTTCTGCCGCTCGAACGGCGCGTACAGGTAGAAGAGGACCGGGCTCCGCTGGTGCAGCGCGGCGGCGACCGCGGGAGCGGCGCTCTCGGTGGGGGCGGCCGTGGTGACTCCGACTCTGAGGTGCGGCGCTGTTTTCTTCAAGAAGGCAACGGCGCCGTCGAAGAGGCGGCGGTAGGCCTTCAGTTCGTCCGGGCGCCCTTCGAAATAGTTCTCGGCCGCATAGCCGAGCGAGAGCGTCGATGCGTCGAGCAGGCCGGGCTCGAGGGCCTCCATCAGGTTTCCGAGCCGGGTCGAAAGCCTCGGATCGTCGAACGCCAGCGTCGCGAGGTCCGCAGGAACGTCTCGCGCCCGGACCGAGACGAGAGGCAGATCGAGGTGGACGGTCGCGCCCGACTGTCGCAGAAGGCGAACGGTCCTGAGGATCTCCTGGACCTTGAAGCTCCCGGGCGAAGGCTCGCAGGCGGACCAGGAGACCGGCACGGCGACGAGGGATGCACCGGTTCCCCGAATCTGCTGCGCGGCGCGCTGCCGTTCGGTTTCGCTCGCCCGCCCGGAGAGCTCGGCGGAGAGGCCGAGGAGAGGCCGCGCGGAGGGCCTGGGTCGGAGGGGCGCGTTCGGACCGACGCGGCTGACGAGTAGCCCCACCGCGACAAGAGCCCACATGCGGCGCATTTCCGGATTATCCGTCGCAAACGTCGCCTCCGCTCGGCTCCCGCCCCGAGACACTCCTCCCTCCCTCTGGTCGGGAGACTCCTCTCGGGGCGAGCTTAGCCACCCTCGTGGTTGTGGCGCAGCTCTGCTCCCTCGCCCCGCGCTCGGGGAGAGAGCTCGAGGTGAGGGGGCCCGCAGGTAGGCGCGGCGCTTCAGCCCTGCAGGTGATCACGCCACCCTCCTCCTCCCCGCGCGCCGGATGAGGTCAGGGGAGGGGGGGTCGCTCTGTCACTCAAGCGAACCACCCCGTCGGCGCGGGCGCATTTAAGATCCGCTTCATGCGCTACACCCTTCCTGCTCGACGGGCCTTCGTCTGCCTCGGTTTCTCGCTCCTCCTGACGGGCCCGGTTTCCGCGGCGGGGCGCCGGCTTGCCGTCGACGACATCACCGCCGACCCTCCGATTTTCGGAAGGTCCGTGACCGGAGTCGCATGGCGGCCGGGCGGCCGGGAGTTCTCCTACGTCGTTCGCAAGGGGACCGGAGAGGAGGCGATCTCCGAGCTCTGGGTCGAGGATGCGGGCACTGCCGGCCGCCGGCTCCTCGTCTCGACGCCGGGGCTCCTCGTGCCCTCCGACCCCCGCGCGGACGACCCGGCGCATCCGATGCCGAAGCCGCCAGCACCGATCCAGCCGAAGAGGCTGCCGCTCGAGGGCTACCGCTGGTCGCCGGACGGTCAGGCGCTTCTCCTGAGCGGCGATCACGATCTCTGGATCTACCGGGTCGGCTCCAAACGCCTCGAGCGCCTGACGCGCGGACCCGAGGACGAAGAGTTTGCGACATTCTCGCCCGATGGACGGCGCGTCGCGTTCGTCTGGAAAAACGACCTCTACGCTGTCGACCTCGCGTCGGGGCGCGAAACCCGCCTGACCTCCGACGGGACGGAGAACGTTTTCAACGGAAGGCTCGACTGGGTCTACGAGGAGGAGCTCGCGTCGCGCCGGGGCGGTGCCTACGAGTGGTCGCCGGACGGGCTCTCGATCGCTTACCTGCGCCTCGACGACGGACCGATCGCAGACTTCCCGTTCGTCGACTTCTCCGCGATTCCGGTCAAAGTGGTGACCCAGAAATATCCGAAGGTCGGGACTGCCAACCCGGTCGCGTCGTTCCGGATCGTCCGCGCGGACGGCTCCGCCGGCCCGCACGTGGAGCTCGACCGCGACGGCTACATCGCGCCCGGTTTCTCCTGGACCGCCGACTCGCGGAGCGTCTCCTACCGCGTCCTGCCGCGCGAGCAGAACCGTGAGGAGCTGCGGATCTTAGACGCCGCGACCGGCGCGTCCCGCACTCTTTCGGTGGAAGACGACCCGGCGTGGGTCAACACCTTCGAGGCGCCGCGATTTCTCTCAGACGGCCGGTACGTGTGGAAGTCGGAGCGGTCGGGGTTCGCGCACCTCTACGTCGGCTCCGTGGCGGGCGGAGAGCCGAAACCGATCACGCGCGGCGAATGGACCGTGGACCACATTGTGGGCGTCGACGCCCGCCGCGGCGTCGCCTACTTTACGGCCAACGTCGAGAATCCTCGCCGGCGCGCGATTTACCGGGTGGGCCTCGACGGCAAGGGATTCGCGAAGCTGCCGTCCGCCCCCGGCACGCATTTGGGAGAGCTGTCTCCCGACGGGCGTTCCATTCTCGACACGTTTTCGACCGTCTCGATTCCGCCCGTCCTGTCTCTCCTGGACACCTCGGGCCGCCTCATCCGGGTCGTCGATCGCCCGGACAACCGTCTTGCCGAATTCGATCTCGGACGGACGGAGGAGATCGAGACGACCGGGGACGACGGCGTGAAGCTCTTAGCGCGGCTCGTCAAGCCGGCGGCCTTCGACCCGTCGAAGAAATACCCGGTCGTGATCTTCGTTTACGGCGGGCCGCATTCCCAGGTGGTCCGAGACCAGTGGGGCGCCACCACGGTCTTCGATCAGCTTCTCGCCTCGCGGGGCTTCCTCGTCTGGAGCCTGGACAACCGGGGCTCGTCCGGGCGCGGTCATGTCTGGGAAGCCAGGCTGCTGCGCGAGATGGGCAGGAACGAGCTCGCCGATCAGCTCGCGGGGGTCCGGTATCTGAAGTCTCAGCCGTTCGTGGACCCCTCGCGAATCGCGATCTGGGGCGGATCGTACGGGGGCTACATGACGCTTTACGCGGTCACGCATGCCCCCGCCGTGTGGAAGTGCGCGATTGCGGGGGCGCCGGTGACGGACTGGAAGTTCTACGACACCATCTACACGGAGCGTTACATGCGGACGCCCGCCGAGAATCCGGGGGGATACGCGGCCTCCGGATTACTGACCCGGGCGAAGGATCTGAAGGCAAAGCTCCTTCTCATCCACGGACTCGCCGACGACAACGTGCATTTCCAGAACACGGTCGCCTTCATCGACGAGCTGACGAAAGCGGGACGACCGTACGAGCTCGAGATCCAGTCGGGACAGAAGCACGGATTCCGCGGAAAGGCCGCAATCGACTTCCGCAACGCGGCGATGCTCAAGTTCTTCGAGGAGAATCTGTAGGAAGAAGAGGCCGGTGCCGGACCCGTTTTCGACGCGCCGGGGTCGGCGCGAGCTCCCGCCCAAAAATCCCCGGCGATCTAGGGCGCGCCGACCAGGACGATGGGTCCTGTGGGAGCCTCCACGCCGCCGCGCGCCTCGACCGTGACGGCGAACTTCTCGGGAGTTCCGATCCGGGAAAGGTCTTTCGATTCGAAAAGCACGCGGCCACTCGTGTCGGCGTCGAACACGCCGGCCGGAACCGGTTTGCCTCCCGCGAAGGCCCAGAGCTCATATTGTTTTCCGGAGGGCAGAACGCTCAGGTTGCCTGCGACGACGATGCCGCGCCCCGCTTTCGTGCTCCAGAACACCCGTCCCCGTGCCCGCTCCTGAGGCGCCTTGCCCTGGAGGAACAGCATCAGGACGTCTTCGCTTTCGAGGACGCGCGCCTGCAGGTCTCTTCGCGCCAGATTTTTTTGCGCAGACGCCAGCCGTTCGGAGAGAGCCGCCTTCTCTTCGCGCAAAGCCGCCGCCTGCTTGCGAAAATCTTCTCCCTCGCCGCTTTGAACTCTCAGAGCGGCCGCCTGGCTCCTCAGGTCCTCTCTCTCGCGCCGTAGGCGGGCGTCATCCGTCACGAGAACGAAAAAAAGGATCGCGGCAGCCGCCGCGAAAACCCAGGGCGCCACAGACCGCCGTGATCCGGACATCGCGGCTGACGGCTTCGATTGGGGTCGCGGGTCCCGTGCCTCACTCGACGGCGTCGAAGAGACGGGAGTGGGGGTGAGCGAGCCGAGAATGCGGGCCCGCACTTCGGGCGAGGGCTGCGCCGGGGCCGCGGTGGCGCTCAGCGCCGCGACCGAGTCGGAGAAATCCGCAAGGAGCGCCTCGCAAACACCGCAACCTGCCAGGTGGGCGGCAAACTCTTCCGCCTCGACCCCGAGAGGGATTCCGAGCGCCTGCAGTGCGGCGAGTTCTTCGAATTTTTCGCTATGCATCAGTCGGGCTTCTCCGGACATACGGACGGATGAGGTCGCGAAGTTTCATCAATCCGAGGCGGACCCGGGTTTTGACCGTTCCGAGCGGCGTGCCGGTGCGCTCCGAGATCTCCTGATGGGTGAGCCCGTCGAAATAGGCGAGCTCCAGGGCGCGACGCTGGTTTTCGGGCAATTCCGCGATGGCGGACCGGCAGAGCCCCTCCCACTCCCGCGAGACCGAGTCGGCCTCGACGTCCTCGCCGCTCGGGGTATCGGGAACGGTCTCGACGGTGCGCAGCCCGGCGCGCACCGCCGGCCGGCGGGTGCGCACGCGATCGATCGCGCGGCTGCGCGTTCCGACGAGAAGCCAGGCGAGAACCGAGCCTCGGGAGCCGTCGAAAGTCGCGGAGGACCGCCACACCCAGAGAAAGACCTCCTGGAGGACTTCTTCGGCCTCGCCCGTATCGCCGAGGATGCGCTGGCAGAGGCCCATCAGCCGGCCCGAATGCCGGTCGTACAGCTCGGAAAGGGCGTCCGCCTCCCGCCCCTCGATCCGGGTGATCAGGGCGCGGTCCAGATCGGCGGGGTGTGAGTTCATGAGAGGAAGGTCCGCGTTTGAATATCACGCTTCTCGCAAATCCAATTCGCCCGCCCGGTGCGTAACGTGTCCAGGAAATGGGCTCCAGGCGTGTTTTGCGCCGGGCGATTCCCATGAAAAGGAGGAGGATCATGAGGTTGCCCGGCATCAGAAAGATTCTGCAGACGGCGTCAATTTCCGCCGTATTGCTCGGAGGGATGGGCACCGCGGCTGTCGCCTCGAGTCACCGGGAAGCGCCGGCCATCAGCGGAGACCCGGTCGCCGACAATACGGATCTCTACGCTTTCCGGGACCCCAACTACCCCAAAAACATCGTGATGATCGCCAACTGGATCCCGTTGGAGGAGCCCGCCGGCGGGCCGAATTTCTGGAACTTCGGCCAGAACGTCCGCTACTTCATCCACATCGACAACGACGGGGACGGCGTCGAAGATGTGACCTACCGGTTTCAGTTCACCCGCACGGTCCGCCGCGGTGACACGTACACGTACAACGATGGGCCGATCGAAGGTCAGAACGCGAAAGCGTGGATCAACGACAATAACCTGATTGTTTACAACACCTACAGCGTCGACAAGATCATCGGGCCGTCCACCGGTCCGAACGTCCCCGCCTCGGCGATCACCCGCATCGGCGAGGGGTTGCTGGAGCTTCCGAATAACGTCGGGCCCAAGTCTTTCCCGGACAGCTACGACCAGGCGACGGGCGCGGGCGGCGGCGTTTACACCATGGACAACAACGTTCAGGTGTTCGCGGGCCCCCGGCGCGACCCCTTCTTCGCCGACCTCGGCATGATCTTCGACCTCATCAACTTCCGGCCCGGCACGCTCCCTGGCGATCACGGCGGCGGGATCAACACGCTCACCGGATTCAATTGCCACACAATCGCAATCTCCGTCCCGATCGAGCAGCTCACCAAGAACGGCACCGCCCCGACCGTGCTCTTCGATCCGAACGCGATTATCGGTGTCTGGTCGTCCACGTGGCGCCCGGCGACTCGCGTTCTGCAGGCGAACGGGTCCCCGGTCCAGGAGTCGGGCAACTTCGTTCAGGTCTCGCGCCTCGGGAACCCGCTGATCAACGAGGTGATCGTCCCGCGCGCGTTCAAGGATCAGTTCAACGCGACCCAGCCGAAGGATGACGCCCAGTACGCGGGCCCCATCCTCGACCCCGAGGTCCCGAAGCTTCTGAAGGCCCTGTTCAACATCAACTCTCCCGCCGCGCCGCGCAACGACCTACTGAACCTCGTCCTCGGCTTTCCGGGCCTGACCCGCCGGCCGAACGAAGTGGTAGCAGACGAGCTGCGTTTGAACGTGGCGGTCTATCCCACGCCCAGGGCCAGCGCCAGCCGACTCGGCCTTCTCGCCAAGGACATCGGAGGATTCCCCAACGGACGGCGGCTCGGAGATGACGTCGTCGATATCGAG
The DNA here is from genome assembly GCA_038253555.1 of Thermoanaerobaculia bacterium. GTDB lineage: Bacteria > Acidobacteriota > Thermoanaerobaculia > UBA5066 > Gp7-AA6 > JALYUA01. The sequence goes on from JBBSGZ010000041.1 coordinate 24,618, forward strand.
CTCCGCGTCCTTGCCGGCGTTCTCGTCAACGGCTTCAACATCTCGCCCAACAACGCGCTCGGTGATGGCGTCGACGGGCCGGACTCCCCGTACCTGACGGGCTTCCCTTATGCCGCTCGTCCGAATTCCGGCTACGATCGGAAGCACGACAATCCGAATCAGGTTCCCAACTCTTTCGTCGAGGCCGATCCCGAGTAAGCCTCCGTCTCGAAAGTGAGCTTCGATGCGGCTGGCCCGGGAAACCGGGCCGGCCTTTTTTTGAGAGAGAAAGAGGTGGGACTGGGAAAGGCCGGCGCCCGGGCCGGAGTGTTTAACGCGCGCCGACGCCGTCGGAAAGAGCCGGGCGCGTCGAACCGAGCCTCACGTACAGCAGAGCTCCCTCCTCGCTCGAGATGTCCCAGTCCCTCGTCCCCGGCTCGGAACGGCAGAAGTCACCCTCCCGGAGGACCTGCCCGGCGACAGAAAAAGACCCTCGCAGCACGAAGACTTCCTCGAGAGCGTTGTGCTCGTGGTCCGGAAAAACTGAGCCCGGCAGCAGCTCGAGTAAGAAACACCGGGCCTCCGAGGTCGAGTCGGGCCAGAAATTTTTCAGACGCACGCCTTCGGAGTGTTCCCCCCAGGGAAGGAGCGCGCTCCGAACCAGCGAGATCCCGGGCCGTACTTCCGCCGGCGCAGGGCCCGCGGCGCTCGGAGCTCCGCCGGCTTCGTTCTTTTTCTGGAGAGGTCCGATCACGCGTTCTCTCAGGCGAGCCGGGGGCCGGACGGGAGCGGCCGCGAGCCCGATCATGGCGATCGCCGCCTCGACATCCATCCTCTCCGACTCGATCCCGTCCGGGAGACGATCGGAGCCCTGAAATGGATCTCTAGTTTCGGCCACTGAGGCGGCCCTCCGGGCCAGGAGGTCCGAGCCCCTCCCGGAACCTGTTCATCCCCATGCGAATTCGCGATCGGACGGTCTCCGGTGGCAGGAGCAGGCGTTGAGCGATCTCTTCGGACGACAGTCCTTCAAAATACGCCATTTCGATCACCCGGCGAAAGTCGGAGGGGAGGCCCTCGAGCGCTGCACGGGCGGACGACGACTCATTCGCAATCCAGGACTCCCCCGTGGAGCTTCTGTCGGCATCGAAAGCATCGAAAGCCACTCCCATCGGGACGACGTTGCCACCGGCCCGACGACGCTCGAGGGCCCGGGCCCGGGTCAGGGTCGTAATCCAGATGACAGGCGAAGCGATGCCGGATTCAAATTTCGAAGTCTGGTCCCAGATCCCGGAAAACACGTCGACGACCGTTTCCTCCGCGGCATCGAGATTGCCCAGGATTCGAAGCGAGAGGCCGAGGACCGTCGGAGCGAGGAGGTCGTAGAGACGCCCCAACGATTCCGCATTCTTCTGAGAGGCTTCCACCATCAGCAGCATCAGATCGGGCGTCGCGGAGGAATTCTTTTCCATTCGAAAGCTGGACAGTGCGACCTCCGTGCCTGAGATGCTTTTTTCGAGTCCTCAAACCCTTAGCAAGCGCCGTGCCGGCAGCGTACGATTCCGAACATTGCCCCAAGGCACCCCCCCCGGAACGCCCCGAACTCGACGACGCGCTTAATTCCCTAACCGGCCGCGAAGGTTCAGCGCCAGCCGGGTCCGGTCGTGGAATCGGCAGCGCGTTTCTGGAATTACGCCCAAACCGCGTTGGACGTCGCTCGCTCCCGGCACCGGAGGGATCCGACTGCCCGGGACGAAGCGTAGAAATAGAGGCGGTCTCGTAACCGGCAGGCCGGATACAGACACGCCGGTCCTGGTCTCTAACCTCTGGGCATTTCGCGCAGAGGTAACGTGGTGGGAGGTTTCTGTGAAGAGAATCGCGCTGTGGTCTCTGGCGGCGGTGTTGTCTACCGGCTTCGTGGTCGCTCAGGATGCCATGAAGAAGGACGATTCGATGAAGAGCGACTCGATGAAGATGGGCAAGATGATGACCTGCAGGGGCATGGTCACCAAGGTCGACGAGTCGGGCAAGATGATGATGATAAAGGACAGCAAGGGCAAGGAAATGACGATGAACTGGGACGCCAGCACCAAGGTGACGGGCGACATGAAGGAAGGCTCCAAGGCCACGGTCAAGTACATGATGATGGACGGAAAAATGATGGCCCACGAGGTGAAGATGTCCGGCGGCAAGAAGATGATGTCCGACAAAAAGATGTGACGCTTCCACCGAGTTTCTGATCCAACCGGCCGGCCTTCGGAAGGCCGGCCTTTCCTTTCCCGGCGAGGGAGTAAGGACAGTTCCGCCGCAGGGGTGGGTGCCCCGGAGGCGGCAATTCTGGATGCCTCCGCGAGTCCCGCAGGGCGCGCCGACTGTCGGCTTCAACCGTGGTTCGCAGGGTCCTGGAGGGATTCAGGTCTGGGCGGGAGCGAGGAAATCCTTTCGTATCGGGTTGGAGGGCAGAGATGACACTGGAGTTGACCCGGTTGCGTGGACACCTTCAGACTTGGGAGAAAGGAGTTCGCGATGGGAGTGGGACGAGCGCCGTATCCGGAGGAGTTTCGGCGACGGATGGTGGAGCTTGTGCGAAGCGGACGGAGCCCAGAGGGACTG
>JBBSGZ010000042.1:0-26916 GCA_038253555.1 Thermoanaerobaculia bacterium
AGTCCCTGGGCCAGCAGCAGCACCGCCTGGGCTCGGCGCGAGAGGCCAGCTGGAGTCGAGGGGATTTTCTCCAGTCGCTCCAGCTCTCCACGATCCGAAGAAGTCAGCACGATCGCGCGAGAGCGATTGGCCATGGCGCTCCCTTCAGCATCCCATGGCCTATATTATACTGACTTATGATACAGAACACTAGGCACTAGGCACTAGGCACTAGGCACTAGGCGCTAGGCGCTAGGCGAACGGCGAACGGCGAACGGCGAACGGCGAACGGCGAACGGCGAACGGCGAACGGCGAACGGCGAACGGCGAACGGGCGGAAGTAGGAAGGCGAGAGGCGAGAGGCGAACGGCGAAAGACGAAAGCGAAACCGGAAGGCGAAGGCCGAGGCATCAGGTCCGATCGATCGTTTCGGAATGCTTCCGGGGTCGCAGCGACCTGCGGTTTCGACTTCAGGAGCGCCCGTCGTACGAGGCGGATCTTTCTGCGATCCGCAGATCGCCTGGCGCGCACGCGGACGTGATCAGTTTCGGTAGGTGCCCGTCGACCGCCGGGCGTCTCTTCCCGACGAGCTCAGTCCGCTTCGCAACTTGAAACTCGCGCCGAGTTGAACGGACGGCGCGCGAGCAACACGGCTGGCTCTTCCAGCCGTGGCGCCGGCGCGATTTTTGCTTCCCGTTTGTTCGCGGCGGTGGACGTCCAAACGAAAATGCGAGGTTTCATGCAGTCACGCGGAAGAAGATCTCTTCACGGTCCGCGAGAAGTCCCGATCGCGCGACTCGGTGCCGAGAAGCTGCCCGAGCTTTCCAACGCGGGTTTCGAGAAGCGGCTCGGTGCGTCGCCCCCTCGCGTGGAGCTGATCCGCTACTCTTCCCACGCGCGGTTCCTCGCGCGCTGGAGTGCACCCTAGGCCGTACGCGACATCCCCGCGCCCGGGGAGAGGGTTGGTGTGAGGGGGCATTCCCGGTGATCTGGACTCTCGAGTGGTGCTGATCGACGATCGGCTCGTTCTACGACCTATCTTTCCGGCAGATCCTCGAGAAATTTCTTCAGGTGTTCGCCCCAGACGACCGGCCATGAGTGGGTCGAGTGGCCGCGGGTCAAAAGGCCGATCGGCATCAGAACGTATCGACCTCGCCGGACCCTCGGCATGAGCTTTTCCATCAGGCCGAGCTCGGGCGGGTTGACAGTGTCGTCCGCAAAATTGATGGCGAGGACGGGGGACTCGATCTTCTCGAGCCCCGGGGACGGATCGTAGTCTCTCGAGGCCTCGAATGCGTAGAGGAAGTTGTTGGCGTCCACCCCCGAAAGGCGGGCGGTCATCTGGTCGGAGAGCAGGCGGTCGGCGGCATCGCGCGTGGGCGCCAGCGACTGCCATTGAACGGGCGCGGAGATCATCACCAGCAGGATTTGCACCGCGGCGCGGAGGCCCCGGGGCTGATGTGTGTACTCGCCATCCTTCCACTCAGGATCCCCTCGGATGTCGTCGGAGATCATGCGCCGAAGGATCCGGTTCCTGCCGGCGATCGCCGCGGGCACGGCGGCGAGGGGCACGAGTCCGTCGGCGAACCCCGGATATTTTTGACCCCAGACCCATGCGTGCATCGCGCCCCTTGAGGTGCCGATGATGAGACGCAGATGGTCGACCCCGAGCCCCGACGTCAGAAGGGTGTACTGGGCCGCCACCATGTCGTCGTAGGTGTAGCGGGGAAATCGCGCATGGAGGCCCTGGCTCGGCCGGCTCGACTCGCCGTGCCCGATGCCGTCCGGGAGGATGAGGTAGTACCGGGAGGCGTCCAGGAGCTGTCCTGGTCCAAAGAGGGACCCGGCGAAGTTCGGACTCAGAAATCCGTTCCCCGAACCCGTCGTCCCGTGAAGGATCAGGACGGCGTTGCGCACGGCTCCCGAAACATCCCGACGCGGTTTCCCGATCGTGCGGTAGTGGATCGAGAGATCCGGCAGCGTTTCGCCGCTCTGAAACCGAAAGTCCCGGATCGAGAAATCTCCTGAAACGGGCTCGGGCGTCTCGCCCATGAGGGAGCGCCGCGCGAGGAAGCCGATGAGAAGCGCGCCGATCCGGAATGCTTTTTTCACGGTGACCTCTCGCCGCATCATGAGGCATCCGACGAGCCCCGCGGGTCCCCGAAAGTCCGGGACGTCCGTAACCCCTCCCCTCACCCCAACCCTCTCCCCGAGCGCGAGGCGAGGGGGCAGAGCTGCGCTCCAGCCAGGATGGTGGTTAAGCTCGCCCGCAGGCGAACGCAGGTCCCGCAGTGAGCGAAGGCGACGGTTGGCGACGGAATGTTATGCTCCGCCGCCCGCGGAGGATCTCGGATTTACATGAACAATTCACTCTTCGCCGTCCTGCTGGCGATTGGCTGCGCGGGGATCGCTGTCTCTTTCGCCCGCGCCCGGTCGCGCGAGCTTCTCCTCCAGGACGGCCTCTCGGACCGTCCCCGGCGGCTGCTTGCCGTTGGACTGCTCGGCGCTGTGCTCCTCCTCACCGTGGCGATCCCGTTTGCGGGAGGTCTCGCGGGAAACGCTCCGGAGAGGAAAAACCTGACGGTCGTCTCCCTTTTCGCCGTTCATGGCGTCCTCCTGATTTTTCTCGCCCTCTATTACGCGCTGACGCCGCGCACATCGCTCGCCGAGTTCCTGAAGTTGAAGAGCGCGCGGCCCGCCGCGGATCTGGGGGCAGGGCTGTGGATCGGCCTTGCGGGATGGCTTCTCACGATCGTCGTGCTGATCGCTCTCGTCGTCGTCTGGTACATGCTGCGCCAGCGCGGAATCGGCCCCGACGCGCCCGGGGGGGTCAGCCCGACGATCCGCTGGATCGTTTCTCAGCCGATCGGAGTTCGGGTCGCGATCGTCCTGTCCGCGATGGTCGTCGAAGAGCTGTTTTTCCGATCTTTTCTGCAGACCCGGGTCGGACCGCTCGCGGCGACCCTCATGTTCACGGCGGCGCATGGCGTTTACGGTCAGCCGCTCGTCTTAGTCGGGATCCTCGTGATCTCCGCTGTGCTCTCGGCGGCCTTCGTGCTCTACGGGAACGTGCTGCCGTGCATCATCGCGCACGGCACGTTCGACGCCATTCAGATGTTCGTGCTGATCCCGATCAGCCTGAATCAGATGGGAGGGTGATTCCGCTCATCCGTCCGCTTTGAGTTTTACTTGCGGCGACGGAGGCGGGAGGACGGCGGTTTCACGGCCGATCGCTTTCTTCGCCCCTTTCGTGACCGTCAGGTCCGGTCCCCGGCGCGTGACCGTCCCCCCGAGCTTCGCAGCGGACGTCCATGCGTTGGCGAACCGCTCCGCCGATCCCGGCGAGTCAAACCGGATTTTCCACACGTAGGCGATGTCGCGGGCTGCGCCATAAAACGCGATCCGGTCCCCGCGCCACCCGGCGGCGAGAGGATCCGCCTGCGCGGCCGCCAGGCTGCGGCGCAGGAGAAAGCGCAGGCCCCATTCACCGATCGTGTCCGTGTACAGCGTCCGGTACCCCGCCGGAGCGAGCCTCCCCGCCTCCGCGACGGTCAGAAGGTCCTCGGCCGGGGAAAAGGCCGCACCCTCGTGCAGGATCTCCGACGTCGTGGCCGGCGGGTTCTTCCAGAGGCGATCGATCCCCGTCCACCCGTTCGCCTTGACGACCCGGCGCACGTACGCGGTCCCTTCGACATAGGGAAAGAAAAGCTGCTGGGCGAAATAATCGGGAAGGTCTTTGGGCATGTTGGCGCTCTCGAGCGCTCCCGCGGAGAGAAGAGGCGCGAGACTCTCTTCGACCTCCGAGCTCTGCCCGCCCGGAAGCCCGGCTAAGGCGACCCGGACCATGACGAGCGTCGCCTCGCCTTCGAGGAGGCTTTCGAGAGCCAGCGCGCGGTCGCCATTGTCCTTCAGCTGCTTGACCCGCCTGTCGAGTTTCATGGATTCGTCCTGCAGGGCATGCGTGAGTTCGTGCGCGAAGATCATCCGTTCTCCCGCGTCGGACGAGAGTTCGTCTGAGGACGGAACGGCAGCCTGCGCTCCCCGGACCAGGAAGAATTTTCTCGGCTCGGGGTCATAGAACGCGATGACCTGACCCGCATAGAAGTCGAGGAGCCTGTCCACGAGGTTCGGGGTCTCTTCAAAGAACCCGATGGCGACTAGAGTGCGCATCGTCTCTTCGGGCGACGCGGGGAACCCTTCGAGCAGCTTGGCCCGGAGGACCCGTTTCAGCTCGGCGGGGTTGATTTCGCTCGCGGGGACCCGCCGCTCGAACCGGCGCCCGCGGACCTGCTCCACCTCCCGGGCGACCTGATCGATGCGGGCCGCCAGGAGAGCCGTCGCCCCGGCGGTTAAGAGCGCCAGGCAGCCCAGGAGGCCCGAGCAGACCCTGGAAGACTTCATGAACTGAGGGTAACAGGGCGCTTCGAGCGCGCTGCTATCTTTATGCAGAGCCTTTCGGCTAAGATCCGCCGGGCTTTTAACCCCTATCGAACGAAGTGAATGAGTACTTCAAGCTCTTCCAGCGCCACCGGCCCGGTCCGGATGTCTCTCTCCAGCCGTTTCGAGAACATCGAAATGGCTCAGCACCTGTGTGGAAAGCTTCTGGACCCCGAAAACCTGCCCGATGAGACCCGCCACTGGATCCTGATGGCCCTCCGGGAGGCGCTCGCGAACGCCATCAAGCATGGAAACGGGCAGGACCGGGCCAAGCGGGTTCATCTCGAGATGGACGTGACGGCTCGAACCCTGAGGATCCACATTCGAGACGAAGGCGAGGGCTTCGATCCGGCGAAGGTCGCAGACCCTTTGACGCCCGAAAACCGGTTCAAGACATCGGGACGGGGAATCTTCTACATGAAAACGTTTATGGATGAAGTCCGCTTCCAGAGGGCGGAGGGAGGCGGAATGGAGTTATTTCTCGTCAAGAATCTGGCGGAGGGGAAGGAGAAGGAGGAAAAGGGATCATGAAAACGAGCGTTCGCGAAGCTCAGGGCGGGGTGCAGGTCCTCGACCTGAAGGGAAAAATCACGATCGGGTCGGGCGACGTGCAGCTGCGCGAGACCATCAACAAGCTGGTGGACGAGGGCAAGAAGAACATCCTGATCAACATGCAGGATGTGACGACGATCGACTCGTCCGGAATCGGCGAGCTCGTCGGGTGCTATACCTCCGTCACGAACAAGGGCGGAAAGTTGAGGCTCCTGCACCTCCCGCCGAAGATCAACGACGTTCTCACGGTGACCCAGCTCATCACGGTGTTCGACGTCTACGAGTCGGAGCAGGAGGCCGTGGCGAGCTTCGCGGGATAAGCAGGCGCGCGACTCCTCGACGGGCGGGAACGCCTCCGCATTCGCATTCGCCTTCGATCGTTTCGCCGGGGAGGCGCGGCCGGCGATCGAGGAGGCGCTCGCTTGGATCGTCCCGAGGGACCCGCGCGGGACGGCGCTTGCCCGAGCCATGGAGGAGGCGGTCCACTCTTCGGGCAAGAGGCTGCGCCCTCTCGTCGCGCTCGCGTCCGGCGCCGTCTTCCGGGGGCCCCGGCGCGCCGTGATGCCGGTGGCGGCGGCGATGGAGCTCGTCCATTCCGCTTCGCTCGTGCTGGATGACCTCCCTTCGATGGACGACGCGAGGCGTCGCCGGGGCCGCCCCGCTCTCCATGTCACCTGGGGGGTTGCGAACGCGGAGCTCGCGTCCGTCGCCCTGCTCGCGCGCGCTTTCGAAGTCCTCGCCGAAGCCCCGGAAGTGCCGGCGGGAAGACGCGCTCGTCTCGTCGCCGAGCTGTCAAGGGCCGTCGGGGCGGAGGGCTGCTGCGGGGGACAGGCGGCGGACCTTTCCGCGGATCCCGCGCGCCTGACCCTGGAAGAGCTCGAGAGCATCCATGCGCGCAAGACGGGAGCGCTCTTTGTCGCGGCGGTGCGCGGAGGCGCGATTGCCGGCGGAGCGGCGAACGCGGAGATCGAGCTTCTGGGCGTCTTTGCGCGCAACCTCGGGCTCGCCTTTCAGATCACGGACGACCTGCTCGACGTGGAAGGCGATCCCGAGGCGATGGGCAAGGACACGCTGCGCGATAAACGGCGCGCGAACTTCGCCACTTTGTTCGGCGCGGAGCCCGCGCGGCGGCTGGTCGACGACCTGCTCGAGGCCGCGGTCGGAGCGCTCTCCTCTTTCCGATCCCGCGGCGCCGTGCTGGCGGATCTCGCCCGGGTCGTCCGGGACCGGCGGTCGTGACCGCGGGAGCTCCGCCTCCTCTCGATCTCGACGAGGCGCGCCGCAAGCTCCGGGAGCTCGGATACCTGGACGGGGGCATGGAGCGATACATCTTCCGCCGCGTCTTCGAAGGGCGGGGAGGTCCCTTAGTCCCGGTCTCGATCGCCGTCGCGGTCGCGTGCGGCGTCGGAGGAGTCGCGGCCGTGCTTTCGGCGGAGCCCGAGTTCTTGAAGTCCGGATCGGGTCCCATCGTGCTGCTTGCCCACCTCGCCGGCGCGTTCGTTCTGCCCGCCTTGCTCGCCGGTGTCGTGGCGGCGGTGTTCGCCGACCGCTCCCGTGCCCCGGGCCGCGGCGCGGCCGCGTGCGGATTTCTGGCGGCATCCGCGGTCTTCTTGCTCTGGATCGCGGGCGCGTGGGAGCTCGGCCGGCCTCTTCGGGGATCGGGACTCCTCTGGGGCTTCCCGGTCGCGCTGGCGGCGCTCGGAGCGGCCCGGAGCACCCGCGCGGGCTATCTCGCGCGCGCTTATGCCCACTCGGGCGTCCTGCCCCGGGCGCGGCGCCCCGGAGCGCTCTTCGGCATCGCGGCGGCGGGCCTCATCGTCGCGGCGGCCGTATTCTCCGCGCGTCCGGATGAGATCGTCTCTCCGCCGCTGCACGTCGCACCGCGCCGCGAGCGACTCGAGGTCGTGGCGATCGACGGAGTTCGCGGAGGGGAGGCCGGGGCCGTGGATGACCCGAACCTGGGGCCTCTGCTGGCCGGAGCGTCGGCGGGATGGTGGTCGGAGGAGCCGGGCGCGCCTCCGGAGCTGTGGACCACGGTGGCGACCGGGGTCGGTCCGGAACGGCACGGGGTGCGAGCGCTCGAGCGGGTGCGTCCCGCGGGCTCTCCGGCGGCGCTCCGAGCGTCCCTCGGGACCCGGTGGTATCTCCGCGGAGTCGGTCCGCTCCTGTCGCTCGTGACGGCCTCTCCGGTGTCCGCGTCGGATCGCCGCTCGCTCGCCTTCTGGGAAGTGGCCGCGTCGGCGGGGCTGCCGTCCGCGGCGATCGGCTGGTGGGCGTCGGGTCCCTGGCCCGGAGCCGTCGTCATCGACAACCGCCAGGTGCTGGCGGCGGCGCGATCCGGAGAAGAAGCCGATGCGGTTGCCCTCGCGCGGTGGCCCGCCGTTCGTGGAGCGGCGGTCAGCGCCGTTTACCTGCCCGGGCCCGACATCCTGCGGCACGCTCCTTCGCGGCGCGCCGCGGAGATCGCCCGCATCGCCCGGTTCCTCGAGGAAGAGATCCGCAGGGCGCGCGCCGGCGAGAGCGTGCTGATCGTTCTGACGGCGGACAGCCACGCGCGGGCCGGGTCGCTGGCGCGCGCGACCGTGTTCGACGGCGCTGCCGCCGGACTCGTCCGCATCCGCGCGTCGGACATCGCCCCTTCCGTCCTGGCGAGAGCCGGGCTTCCTGTCGCGGCGGATCTCGAAGGCCGCCCGGTGTCCGCCCTTTTCCGGACGGGTTCTCTCGAAGGCCTCGCGGTCGCAACCTATGGCGGCCGCGTCGAACCTTTCACCGCGGCGGGTGTCACGACGGACCGGGAGTATCTGGGGAGGCTCAAGGCGCTGGGGTATTTGAATTAAGCGAAGGGCGAAGGGCGGGAGCGAATGACGTCCGTTACGATAGCCGGATGAAGGCCGTCTTCTTCCGCCAGCACGGCGGCAGCGAGGTCCTCCAGTACGGCGACTGGCCGGAGGCCGAGCCGGGAGCCGGGGAGGTGCGGGTTTCGATCCGCGCGGCGGCGCTGAATCGTCTGGACATCTTCGTGCGCAACGGGATTCCGCACGTCCCTCTGCCGCAGGTCCCGGGAGCGGACGGCGCGGGGGTGGTGGATCTCTCCGGTCCGGGAGTCCAGGGCTTCGCCACGGGAGATCGTGTCTTAATTCAGCCCGGGCTTTCCTGCGGGCAGTGCGAGTTCTGCCGCGCCGGGGAGCAGAGCGTCTGTGTCAAATACCGGATCCTGGGAGAGCACCTCGCGGGAACATTTGCCGGAAAAGTCGTCGTGCCCGCGCGCAACCTGTTCCCGATTCCGGAGAGGCTCTCGTTTGAGGAAGCGGCCGCCTTTCCCCTCGTCTATCAGACGGCCTGGCGGATGATCGTCACCCGGGCCGCGGTGCGTCCCGGAGAAACCGTGCTGGTACACGGGGCGGGAGGAGGCGTGGCGGGGGCCGCGATCGAGATCGCCCTCCTGTGCGGCGCGCGCGTCTGGGCGACGACGACCGGGGAAGAGAAGGTGGGCCGCGTGAAGGAATCCGGCTCCGAGGTCGTGCTCGACTACAAGGCTTCGGACGTCGGGAAGGAGGTCCGCGCCCGCACCGGTAAGCGCGGCGTCGACGTGGTCGTCGACTGCGTCGGCGAGGCCACGTGGATGACATCGCTCCAGTCGGCGGCCAAGGGAGGCCGGATCGTGACCTGCGGAGCGACGTCGGGGCCGAATCCCAAGGAAGAAATCCGCCTGATCTTCTGGAAGCAGCTCTCGATCCTGGGGTCCACCATGGCCAGTGACCGCGAGTTCCGGGCCCTCCTCTCCGCCGTGTCTTCCGGCCGACTCTCTCCGCGGGTGGACGAGGTGTTCCCCTTCTCTAAGGCGGCCGACGCGTACCGGCGCCTGGAGGAGGGACGGCAGCACGGAAAGATCGTTCTGGTCCCGGACCCCGAATAGCGTGCCGGACCCCCGGCCTCTCTCGATTCTCCAGATCCTCGAGAAGGGTCTTTTCTCGACGGGGAGCGTCGTTCAGATGTTCCAGCTCGCGCGCGGGCTGTCGTGCCGGGGCCACTACGTCGCCGTGGTGTCCCGGGAATCGGGGGACCTTCCGGCGCGGGCACGGCAGGAAGGCGTCGACTTTCGCGCGATGCCTTTGAAGCACGAGTTCGACTTCGGGAGTGCGAGGGCCCTGGCCTCGATCATCGAGGAGCGGGAGGTCGACGTCATTCACGTGCACAAAGGGATCGCTCACTCGGTCGCGCTCTTCTCGACCCTCTTCACGCGCCGCCGTCCCGTGCTGGTCGTCAACCGCGGTGTTTCCTTCCCGCTCGACCCGTTCAACCGGATCAAGTTTCACGTGCGGATGGATGCCGTGGTCACCGTTTGCGAAGACATCAAGAAGGTGATCGTCGCGTCCGGCCGGCTCTCCCCCGAGGTCGTGCACGTGATCTACGCGGGCGTGGACATGTCCGTGTTCGATCCCGAAAAGGCGCAAGGGGAGAAAGTCCGCCGCGAGTGGGGCGTCGCGCCCGAAGACACGCTCATCGTGCAGGTCGGCGCGCGAGAGTGGAAAGGCTGGAGAGATCTCGTGTCCGCGACGGCGCTGCTGGCGCCGGAGTTTCCGAAGGTCAGGACGGCGGTCGTCGCCTGCGAGGACGGCGCGAAGAAGGCGGAGGTGCTCGCGTTCGCGCGCGCGCAGGGAGTGGAGGACCGGCTGTTGCCGATCGGGTTCCGGTCCGACATGCCGGACGTTCTCGCGGCGGCCGATTTCGTCGCCGACCTCTCCTATGAAGGCCTGGGCGTGACGGGAACCCTGCGCGAGGCAATGGCGCTTGCGAAGCCGGTCCTGGGAAGCGCGGCCGGTGGAAACCCGGAGCTCGTCGTCGACGGCGAGTCCGGCGTGCTCGTGCCGCCCCGCGATCCCCCGGCGATGGCCGCCGCGGTGAAACGGCTCCTGAGCGACCCGGATCTCGCGTCGCGGCTCGGCCAGAACGCCCGCGCGCGCGTCGAGGCGGGGTTTTCTTCGGAAGTGCGCCTCGACAGGATCGAGGAGCTCTACCGGAGCCTCATCGCCGGAAAAGCCAGAGGACCAGGGAGAAAAGCAGCGACAGCACGAGGCAGGTAACCAGGGGGAACGCGAACGTCCAGCTTCCGCGGCGCACGACCAGGTCTCCCGGGAGGCGACCCGCCCAGCGGGACAGCACCGGCCACAGCACGGCCGCGGCGATCATCATCAGTCCTCCCGCCATCAGCAACCCTCGGACGGGAAAGGGCATGTTTCTCAACGCCCCCTCCCATCTCCCGCCCGCGCCGTTTCCCATTCGCCTTTCCACGGATCCCGTGACATCATTGGCCCTCCTCTTCGGGGCGCGCCGGGCTCTCCCAACGCACGCCATGACCGAAAGCACGTCTTGCGCCCGCCGCGTCCTGCGGATCCGGGATCTTCCCTGCGAAGAACGTCCGCGGGAGCGCCTTGCCCGCGTGGGAGCGGCGGCGCTCTCGAACGAGGAGCTCCTGTCGCTCCTCCTCGGCTCCGGCACGCGCGGAGAAAACGCCCTGGACCGGGCCCGAAGCCTGCTCGCGGAGCACGGGGGGCTGATCGCGCTGGCCGGCCTGACGGGTGCGGAGCTGCGCCGGGAGCGCGGCATCAAGGGCGCCCGCGCCGCCGTGATCGAGGCATCGCTCGAGCTCGGCCGGCGCCTGTCGACGGAAGCGCTCGCGCCGCGGGACCTCTTTCACGAGCCCGCCCTGGTGAAGGAGTACCTTCGCCTTACGCGGGGCGACGGCGCGCAGGAACGCACGGGAGCCCTGTTCGTGAACGCGCGCAACCGCCTGCTGAAGGACGACCCGGACATCTACCGGGGCACGCTCGACCGGGCGGTCGTCGAACCCCGCGAAATCCTGAAGCGCGCGCTGCTCGCCAACGCCGCCGGAGTCATCCTGTACCACAACCATCCCTCCGGGGACCCCGCGCCGTCGCGGGAGGACCGCGAGTTCACGCGGCGGCTGTCGACCGCCGCCGAGTCGGTCGGCGTGCGGCTGCTCGATCACATCGTCGTCGGCCGCTCGGGCTGTGTCTCCTTCCGGGAGGCGGGGCTGATGTGAGCCTCCGGCCCGGGATCCCGAGGGTTCGAAGCCCGAGAGCCGGCGGGGACTCGGTGTATGTTCACGCCCGTGCCGGACCTCTCGACCTTCGACTCCTGACCCTGGACCTCGCTTGAACCGCTTCTACGCCACGACGCCGATCTACTACGTCAACGATCTGCCCCACATCGGGCACATCTACTCGACGGTCGTGGGAGACGCCCTGACTCGTTACCATCGCCTGATCGGCGAGCCGACCCGTTTTCTGACCGGGACCGACGAACACGGCCAGAAGATCGAAAAAGCGGCCGCTGAGCAGAATCTCCGTCCGATCGAGCTTGCGGACCGGGTGGTTGCCCGGTATGCGGAGCTCTGGAAAACGTACGACATCGCCAACGATGACTTCATCCGGACGACCGAGCCGCGGCACCGGAGCGGAGTCGAGGCCCTGATTGCCCGGATCGATGCGGCAGGCGACTTCTATACCGCGAAGCACGAGGGCTGGTACTGCTCGGGGTGCGAGGTCTTTTACACCGAGAAGGAACTCGATTCCGAGAAGCGATGTCCGGTGCACGGGACCGTCTGCACATGGGAGTCGGAGGAGAACATCTTCTTCCGACTCTCGCGTTTCTCAGAACCGCTCCTTCGCCATATTGAGGCGCATCCCGAATTTCTACGGCCCGAAACCCGCCGCGCCGAAGTCGTCTCCTTCATCAGGGGCGGATTGAACGACCTGTCCGTCTCGCGGACGAAACTCCAGTGGGGGATTCCCTTTCCGGGCCACCCGGGGCACGTCGTGTACGTCTGGCTCGACGCTTTGGCCAACTACATCACCGCGCTCGGATTCGGTGCCGAGGACGACCGGCTCTACCGCGAGTTCTGGGGCGACCCGGACTCGCGCCGCGTCCACCTGATCGGCAAGGACATCCTCCGATTTCATGCCGTCTACTGGCCGGCGTTTCTGCTCTCCGCCGGACTGCCGCTGCCGTCGACCGTCTGGGCCCACGGCTGGTGGCTGCGCGACGGGAGGAAGATCTCCAAATCCGTCGGGGGGATCGTCCGCCCCGACGAGCTCGCCGCCACCTTCGGGCCCGACGCGGTGCGCTATTTCCTGCTGCGGGAGATGGCGTTCGGCCAGGACGCGAGCTTCTCCGACGAGGCGTTCCTGGTCCGGTACAACGCCGACCTCGCCAACGACCTCGGCAACACGGTCTCCCGGGTCGCCGCGCTGTGCCGGCAGTCCTTCGGTTCGGCGCCCACGGTGCCCTGCGGAGTCAACGAGATCCACACGGCGTACCGGCCCCTGCGTCAGGAGTGGCGCGAGGCGATGGAAGAGCTCGAGTTCCATCGCGCTCTCGAGGCCGTGTGGAAGCTCCTGTCGCAGATCAACGGCTATGTGGTGAGCCGGGAGCCGTGGAAGATCCGGAAGGAAGAGGGAGCGTCCGACAGGCTTCAGAGGATCCTCTACGGGGCGGCGGAGGGCGTGCGCCTGGTCGCCGTCCTCCTCTTTCCCTTCTGTCCCGCCACCGCGCGAAAGATCTTCGAGACGCTGGGCCTCCCGCCGCGAGACCCCGATGAACACGACCTGCGCTGGGGCGGCCTGGTCCTGGGAGCGGCCCTTCCCGAGTCTCCCGCCCTCTTTCCCCGCGCGGACATTGCCGCCTATCTGAAAGGAGATCAGCCCATGGAAGAAAAGCCCTCAACCCCGATGCCGGAAGCCGGTTCTGACTCGCCGGCAGCGACCCGCGAGGCTCCGCCGCTCGAGACCACTCAGGCAGTCTCGCCCGCCGACGCGCGCATCGGAATCGACGAGTTTCAGAAGGTGCGTCTCGTGACGGCGAGGGTGCTCACGGCGGAGCGCGTGCCGAAGTCGAACAAGCTGATGAAGCTGCAGGTGGACCTCGGGACCGAGCAGCGTCAGATCGTCGCCGGAATCGCCGCGCGCTACGAGCCCGAGGCGCTGGTGGGCCGCAACGTCGTGATCGTGGCCAACTTGAAGCCGGCGAAGCTGATGGGAGTCGAATCGAACGGCATGGTGCTCGCCGCGGCGGTCGGCGAAGCGGGGGAGCCGTCGCTCCTGGAGGTCGCTTCAGACGTGCCCCCGGGGAGCCGGGTGAAGTGAGGGCTCGAAGTCTCCGGTTTGTCCTTTTCCAAGCCCCCTTCGTGTGACGGATTTCGCCGGACTCGTTTTTTCCGACTCGCACTGCCACCTCCAGCTCCGAGGCCGCGAGGGCGAAGCCTCGGATTCCGGAGCGCTACTCGCACGGGCGCGCCAGGCGGGAGTCGCTCGTTTTCTGGTGCCCGGAACCACTCTGGCGGACTCGGAGGACGCGGTCGAGATCGCCCGCCGGCATCCGGACGTCGTCGCCGCCGTCGGGATCCACCCTCACGAGGCGAAAGACTTCGACCCCTCGCGAGACGGCGATCGGCTGGAGGCGCTGGCCCTCGATCCGAAAGTCGCGGCGGTCGGCGAGGTCGGACTCGATTTTCATTACGACCTCTCGCCCCGGGACGTTCAGATTGCGGTTCTCGAATGGATGCTGGATCTCGCCCGCCGCGTCGGCAAGCCGGCGATCCTCCACAACCGCGAGAGCGGAGCGGAGATGCTCGCGCTCCTCTCGAGGCGGCCGCCGCGAGATCGTCCCGGCGTGTATCACTCGTTCACGGAGAGCGCGGAGTACGGCCTCCGGGCGATTGACCTCGGCTACAGGATTTCTTTTTCCGGGATGATCACCTTTCGCGCCGCCCAGAACATTCGCCACGCCGCCGCGGGCTTGCCGCTCGAGGCCCTTCTGA
Organism: Thermoanaerobaculia bacterium; assembly: GCA_038253555.1. Lineage (GTDB taxonomy): Bacteria > Acidobacteriota > Thermoanaerobaculia > UBA5066 > Gp7-AA6 > JALYUA01. Next base: position 13,808 of record JBBSGZ010000042.1, read on the forward strand.
TCGAGACGGACACGCCCTTCCTCGCCCCGGTGCCGCATCGCGGCAAGACCGGGGAGCCGGCCTTCGTGATCGAGACCGCGAAGGCGATCGCCGCGGTCCAGAAGAGGGAGCTGGAGGCGGTCGCAGCGGCGACGACGGCGAACTTCGACGCCCTCTTTCTCCCGTGAGACCCGGTCTCTCTCCGGACGAGTTCGAAGCGTGTGTCGAGGAGGCGATGACGCAGGTCCCCGCCCCCTTCCGCCGGTACATCGAGAACGTCGTCGTGATCGTCGAAGAAGAGCCGGCGGTCCAGGACTACGAGGAGACGGACACGCCCGACGACGAGGAGCTCTTCGGGATCTTTCGCGGCATGGACGTTTACGATCGCCAGTCGGCGATTTCCCACCTCCCGGGCCAGATCGCGATCTTTCGCGGGCCGATCCTCCGCAGCTGTCAAACGAAGGGGGAAGCGGTCCGGGAGATCCGAGACACCGTCGTGCACGAAATCGGACACGTGCTGGGGCTGTCGGACGAGGAGATGCCGTACTGACAGGCGAAAGGCGAAAGGCGAAAGGCGAAAGGCGAAGGGCGCAGGGCGAAGGCGCGGGGCGCGGAGCGGGCGGCGGGGAGGGGCCAGGCCTTATCCCTCTCCCGGGGCGCCCGGGGAGAGAGTTCGAGTGAGGGGTCCGGCCCCGCCTAGTGTCCGCCCCGGCCGGACTTCCTGAGCTCCACCCAGCGCGCGAGCGTCTTATCGAGCGAGTCCGAGAGCTCTTTCCACGCAGCGACCGCCTGCGTGGTCGGTGGCGTGTCGGATCCCTCGACGACGGCGTAGAGGCTCGCAAGCTTTCCGTTCAATCCCGCGAGGTCGTCCGAATGAGCTCCGCGGCTGCCGCCGCCCGTGCCTTCGAGCGACGCGAGGTCGTCCTCGTAGGAGCGGGACGCTCCCTTCCGGCCTCCGCCGGCAGATGCCTTGAGCCGCGCCCGGGCGGCCTTCACCTCGGTCAGAGCGGCGAAATCGCGGGACAGGGCCCGCGAAATTTCCGCCGCCAAACGGAAGCGTTCCGCCAGTCCCTCGGGGGACGTCCTGACCCGCGGGTCCATCCGGACGGTGAGCGGCGCGGTCTCGGTCCGGCCTCCGGCGATGAGCCGGACCGTGTAGGTGCCCGGGAGCACCGCAGGCCCGAGCGGATGACGAGGCGTGTCGTGCGGAACGGCCGAGATCGGGTACTCGTGCTCGAGGACGTCGGGCGGCGGAAAGTGGAGGTCCCACACGAAGCGGTGCATCCCGGGCTCCGCCGAGAGGCCGGCGGCGGGGCGGACCCAGTACGTGGGAACGTTCAGGTCGGGATCGACTGATTCCGGACGATCGGCGCTCGAGAAGCGTCGCACGAGCTTGCCGGCGGCGTCGACGAATTCGAGCACGACGGGCTGCGCGGGGCGCGCCTTCAGCAGGTAGTTCACGACCGCGCCGTCGGGAGGGTTTTGACCGGCTGGTTCCTCGGGAGGCAGGGGAGTGTCGGGCCACTGGCTGCGCTTGACCCGCGTCGCGGTCTGCGGCCGGAAGAGGTGTACGTCCGCGGCCGACGTCTGCGCCTCCATCTGCCGCAGGGGCGTGATGTCGTCCAGGATCCAGAAGGAGCGGCCGTGCGTTCCGACGACGAGGTCGTCGCCATGGACCACCAGATCGCGCACGGACGTCGCCGGCAGATTGTTCCGAAGGCTCCGCCACTCGTCGCCGTCGTCAAACGACACGTACACGCCGCGCTCCGTGGCCGCAAAGAGCAGGCCGCGGCGTTCCGGATCCTCGCGGACCGCGTTGACGACCTCGTTGGCTGGAATTCCGCGGACGATCTCCTGCCAGGTCGCTCCGCCGTCGCGCGTACGGTAGATGTGCGGGCGCAGGTCGTCCAGCCGAAAGCGGTTGACGGCGGCATAGGCTGTGGCGGGGTCCGAGTGCGACGCTTCCATGAGCGAAACCTTGCTCCACGGCGTGAGCGCTTTCGGGGTGACGTCCTTCCAGGTCTTTCCTCCGTCGACAGTGACGTGCATCAGGCCGTCGTCGGTGCCAACCCAGATGCGTCCCGCCTCCTTCGGGGAGGGGGCGATCGTGTAAATGACCCCGCGGTGATTTCCCTTCTCGGGGTCCGCGTCGGCGAAGACGCCCACAGAGACGGGCATCTCCCACACCGGGCGCGTCAGGTCGGGGGAGAGAACGCTCCAGCTGTTACCGCCGTCGCGTGTGGCGAAGAGGACGTTCGAACCGAGGTAGAGCGTGCGAGGATCGAGCGGCGAGAAGAGCACCGGCATCGTGCGCACGAAACGATATTTGCCGCGTATCGGAGCGGGCGAGATGTCCACCGTGTCGCCGGTGCGAAGGTCGTGGCGACTGATCTTGCCGCCGTAGAGAATGTTCGGATCGAGAGGGTCGGGTGCGACGTACCCGTACTCCTCGATCCCGACGGGATGCCAGTCACCGAAGTGAATGGATCCGTCGTCGCTTCGGCTGGCCACTCCGGCCGACCCGCTCTCCTGTTGCCCCCCGTAAACCCGGTAGGGGAAGGCGTTGTCCGTGATCACATGGTAGAACTGAGCCGTCGGCTGGTTGTACCAGGAGCTCCACGTCTTTCCGCCGTTGACCGAGATCGTCGCGCCCTGGTCCGCCGCGAGGAACAGGATCTCGGGGTGGTCCGGATTGATCCAGACCGTGTGGTAGTCATCGCCCCCGGGAGCCCCTTTGATCGCGGTGAACGTGCGGCCCCCGTCCGTCGAACGGTAGGTCGAGGTGTTCGCAACGTAGATGACTTCCGGGTTCTTCGGATCGACCTTCACTTCCCCGAAATCCCCCCCTCGCCCCCAGATCCGGGCCTCGGAGTTGACGCGCCGCCACGTCGCGCCCGCGTCGTCCGACCGATAGGTGCCCCCGTGCGCCGCGTCCGCGTCCACCTGGGCATAGAGCCGCGAGGGATTCGAGGGCGAGACCGCAATGCCGATCCGGCCGAGCTCTTCCGCGATCGACGGGAGGCCCGCCGTCAGCGGCTTCCAGGTGGATCCGCCATCGGTGGACTTGTACAGCCCGCTCCCCGGAGCCTGAAATGAAGCGCCGATTTCCCAGGGCGCCTGTCGGGCGGCCCAGAGGGCCGCGTACACGGTCTGCGGGTTTTTCGAATCGAACGCGAGCGCGCTTGCGCCCGTGTTCTCATCCTTGTAGAGCACCTTTTCCCAGTTCTGCCCGCCGTCATTCGATCGGAAGACGCCGCGTTCCGTGTTCGGACCGTAGGGGTGACCCAGCACCGCGGCAAGTACGCGATCCGGATTGCCGGGATCGACGATCAGTGCGCCGATCTGCTGCCCGTCGCGGAGGCCCAGGTGGCGCCAGGTCTTCCCGCCGTCGGTGGATTTGTAGATGCCATCGCCCGTCGAGAGATCCGGCCGCTGCAGCCCTTCTCCGCTGCCGACGTAGATCACATCCGGATTCGAGGGGGCGAGCGCGATTGCGCCCACGGACTGGGTGGGCTGATCGTCGAAGAGAGAGACCCACGTTCTGCCGGCGTCCGTCGTCTTCCAGACGCCGCCGTTGTTGACACCCATGAAGAATACGTTCGGCTGAGAGGGGATCCCCGCCGCGCCCACGGTCCGCCCGCCGCGAAACGGACCGATGCACCGCCACCTCATTTCGGAGAAGAGCGCCGGATCCTGCGCCGGGGATGCTGGTCCCGACGAAACGAGGCAAGCAAAGACGATCACTCCCGCCGCGATGTGTCGAGTCGAGTTCACGAGTCCTCCTCGAGAGAGGGGGAGTCTAACGAACTCGCGCGCGCGAAGGATCTGTGGCAATTGGTACATGGACCGTAGGGCGATCGTCTCTCGGCCGCGTTCTATCTGGGAAATCTTCGACCGGGGAGGCCGCGACTCAGGAAATCAGGTGAAACTTCGGCTTCGAAGGCCCCAGACAATCTCACAGTCCGGCAATGGCTCGATCGAGTCCCGATTTATCTGGGAAGGGAGGGGCGGCGGGAAAGAATCCTTCTCCACGCCGCTCGCAAATGGGCACTCTCAGGCCCGGGGGCTTTATCGGTCCTGCTTACTCGAGGTAGCCGACTACATCGACGATCAGATCGACGGATCCCTCGCCCATGCTGCAGAAGACGATCACGTCGCCCGACGGGCCGAGCGACACGGTCGCGAAACTTCCCCGCGCCGCCGCGGAATGGAAATTGAGGACACTTGTGTCCGGCGGGGGAAGGCCTGCCGCGTAAACGTTCAGGAATCCGATTGCGGTCGCCCCGGTCGCGGTGAGATTCGCCGCGACCGCGCGAGCGGTCGAAGGGATACCGCATCTATTCGCCAGGACGAAGGTCCGGGACGCGCGCGCCTGGAGCGAGGGCGCCCCGTACGGGCCGGTCGGAGCGCGCGTGTCGACGATGCGGCACGGAGGGACCGAGAAAAAATTCGCGCCGCAGGCGGGTCCAGACCGAACGAGAACGGAGGCAGACCCCGTCGACGCACACCCGGCCGCGTCCGTCACGGTGACGCTCAAGGAAACAGAGCCCGACGGGCCGGCCGTGAAAGTGATCGCCCGCGTCCCGGCCCCCGACGTGATGCTGCCGTTCACGATGGACCAGGAGTACACCGCGCCCGCTCCCGCCGAAGGGATCGAGGCGAAGTTTCCGCTCGAGAGGGGACAGGCCGAGGGAGCCGAGGAAATCGAGGACGAAGGCAGCGTCCGAACTACGGCGGTGGTCGACGCGGCAGGCGACGCGCAGCCATTCACCGTCACGAACACGTTGTAGACGCCCGATGCGGAGGCCGGCGCGGAGGCGATGGTCGGGTTCTGCGCCGAGGAGGCGAATCCGTTCGGGCCGGTCCAGGAGTACGTCGCACCCGTTGCGCCGGACGCCGTGAGAGCGAGCGTGCCGCCGGCGCAGATCGGGCCATTGTTGCCGGCGGTCGGGGCCGCCGGCGGCGCCTGGACGGTCACGACGAAAGGATCCGACTGCTGAGAGGCGCAGCCCGCCGCGGTACCGCTCACGAAATAGGTTCCCTGGTCGCCGGCGGCGGCGCTGGAGATCGTGTAGGTCTGCGAGGTCGCACCCGGAATCGGCGCCGCCCCGTGGTACCACTGATATGAGGAGTAGCCGGTTGCGGCGGTGAGGTGAACGGGGAGCCGGCGCAGATCACCGCGGGGCCTGCGATCGTGGGCGCGGCGGGCGGCACACACGCCGAGCAGCCGGGGAACCGGAAAGACGCGATCCGGGTTCGCCAGGGAGCGTCGCTCGTCGTGGGGTTGTATTCGTTCGTGTACCAGAAAGTGCAGTCGTCGGAAGGGTCCACCGTCATCGTGGAATAGTCGCCCCACCGGTTCGCTGGACCGAGTTGCGACCCGCTGCCCTCGACGATCGACGCCTCTCCCTGCGGCATCGTTCCGAGCGGGTCCGCGGCGACTCGTCCCGTATACCGGATCCCCGGGAACACCGAAGTGGCATTGGAGACGCTGTACCCGAGTGCGATGTCCCCGGCGGCGTCCATCGCCACGCTCCCCATCCAGCGGTGCACGGCGTCCGGCGCATAGGTGCCCTGCTGATAGAGCGTCGTCGCGCCCCCGGGAGGGGTGTTGCGGAGCTCGTACCAGCGCACGGCCGCATGGACCGGAGGCGCCGCGGAGGCGTCTACGGACAGGTTGAACACGAGAGACTCGTGGTCTCCGAAATTCCGATACGCAAACCGGTGCATCGGGTAGCTTCCGAGCCCGTCGAGGCCGACGCTGGTGCCTGGTTGCGGGACACAGCTCGAGGTGCCCGGACAGAGAAGGTTGTACGCCGCCGAAGGAAGCGAAGTCGGTGCGCTCAACGCGGAATTCGCCGGCGTCGACCAGTCGACATGAAGCCGGTAAGTGACCAGGGACGTCGGGTCCTGATGGACGAGGTAGTTCGGAGAACCCCGAGGCGGGAGCAACCGCCCATCGAGATCGGTGGGGAGGTAACCGAATCCCGGCAGGCTGAACTCCTGGTAGGTCGCCGGCTGTCCGAGCAGCATCTTAGCGCGGTCGAAGACCAGGGCGGCCGAACCGACGAAGGCATAACCCCTCGTCGTGTCCTGCTTGTTGCCGGTCATGTAGTACCCGTCCGGCCAGACACCGAACTTCGGATAGTCGTAATTCAGAGTCGCGCTCAGGGAAAAGAAGTACCGGTAATAGGAGCCCAGCGGATCCGCGCCGACGGAGACGGCAACGCACTGACCAAACGGGCTCGTCATCGTGTGCTGGCTGAAAAACCAGCGGTCCGAGATGGGGTCGTAGACGACAAAGGGATCGCCGTTGATTCCAGTCTCGCAGGGGCCGCCGAACCCCGACCAGAGCGTGTTCGAGGGGGCGGGGCCGTAGAGGGAGGTGCCGTTCTTGTCGAAAATCTGAAAGTGCTTGAGCACCCATTGAACGTAATGGTTGGGACCCACATCGCCGACCGTGTCCGGCGGATAGAAGCCGTCGAGGTTGGGGACCCCCTCGAAATTCCGATTCGGCGGGGGAATGGAAAGCAGTCTCTTTCCGACGGCCTGTTTCTCCGCCGCAAAGTCGGTTTGCGCGACGGAATCCGGGATCCGTGCGTCCGGCCCGATACGCGACTCACGGGCTTCCGAAGGGTCCTCCGCCTCCCGTGCGACTCGGGTCGGCTTCACGAGGCGCGGGGGAATCTCACGCAGGGGGCGGGACACTCCCGCCTGCGCCGCTTTCCCGACCCTGGCGGGGCGGGCGTATCCGTAGGCGCCCCCGGCGAGCAGGGTACCGAAAAGGCACGCACTGACGAAGCGGAGTTTGTTCAGAAAATCTCCTTGAAGGAATCAACCGGCGATTCCAGATCGGATACAGGGTGTGGCCTGGAGAACCCTTCCGGGCTCGTGCAGCCCACCCCGGCGCCCCTCGCGTTCAGTATGCCCCATCTGACCGGGAATGTGACGCGGCAGAAATCCCGCCCTGCAAGCCGCCGGACGCGAAGCGCGGCCCTGTGGCCCCCTCGACGCTCTCCGGACCGAAAACTCCGGCAGGCAAGGCGCGTGAGTTAAGGAAATCGAAGAACTTCTTTAACCGGAGGCGCGTTCCCGTCCCGCAACCCTCGACGAGGCCATCGGGTTCGAGCAGAAATACGTCGAGGACCGCCCTCGAAAAGGTCGGGGGCTTCATCATTCCTGCGTCCATTTGTCTCCATTTAGCAAGCCGCGTGCCCGCCGGGGAGTCGAGACGACGAAAGAAATGGAGCTCGGACTCGCGGTCATATCCGGAGTCGGAACTCCGCGTTGGTTCCGGGGCCGCCTCCGTCCTGCGACTCCCCTCGGACGCGGGTGTCCTTCTAACGGGGAGGCCGATACTTACGGCGCGGAAACCGCCGTTGGGAAAACGAAAGGGCGCGCGAGCGCCCCCTCCGTGAACTCTCCTTCGGCGATCAAAACCGACGCAGGACCGCGCCGGCTCCGTCCCTTACATGGCCGCGGGCAACCTCAGCACCTGCTCCAGGGTGAACGCGGTCGAGCGTCCCGCTTCAATCGAGAAGTCGAGATCGCCTCCGAGCGCCGCGACTCCTGTTCCCGCCGCCGCGCCGGCCGCGGCGCCTTCGAGCGTGCCCTTCGTGTTGCCACCGAGAACCTGTCCGAGGATCGCACCCACCGCGGCTCCGCCGGCAATGTAGCCCGCGTTCCGCTTCGTGTGCGTATCACCGACGCGCTGGTACGCGGACGTCGCAATCGCGACGGTCCGCCCGTTGACGTCCAGGTCCGTCAACCGGAACCGCAGCTCCGCCGGCCTGCCGAGCTTGCCGGAATCGACGACGTGCTCCACTTTTCCGTGGACGCGCGTCCCGGAGGGGGCGACCACCGTTTCGTCATCGGACAGCAGGTCGTCTAACAGCGCGCCCGAGTAGACTTCGCCCGCCTGCGCGGTCGCCGTCGAGATTGTCTTATTGAATGAGACTCGCAGGATCGTGCCCGCCGGAACTTCGTGCTCGCGCCGGCCCGCGGGACGACGCGCTTCGGAAGACCCCGACGCTTCGCCGGAACGCGGGTTGGACCGGACGGTCGCCGTGTCCGTTGCCGCCGTGGTCGTTTTGGCGCGACGCCGCACGGCGTTGTGCTGGGACGCCTCGACGGGGTCCACCGTGACCGTCGTCGTCGTCGTTGTCGTGGTCTGGACCTGGCGCGCGCCGTCCGGAAGAATCGCAGCGGTGCCAGGGGTCGGAGCCGCCATTGACGCGTCGGCGGGCCCGGCCGTTGTCGAGGTCGCCGTCGTCGTGGTCGTCTCCGCGCTCTTCTGGCAGCCCGCAGCAAAGGCGACGGACAGTGCCGCGCCCGCGATCGTCATCTGAAGTTTTCTCGAAATCATGTGTCCTCCTTTGAAACTGTTGATGCGTATCCGCAGCGAACGAAAAGCGCGGTTTCGAGGCCGCGCGGTTAACTTCCGGGAACTACCGCCGCGGGCCTCGCGGCCCCCTCTGATCGCCCCTCGGTCCCCGGTCGTCGCGGGGACCCCGGTCGTCCCCACGGTCGTCCTCACCGCCGCCCGCCGGCGCGAGCGCCATCTCGGCCTCGAGCTCCTCTTTTGACAGGGCCTGCTTCCGGGAGAGCTTGATCTTGCCCATGGGGTCGACGGCGATGATCTTGACCGTGACCTCGTCGCCTTCCTTGACCACGTCGGTCGTCTGGCGCACGCGGTAAGGCGCCAGCTCCGAGATGTGCACCAGGCCGTCCTGTCCGGGGAGGATCTCGACGAAGGCTCCGTACGGCTCGACCCGGCGCACCTTCCCCTTGTACACCTTGCCGATTTCCGGCTCCTGCGTGAGGCTCTCGATGATCTCGATCGCGCGCAGCGCGGCCGCCTCGTCCGAGGAGGCGATCGAGACCTTGCCCGAATCTTCCACGTCGATCTTGCAGCCCGTCGACTCGATGATCGAACGGATCGTCTTGCCGCCGCTGCCGATCACGTCGCGGATGCGATCGCGCGGAATCTGCATCGTGAAGATGCGCGGCGCGAAAGGCGAGATGTTGGTTCTCGGCTTGTCGAGCGCGGCCGTCATCTTCTCGAGGATGTGGAGCCGGCCGGCCCGCGCCTGCTCGAGGGCGCGTTCCAGGATCTCCCTGGGGAGTCCCTTGATCTTGATGTCCATCTGAAGAGCGGTGATTCCCTCGCGGGAGCCGGCCACCTTGAAGTCCATGTCGCCGTAGTGGTCTTCCTGTCCGGCGATGTCAGTCAGGATCGCGAAGCGGTCTCCGTCGGAAACGAGGCCCATCGCGACGCCGGCGACGGGCGATTTGATCGGAACGCCCGCGTCCATGAGGGCCAGAGTGCCGCCGCAGACGGTCGCCATCGAAGACGACCCGTTCGACTCGAGGATGTCGGAGACGACGCGGACGGTATAGGGGAACGCATCCTCGTTGGGGAGAACCGGCGAGAGGGCGCGCCGGGCGAGATTGCCGTGCCCTATGTCGCGGCGGGAGGGTCCCCGGAGGAACTTCGCCTCGCCCACGGAGAAGGGCGGAAAGTTGTAGTGGAGGAGAAAGGTGTGCTCGAGCTCTCCTTCGTACTCTTCGATGATCTGCGCGTCGTCAGACGTCCCGAGCGTCGCCGTGACGAGCGCCTGGGTCTCGCCGCGCGTGAAAAGGGCGGAGCCGTGCGTCCGGGGGAGAAGGCCCACTTCGCATTCGATCGGGCGGACCTGGTCGAACGCGCGTCCGTCCAGCCGCTGGCTTTTTCCGAGGATCGTCTCGCGCGTCAGGGTCTTGACCAGGTCGTCGGCGGCTTTCGTCGTCTGCTGGCGAAGGGCCGTCTCTCCCTCCGGGACTATCGACGCCGCGGCCTTCTTGACCGCTTTGATCTCGGCGTACGACGCGATCTTGTTCTTCATCGTGAGGGCCGCCATCATCGGCGCCTCCCACTTCTGGCGGACCTCTGCGGCGACAGAGGCGGGGAACGCTTCCGGAGCCTTCCAGTCCGGCTTCATGTAGCCGGCCTGACGCTGCAGCTCCTTCTGCGCCCCGCAGATCTTCCGGATGAACTCGTGCCCGAAGAAAATCGCGTCGATCATGGTGCGTTCGGGCACCTCCCGGGCGCCCGCTTCGACCATGACGACTGCCGTTTCCGTCCCGGCGACGATCAGGTCGACGTCCGATTTGTCGCGCTCGGCATTGGTCGGATTGACGACGAACTGCCCCTCGATGCGGCCGACCCGGACGGCGCCGACGGGCGTGTAGAAGGGGATCAGGGAGCAGGTGAGCGCGACGGAAGCACCGTTCAACGCGAGGACATCCGGATCGTTCTGCCCGTCGGCGGAAAGCACGAACGCGATCAACTGCGTCTCGTGGTTGAAGCCCTTCGGGAAGAGGGGCCGCATCGGGCGGTCGATCAACCGGGACGTCAGGGTTTCCTTCTCGGTCGGCCGGCCTTCGCGCTTGAACCAGCCGCCCGGGATCCGGCCGGCGGCGTACGTGTTCTCGCGATAGTCGACGGTCAGCGGAAAGAATTCGGCGTTTTCCTTGGGCTCCTTCTGGAAAACGGCCGTGCAGAGAACGACGGTGTCGCCGAACCGCATGACGGCGGAACCGTCGGCCTGCTTGGCGAGCTTGCCGATCTCGATCTCGAGGCTGCGGTTCCCGAGGGGAACGGAAATGGTATGGCGCATTGTTTTTTCCTTTCGAGTCAGAGGCGAGGGAAGGGACGCCGGCCGCGGGGCGAATTGCCCCGAGCGCTCCGGCAGAGAAAATGTCCCGGCCCCCGGGCCGACGGATGTTCTTTTACTTACGGAGCCCGAGGCGCTCGATCAGCCGGTGGTAACGAGCGGCGTCCTCGCTCTTCAGGTAGTCGAGCAGGCGCCGGCGCCGGGAGACGAGCTTCAAGAGACCGCGGCGGGAGTGATGGTCCTTCGCGTTCGTCTTGAAGTGTTCGGTCAGATACGTAATCCGATTCGTGAGAAGGGCGACCTGGACCTCCGGGGACCCGGTGTCCGTGTCGTGCGTGCGGTAGTCCCGCACGATGTTGGGCTTTTCGGTCGTCTGATAGGTGGTAGCGTTCAAGAATCCTCCAATAGCCTTCCAATACACTCTACTTTTTAATAAACGATGAGCCTAGCACGCCTTCGGGAGGCCCGCCACCCGGATCGAGCGGTCAGGAGGCTTTCCGGCGGCGCGCGGAGATCTGACGCATGACGGCGGCTCAGCTCATCGCCTTCCGATCGTCTCCTCCGCCAGCACGATGCGGGGCTTCAGGATCGAAACCCCGCCCTGGCCGATCGGAGAGACCTGCGCCAGCGCCACCATTTCGTCGCCCGGGCCGAGAAGCGTGACCCAGGCGCCGTCGGCGGACGCCACCCCCCGCGCCGGAATCGGCTGCCCCTTCCGGACTTTCCACGCTTCGAGCGACGCCAGCCGAAGCCTTTCGAACGGGAAAGGGACCCGGGAGAGCGGAAGGGCGTGCGGCGGCGCCAGCCGTTCCGCGTCGGGGAGCGCTTCGAAGAGCTCGAGCGCGATCGCCTCTTCGACGCGGAAGTCGCCGATCCGGGTCCGGCGGAGGCTCTCGAGATGCGCGCCGCAGCGAAGCGATTCCCCGATGTTGTGCGCGATCGACCGGATGTAGGTCCCGGACGAGCAGGAAATCGAGAACTGGATCCTTCCGCCCGCGGGCGGTGAGAGGAGGAGCTCTGTGACCCTCACTTTCTTGGGAAGCAGCGGGACCTCTTCGCCCTTGCGCGCCATTTCGTAGAACTTGCGACCCTTGATCTTCTTCGCCGAATAGGGAGGGGGGGACTGGAGGAACTCTCCGCGGAACGGGGCCGCCGCTTCTTCGACCTCCGGCGCGCCGATTCCGCCGGGGTCTTTCTCTTCCCCCAGAGGTTCCCCCTCACGGTCATAGGTCGCCGTCGCGCGGCCGAGGCGGATCGTGCCCTCGTAGGATTTGTCGAGGAGCGTGAAAAACCCCTGCAAGCGGGCGGCTCCGCCGGCACACAGCAGCAGGAGTCCGGTCGCCATCGGGTCGAGAGTCCCGCTGTGCCCGATGCGGGGGACGCGCGTCGCCCGGCGCGCGCGTTCGACGACATCGTGGGACGTCAGTCCGCCGGGCTTGTCGATCAATATCAGGAACCCGCGGGAAAGAGAGTCGGGCCGCGTCACTCCGGAGCGCCTTCGGGCGCTTTTTGGTCTGTTTCGTCCTCGTCCCCGGCCGGCGGGACCACTTTCGCCAGGAGCTCCTCGATGCGGGCGCCGCGCTCGATCGAGCGATCCGCGAAGAAATGCAGCTCGGGCGCGAAACGCAACCCGCACCGGCGGCCGACCTCCCGCCGGAGGAATCCGGACGCGCGATCGAGAGCGGCAAGCGCTTCGTCCCGCTCGGCCTCGCCGCCGAGCGCGGAGAAGTAGACACGGGCGGATCGGAGGTCCGGCGGCATCTCCACTTCGGTAATGGTTACCTTGCGCAGTTCGGGATCATGCGCTTCGAGGAGCACCAGTCTGGAAATCTCCGCTCGGACGAGATCGGAGACGCGCTGAGCGCGGCGTGATTCTTTTTTCACGGCAGGAGGCGCTCGGCGCTCGTCGCCCGGCGCCGGGCGGAGAATGGGGGGCACCGGCCCGCCCCGCGCCTGACCCCCAGCGCCGCGCGCCCTCCGCGGTCACACATGAAGGAACTCATTCCGATAATCGAGGATCTCCCCCTCGAGATTCGATTCGACGAAGCGCAGCACGTTCTGCAGCACCGCATCGAGTGGCGGCTGATCGGGCCCGACGACGGCGACCCCGAGCTCACAGCGCTGGAGAAGGTCCTGCCCGCCCACTTCGGAGGCGGAGATCTCGAACTCGTTGCGGATGCGGCTTTTCAGGCTTTTGACGATCATGCGTTTCTCTTTCAGGCCGCGGCAGCCCGGAAGATAGAGGTCGAAGACGGCGTAGGCGAGGACCATGAAAGAGGGCGCTGGGCGCTGGGCGCGAGGCGAGGGGCGAATTCCCCGAGGTGTTCTCGCCGACCGCCTAGGAGCCCGTCCAGGTAATCGAAAACGAGAGAAAGTGAAAACTCTTTTTCGCCACAGTTGGCCCCTAACGCCCGATCGTCACGTGCCGAGGGGTTTCAGTACCCCCGAGATCTCGGTTTTTAGCATTACTCGGAC
>JBBSGZ010000043.1:0-26404 GCA_038253555.1 Thermoanaerobaculia bacterium
AGGCAGCGGGGAATGCGCGGCGCCTGCCTGCGGGCCCCCTCACCCCAACCCTCTCCCCGAGCCCGGGGCGAGGGCAGAGCTGCGCCTCAGCCTTGATGGTGGCTAAGCTCGCAGCTCCCGCAGTGAGCGGAGGCGACGGTTGCCCCGTACAATGGAAGTACAAAAGATGCCTGATCGTTGGTCCCCCGGGATCGGCCGGCCGCTCCTGAACTTTGCCCGTCTGCGCCGGACCCTTTCACCCCGGCGCAGTCTCGCGGCGCGACTCTTGTTCGGATTCTTCCTCGCGTTCCTGATTCCCGGCGCCCTGATCGTCTTCATCCTCATGCGCCGTCTGACGGAGCTGAAGGACAACTCGGTTCAGCAGTTGACCGCCGCCCGGATCGCGCAGGCTTCCGTTCAGATCCAGCAGGACGCCGGATTCCGGGCCGAGTGGATCGACCGGCGCGCCGCCGTCGCCGAAGAGGCCGCGTGGTCGATCGCCACGGCCCTGACCCAGGCCTTCGCGTCTCCCGCACCGCCGGGAGAGTTGCCGCCTCTCGACGCGGACGGCCACATCTGGAACCCGTTTCCGGCCGAGGACACGGTCGCCTTCATCGAAGACGCGCACGAAGCGGACCCTCAGGCCCGGCGGGATTACTTGGCGACGCTGCAGGTCGCGCCCCTTTTGCGGGGGGTCCGGGAACGGCGCAACACCATAAAGAACGTCAGCGTCTGGACCGCCTCGGGCGTGATGCGGATGAGCCCCTGGATGGACATTCACTCGGCGCTGAAGGAATCCAACGGCGCCCTCGACCACTTCACCTTCAACCAGACCGCCCGTTTTCCGGAGCGCCGTCCGGTCGGAGGGGACAACGCCCTCTGGTTCTCGGGCCGGGGCGGGGCGCGGATCACTCCCGAAGCCCGGCTCGTGAGCTTCTTCGTGCCCGTGAGGAACGATATCGGCACGCTGGTCGCGGCGGTGGCGATGGGGGTCGACGTGCGGCGCTACGCGATCGAAGCTCTCGAGCCCGCCGAAGCGCAGGGCGACGTCTGGTTCGTCGTCGACCAGGCGGGCAACCTCGTCTATCTGACCGGCCGGGCCGCTCAGCTCCTCGGGTGGACCGCATCTTCGGGGCCGTCGCTCGCTGGCTCCGGAAATGCGGAACGGCGCCGCCTGGTGAACGCCATCCTCGCGGCGCCGCGCACGTTCGGGAAATACCGGTTCAACGGCGCCTCGTGCCGCCTCGCCTCGGCGCGGGTGCGGACGACGGGTTGGGTTTTCGTGGAAGGGCTCTCCGGCGACGCCCTTCGGCGCATCGCGACGGCAGCGGAAGACGAGATCCAGCCCAAGTCCTACTCCGACCTCCAGCAGTACGTCTTTTTCGTGTTTCTGTACCTGCTCGTCGCGGTCCTGGCGGTGGTGGTGGTCATGTCCCGGCGCATCTCGGCCCCGGTGCTCGCGCTCGTGCATGCCGCCGAAGAGATCGGGCAGGGCCGCGCCGTCGAAGTCACCGGCGGCACCTCGCCGGACGAGCTCGGCCGGCTGGCGGCGGCGATCGGGCGGATGGGACGGCGCGTCGAGCGGCGCGTGGAGACGCTTCGCCGACTGCACTCGCTCTTCCGCGCGTCGTACCAGGCGACCGACCTGCGCGAAGTGCTCTCCCGCGCCAGCGAAGCCATCGCGGCGTTCACGCGCGCGGAGCGCGTCTGGTTCTATCTTTACGACCCCGACACGAATCGCCTTGAAGCGCAATGGCCTGGCTGGAACGTCAACGAGGACGTGATCGCGAAGCTGAAGGTCTCTGTGGAAACTCCGTCGATCGCCGGCATGGTGTTCAAGAGCGGGGAGCCGTACGTCACGAACGACCTCGAACGAGATCCGTACGTACACCGCGGGCTTCAGACGACGGTCGACGCCGTGAACGCGATCTTCTGTCCTTTGAAAACCGAGGATCGGACATTCGGCGTCGCGGTCGCGACGAACCGCCCCGGCGGCTTCGGGCACGAGGAGGTCGATGCGCTGACTTCCTTTGCCGACGCGGCTTCGCTTCTCATCAAGAACGCGCAGCTGTACACGACCCTCACGGGGACGGTCGAGGAGCTGCGTCGGGCAAGCCGTCTCAAGGACTACTTCCTCCAGAACGTGAACCACGAGCTGCGGACGCCGCTGACTTCGATCGTGGGGTGGACAGACCTGCTCGAGGAGGGGGACGTGGACGAGGAGACCCTCCGGCGCGGGTTGAAGCAGGTGCGTCAGTCCGCGCGCGTTCTCCTCGCGCTGATCGACGACCTTCTCGACCTCGCCCGGATGGAGCGGGGCACGCTTTCCCTCGAGCTTCGTCCCGTCTCGCTGCTCGAGGTCGCGCAGCGGTCGATGGACACCGTCCGGCTGATGGCCGAGTCCCGTGGCGTGGTCATGATCCTGGCGCCCGTTCCCGACGCGCTGCCGCTGATCCGCGCGGACGCGCTCCGGTTGCAGCAGGTGCTCTGGAACCTGCTGGCGAACGCAATCAAGTTCTCGCCGAGGCACGGTCGCGTCGTGATCCGCATCGACCGGGAGCCCGAGCGGTTCCTGGTGAGCGTCGAGGACGACGGAGTCGGCATAGCAGAAGGGGACCTGCCCCACGTGTTCGAAAGGTTCCGCCAGGTGGACGGGTCCACGACACGGCGGCACCCCGGGATGGGCATCGGTCTGGCCCTCGCGCGATCCCTGGTGGAGCTGCACGGCGGCACGATCTGGGCGGATAGCGTCGTCGGGCGCGGCAGCCGGTTTACCTTCTCCCTGCCCATTTCCGCGGCGGACCGGCGAACGGCCGGGGGCGGCCCATCCGCGCGCGCCGAAGAACCGAGAGTTGCTGAGGCCGCCGAGAAGAGGGAAGAAGTGGAAAACTGATCCGTGGCCGTGGATCTCCGCCAGGCGCGCAGAGCGGGAGGATCTACCCGGTGGCCGCCGGGAGCCCCGTCCCCTTGAGGAGGTCCTTTACAATCCGCGCGGTTTCTTCTTTGCCCGGGACGCAGAGATTGGGATCTTTTTCCGTGCCGGCCGCGATCGCCGCGGCATAGCCCTCGCAGTCATAGCCGCACGCGGTGCAGTCCGTCTGCGCCATGGCCGCGTACAGCTTCAACTTCAGGTCGCCGTCTTTCGCCATTTCCATGCGCTTTGGCAGCGGGATGGTTTCGTCATGGAAGGCGGGGGCTTCCTTCCTGACCTTCGGAGCCGCGGTGACGTCCTCTTCGGGCCGGCCGGTGTCGACCCACTGACCAAAGGAAAGGCACGCGGGACAGACAAAGGTGTAATCCCACCCGACCGGCAGAAACTTCGCCGGAGTGCGGTAGACGACGAGGGGGGTGAAGTCCTGGGGGCACGAGGGCGATTCCCGCTCCTGCGCGTCGAGCGCCATCGTTTTCAAGTGCGGCCGCGAGAATGCGATCTGTTTCGGCTTCTGGTCGAAGCGGAACATCTCGCCCTTCGGGCACACCATGACGATCTGCGGCTTGTAGACGCGCTCGACGAAAAACGCGCGCATCGGAACTCCATGCTTCGGGCACGCCGCGGGGGCGTCCTGCCAGAAGGACGAAACGAGCCGGGACTTTTCGACGAGCGACATCGCCATGGGCGGGAAGTATAACGGCACTGCGCGTTTCCGCCTCCGTCGGATCGCGGGCGAAAGCCCGGTTCAGCGCTCCCCGACGAAGGGATTTGCTCGCTTCTCTTCCGCGATCGTCGTGTCCGGCCCGTGCCCGCAGACGACCGGCGTTTCCGCGGGAAGCGAGAAGAGCTTCTGCCGGATCGACTGGAGAATCAACTCCGTGTCGCCGCCCCAGAGGTCCGTCCTTCCGATCGAGCGGCGGAAAAGAGTGTCGCCGGAAAACAGGATCGGCGCGAGGCCGTCCGAGAGGAAACAGGTCGAGCCCGGCGTGTGGCCCGGTGTATGAATCGCGGTCACGGAGAACGCCCCGAATCGGATGACCTCGGCGTCGCGCAGGGGAGCTCCGCGGGGAGCGGGAGAGCCTGCCGACAGCCCGAAGAGCGCCGCCTGTTCCGGCAACGCGTCATAAAGCGGAGCATCGTCGGCGTGAAGTCGGATGGGCGCCCCCGTGCCCTTCGCGACGCCCGCGCTGCCCCCGATGTGGTCGAAATGCGCGTGTGTGTGCAGGAGGGCGGACACGCTCAGCTTTTCGCTGGCCACCTCGGCTAAGATCCTTTCGGGCTCGTCGCCCGGGTCTATGACGACAGCCTGCCGGCTTTCGGCATCGAACAGGATCGTGCAGTTGCACTGGAGGGGGCCGACCTGGATCGTCCGGCGGATGGGCGCCCGTGAGACCCCCGTCATGGATGAACCGCCACGACCGTCTCGACGTCATGCCGCTCCTTGCGGTCCGGGCTCGCCCAGACGCGCTCCGGCGAGGCCAGGTTGATCTGAACCGCCCACTCGTCGTTGTCGGAACGGCGATACTCCGAAGCGTAGAGCTTGCGCCGGCTGCGGGGCGTGAAGATCTCCCAGCGGATCCAGCCGAAATCCGCAGTCTCGTCGTGGAGGTGGAAGGCGGGGATCCTCTCTCCCGCCTCGATCGGCGCCTCGCGCACGGTCATCGGAGCGAACCCGTTGGCTGCGAGGCGCTCTTCGAACTCGGTGCGCGCGATCCTGTCCTGATACCGCATCGAATGCCGCCCGCGCGCGACCCCGCGGCCGAGAATCAGGTCGTCGAGCGCCGAAGCGAGCTCTGGGTCCATCATCCGATTCTATCGGGAGGCGGGAGGCGGGAGGCGGGAGGCGGGAGGCGGATCCCTTCACCAGCCTCTGAGAGCGAGCTCGCGCCGCGACGGGTCGAGCCAGTAAAGGGCGGCTCCTTCGGCCCTCGGAAAATCGATTCGTCGAAACTGCGTCGCCCAGCGACGAAGCTCTGGGGCGGGAGTGCCGCTGATTACCAGCCATGCGGTGGTCCCCGGATCCCAAGAATAGGGCAACCGGCGAATCTCACCCTCGAGGTTCGGGATGGGCCTTCCGGTCCTGGCGGCTCCCGCCGTCATCGCCTCGTATAGCCAATTGGGTCCGACCACGAAGTAGGCCACGCATAGCTGCGAGTACTGGTTCTCCGTGAAGACACGCTCCGTCGGCGGGCGCGCTCGGAGGACGCGGGCGAGCGGCCGCCAATCGGGCCTGCCGTCGCGAAAATAACTCTTGAGGGCGGCGGCGTCGAAAACGAGAGTCATCGCCAGGACGCCGATGGCGAGCCGACGGCCGATCCTGGAGCGCCCCCCGGACACGAGAGCAAGGGCCGTCAGCGCGGGAAGGGCGAGGCCCGCCGGGATATAGCGCCGCGTCGCGTCCCAATGAGGGTGGAGCTGCCAGAGGGCCTCAACGACGGCGAAGCCGCCGATGCTCCACACCGCAAGAAAACGAGCTCCCCGGGTTTTCATGGCGGCGAGACATCCGATGATCGCCAGGGCGACGAATAGGAGATCGACGCGTCGGAACGGAAGCCCGTCGCCGGGCTCGAACCCGAAGAAAGCGACGGTTCTGCCGGCGCGCTCCCAGGTGAGAGGCGTTGCGGGTACCGGAGGGGCACGGCGCGTCGCCTCCAGCACGACCGGCAGCCAGGGCAGGTACCCGAGAATGAGTGCCAGGCAGAAGAGTGGCGACCAGATCAGGAATCCACGTGCCCGGCGTTTTTTTTCGAATTCCGCCGAAAGAGCGTCCTCCAGCAACAGACCGGCTGCCGCGATCGCGAGCACGACGGCCGCGAGATAGAGCGTGTAGGCCGTTGCGAGACAGGCGGCATAGAGAGCGACGCAACGCGCGGTCGACGGTCTCGTCAGGAAGTTATCCAGAGCGATGAGCGACAGCACGAGAAGGAGACATCCGAGCGCGTACGGACGCAGTTCCTGAGAGTAGCGGACGTGAAACGGCGCGACAGCCAGGAGAAGAGCCGCAAGAGCGCCCGCCGGCATTCCCACTCGGCGGCGGAGAAGAATTCCGAGGGCGGCGATCGTGCCCAGGCCCCAGGCGACGTCAGGAATCTTTCGCACCCAGTCCGACGGATGGAGAAGCTCGAAGGTCCGCCCTGCGAGGTAATCGAGCGGGGGATGGACGGCGTCGAACCGGATGGATTTCCAGAAAAAAGTCCACGTCCCGTGCAGCCAGTAACTCTGCAAAATCTCGTCGAGCCCGTACGAGAAGAAGTCGAGCTTAAAGAGACGCACGGCTGCCGCGACAGCGACGATCGAGCCGAGCAGCAGGTGCATTCGCCGGTTGGGAATGGAGAAGCATAGTCCGTCACGGCTCGACGAGGTCGAGTACTCCCGCCGAGTCAACTGATAGCGTCTCCTTCATGTCCGCGCTGATCTCGCAGGTCATCCTCTTCTCGCTCGCCGTCTGGGTCGGGGGCTCGGTACTCGTCGTTCTCGCGGCGCCCGTCATTTTCCGGATGGTGGCGTCGCGCGATCAGGCCGGCGGGGCCTTCGGTGAAGTCCTGCGGCGGTTCGAGGCCGTCAAGCAGCTTCTCTCCCTCCTGCTGGTGATCGGAGTCTTCGTCGAGCTCGAGCGCGCGGGGGGGCTCGCCGGCGGAGCGGTGATCTCCGGAATCGCGATCTTCGCCGCGGTCGCGACCAACGTGTACCTCGCGATGGTGCTTCGTCCCCGGATGAACTATTTCCGGATGAAAGCGGGCTCATTCGACGCCGCCGGAGCCGAAGACCCGTGGCGCCGGAAATTCGACCGCCTCCACCGGCGTTCGACCCGAATTTTCCTTTTCGGCGCTGTCGCGGCGGCGGTGGGTCTGTGGTTCCGCTCCTGACGGCCGGCGCCGCCTCCGGCTACCGCGTCCTGGCGATGAGGTCGATTTCGAGCGGCGCGCCTTTCGGAAGGCCCGCGACCGTCACCGTCGATCTCGCCGGCCTGTGATCGCCGAAGCGCCGCGCATACACGGCGTTCATCGCGGGAAAGTCTTCGGTTCGGGTCAGATAGACGGTCGCTTTCACCACGTCGTCGAGCGTCAGTCCGCCTTCCCCCAAAACCGCTTCCAGGTTGTCGAAGATCCGTTCCGCGGACGGTTCGATCCCGCCCGGGACGAGCTCGCCGCTCGCCGGGTCGAGCGGGATCTGTCCGGATGCGTAGAGAAACCCGCCTTCGATGACCGCCTGCGAATAAGGACCGATCGCTTTGGGCGCGCCGTCCGTCGCGAGATATTTCATGAAGGGATCCTAGGACGGGAACGCCGAAATCGGAAACGAAAAGGGCCGGAAAAGGCTTGAACCTTGCCCGGGGGAACAATCCCCGGGTTGGTCATGGACTGCCGGTCAACTCCGGCGCGCCGTTTCCGTCCTTCCCATCTCGATGGCCGGGCTCTCGTTCCCGGCGGCCTCGGCGTCCGGCTCCAGGATCCCGATGAACGGGAGGTTGCGGTACATCTCGGCGTAGTCGAGCCCGTATCCGACGACGAAATGATCCTCTATCGTGAATCCGAGGTAGTCCACGGGGATGCCCTCGTTGCCCGCGATCTTCTTTTTCAGCAGTGCGCAGATCTTGACGGACTTGGGGTGCCGGGTCCCGAGCAGCTCGATGATCTTCGTCAGCGTTCGCCCCGTGTCTACGATGTCTTCGACGATGATCACGTCGCGACCGGCCACGTCCGTCGACAGGTCGCGTTGAAGGCGCACGTTCCCGGACGATTTGGTTCCCGACCCGTACGAAGACACCTGCAGAAAATCGAGCGAGACGGGCGTCGTTTCGAGCTTCTTCGCGAGATCGCAGAGGAAGAAAATGGAGCCCTTGAGTATCCCCACCAGTAACGCGGGGCGCCCCGACTGGTCGCGGTCGATCTCCGCCGCGATCCGCGCCACCCCACTGTCGAGGGTGGCTGCGTCGATGAGCGTCCGGCCCAGTTTCATCGGAAACAGGCCCGGATTTGCCCGTTCGGGGAGCGTGGGAGGGCCGGTCGCGGGATGGGGTCTAGAATAGTCGTTACCTCAGCAACCCGAAAAACAGATGTCGGTCGAGAAAATACAGCTTCTTCACGAAGACTACATCCGCCTCACGGAGCGGTTCAAGGCGCTCTGGACCTTCCACCAATTCGTTCGAGGCGTATACAAGACGTTCTTTTCGGCGGATGCGGGGTATACGGTCGATTTCCCGGCGCTGTACGAGGACGTCAAGACGATCGCCTCGCGCATCAATACGGGGTCTCCGGAGTCGGTCGACCCGCTCCTGCGGGACTTGAACTCGCGGTTGGACGGTGTCGCTCGCCAGTTGCGCGAAGTCGATCGCAGGATCTCTCCCTCCTTCATGCGCCGATTTTTCGAGAAAGTGCGTCCTCAGGACGAAAAGATCGCCTTCTATCTCCTCCGCTTTTATTTTTCGCAGCCTGACATCGACGAGGACGTCATCGACAAGGTGGACTTCCTGGCGACCGTCGCCGCAACCGGCCAGGCCGATCCCGAAGCGTCGGCGACCCGGCCCCGATCGCAGATCCGCAGATTCTTCGAGTCGCTCACGTCTTCCTCCGTGTGGCCGCGCATGGACAGCGCGATGACCCCCGCGATCGTCCGCGCTTTCGACGAGCTCGCGACCGACGTGGCGAGCGCGCGGGAGTTCGAGGAGCTGTTGAACCAGCGGCTTCTCGAAAACGTGCGCACCATGAAGCGTCGGGTGGCCAGCGGGCTCTCAAATGCCGAAATCCTGACGGCGGTGGCCTGGTGCAATCTGACGTCGCGCTCCGTGTTTCACCGGCTCTACGAACGGGAGGAGCGGCGGCTCGACGAAGCCACGGGACGCATCACCAACCTCGAGAGAGAGCTGACGCACGGCGGCGGAGACGCTCCGCCGGAGGAATTTCAGCGGTTCCGCGACTCCCGGATCAAGTTCGACCGCCAGGCGATGGATCACAACGTCCGCGCGCAGCATGTCCTCGAGCTGAAGACGGCCATCGGCGAGGTCCTGACCAAGTTCGACATCTCGGGTCTCGCTGCCGAGGACATCGACGAGGCGCTCGAGCTCGTCGAGGAAATCGAACCGGACGGAGGGGACGAAACCTTCTGGCGCCCCTGCCTCGACCGGGTCCTCGCAGCGGTCGAGCTCTACGACGGCGGCGTCGGACCCCTTCGCACCAACGTCGCCGGTCTCGTCCACCTCGACCTCGAGTCGTGGGAGCTCGCTGCGGCGCGGCGCGCCGTGACCCGGGGCGCCCCCGAATCGGCCGCCGACCGGACTCTCCTTCGAGCGACTTCGCTCCGCTTCAAGGCGGAGACGGAGGCGGAGGCCCTGAGGACGGCGGCGGACGGCGCCCCGGCGGTCGCCCTCGTCAAGGCCGCTCGCGCCACCCTTGGCCGGTCGCCGGAGGTGGATCTGGCTCTCTCGGAAATCGTGGACGCCTTGCCGCGCGGATCGGAATCCCGCTCGTGGAGCCGGACGCGGTTTCGATTGCTGCGGTCGACCGCCGATCTGTGGCTCCGTCTCGACGCCGCGGAAGTCGCCGGGGATACCGGCTCCCGCGGGGACCCGGCCTGACCTTCTCTGGAGCTCCACTCCGCGGTAGGATCTTCGCAGGGCCGGGGAAAGTCCCCACAAAAGCTCTCCCGGTCTGCCACCGAAAGGAGCGCCCCATGCTTTCGAAGGTCCGAAGGGGTCGGCCGTTTTTCTGGATCCTGGCGTCGCTTGCCGTCTCCCCTTTCGCTTTGACCCTGCCCTTGCCGCAGCCCGTCGCGGCCGCCGCCCCCGTCGCGACCGCCGACGGCGAGAAGCCGGGAACGCGAGTCGAAGTCACGGAGTTCAAGCGCACGGGTGGAGGAACGATTTCGCTCAAGTTTGTGCTCGTCAACGACTCCGACCAGTCGTTGGGATTTGGCTACAACTACGGCTCGAAGGACAACGAGATCAAAGACCACAGCACGATCGGGGGAATCACTCTTGTCGACCCGGTCGGGAAGAAGAAGTACTTCGTCGTCCGGGACTCCGAGAAAAACTGCGTTTGCTCGAGCGGACTGAAGGACATGGGAAAAAAGTCCCGGATGAACCTGTGGGCCAAATTCCCGGCGCCTCCGGAGAACGTCACCAGGATCGGAATCGTGATCCCTCACTTTCAGCCGCTCGATGACGTTCCGATCTCCCGGTGAGGTATCCGGGCGCATGAAGAGCGCCGGAAGATGCCTTCTGCCGGCGGTACTTTCCGCCATCGCCTGGGCTGCGCCGGCATGGGCCCAGACCGACGGCTCCACGGGGAAGGTCCTCGACCTCGTCTTTCGAGTGGATGACATCGGCGGAAAAGTCCAGGACCTGGAGGTGCGCGAGAGCGACACGGAGGTCGTCATCGCTCTCGCGGCGGATGTCCTCTTTGCGTTCGACCGGGCGAACCTGACTCCCGCCGCCGGGAAGACCCTGAAAACAGTGGCCGAGGTGATCCGCGAAAAGGGGGGCGAGAAGGGCAAGATCCGCATCGAAGGGCACACGGACGGGAAGGGGAGCGAGTCCTACAACCAGCGCCTTTCCGTGAGCCGGGCCGAATCGGTCCGGAAGTGGCTGGTTCAGAGGGAGAAGCTGGCGGACGCCCGCATCGCAACCGCCGGCTTCGGCGCGAAAAAACCCGTGGCGCCCAACACCAGACCCGATGGCACCGACGACCCCGATGGACGTCAGAAGAATCGCCGCGTGGAAATCGTAGTCCAGAAGATCCGATGACCCTGCCGCCGAAGGGCGACAGACTGGACTGCAAGAAGGGCTGCGGCGCGAAGGACAGGGGATAAGGGAAGACCGGCGACTTTCGAATGAAAGTCGGTTTCCCCTTCATGCTTTCGCTCGACGACGCTTTTTCCGTGCCCCCTGCCCGCGGTACGGGCGCGGCCTCGCCTGGAAACCGGGCGTCGTTTCAGGCGCACGTGCGACCGTATACTGCCCGCCCATGACGGACAGTCCGCGGGATACGGGTCCGGCCGAGTCGGAAGGTGTTTCCGAGGCCGAGCTTCTGCGGCACCGGCGGGAGAGCTTCGAGCAGATCGTCGCGCTGACGGACCCTTATCCGTTCTCTTTTCCGGCGTCGGCGACGGTTTCCGAGATCGCGGAGCGCTACGCGAAGCACTCCGGAGAAGATCTCGACCGCGAACCCGCCGTAGAAGCAGCGGCGGGCCGGGTCCTCGCCCTTCGCATCCAGGGCAAGGCGGGCTTTCTCGACCTTTCAGACGGTCTCGGCAGGCTACAGGCCTACGTGCGAATGGACGCGGTCGGCGAAAAACACTGGGCCCTCTTTCGCGCGCTCGATCTCGGCGACTGGATCGGCATCGAGGGGCCGGTGTTCCGCACCCGGACCGGGCAGCTGTCGGTGAAGGCTAAAAGCCTCACGTTCCTCGCAAAGTGTTTCAAGCCGCTCCCGGAGAAATGGCACGGATTGAAGGACGTCGAGGTGCGATACCGGCAGCGGTATCTCGACCTCGCGGTGAATCCCGACGCCCGGGCGGTGTTCGAAAAGCGGGCCGCCATCGTCCGGGCGATACGTCGGTTCCTGGACGCGCGCGGATTTCTCGAGGTCGAAACGCCCATGATGCAGCCCGTGGCGGGCGGCGCTCTGGCGCGGCCGTTCGTCACGCACCACAACGCCCTCGACCTGGAGCTCTACCTGAGGATCGCGCCCGAGCTCTACCTGAAGCGGCTGGTCGTCGGCGGCATCGAGCGTGTGTACGAGATCAACCGAAACTTTCGCAACGAGGGCATCTCGACGCACCACAACCCCGAGTTCACGATGCTCGAGTTCTACCAGGCCTATGCACGGTCAACGGACCTGATCGATCTAACGGAGAAAATGCTCTCAGGACTCGTCACGGAGGTGGTCGGCGGGGCCGTCACGCAGTGGGGAGATCATTCGATCGACTGGTCTCCGCCCTACCGCCGCATCACGATGCGCGACGCGGTGCTCGAAGCCACTCGCGAGGACGCTCGCGGCCCCGTTCGCGCCGACGAGCTCGCCGACGCGGAGGGGCTTCTCGGCGCGGCGCGAAGGTTCGGAGTCGAAAAGCCCGACCGCTTTGCCGGCCAGAAGGGGAAGCTCTTAGCCGAACTCTTCGAAGCGGTCGGCGAAGCGGGCTTCCTCCAGCCGACCTTTCTTTACGAGTTCCCGACGGAGATCTCGCCGCTCTCCAAGCAGGACCCGACGGCTCCCGAGTGGGTTGACCGGTTCGAGTTGTACGCGGGCGGTATGGAGATCGCCAATGGTTTTTCCGAGTTGAACGACCCCTTTGAGCAGGAACGCCGGTTTGTCGAACAGGCGCGCCAGAAAGCGGGCGGCGACGCCGAGGCCATGCAGTTCGATAGTGACTACGTCGAGGCCCTCTCCTACGGGATGCCGCCGGCGGCGGGCGAAGGGGTGGGAATCGACCGGCTTACGATGCTCCTGACGGAGAAGCCCTCGATCCGGGACGTCATCCTGTTTCCGCTGATGAGGCCGAGATGAAGAGGCGGGAAACGGGAAACGGGAAACGTAAAACGAAGAAGCCAACCGCCGTTTCCCGGCTTTCGTCATGACCTTCGAGTCGTTCATCGCTCTCCGATACCTCGCCACGTCCAGACGGAGCGCGCACGTCGCGTTGATCTCCACCATTTCCGTCGTCGGACTCGGCGTCGGCGTCGCCGCTCTCGTTCTCTCCCTTTCCCTGCTGTCGGGGTTTCAGGACCGGATTCGCGCGCAGATGTCCGATCGCAGTCCCCACCTGGTCGTTTCGCCGCAGCGCGGCGACCGGCTTTCCGACGCGGACCTCGTCAGCCGCGTTCTCGCCTCCGTGCCTGGTGTCGTCTCGACGCAGCCCGCGATCGAAGGCCGGGGCTGGCTGTCGGACTCGGCCTCGCGCACCACTTTGCCCGTGAGATTCAGGAACGCCGCTCCCCGTTCGTTCCCGGACGAAACGGGAGAGGGGTATCCGCCCGCCCGGCTCTCGTCTTCGGTCGCCGGACGCACCGGGTCGGACCGGGGGAGCGTTCTGCGCCTGCTCTCGTCGCGCACCCGACTTTCTCCGCTCGGCCCGGTCCCGATTGCCGTCGCCGTCAGGGTTCGCGACATCCGCCGGGGCAGTCTCGTCGAGAAGCCCGCCGACATCGAACTGCCTGAGGCGACCGCGCGACTTCTCTCGGGCATCGCTTCGGGGGCGCGCGCCTGGGAGGCGCGACTGAGAGATCCGTCGGCGGCGGAACGCGCCGCAGCGACGGTGCGCGCGGCCCTGCCGGCCGGGTACCGCGTTCAGACCTGGCGGGACTTGAACGCCCCGCTCGCGTTTGCGTTGAAGCTTGAGAAAGTCGTGATCTTCGCGACCGTAGCCCTCGTCATCGTCGTCGCCGCTCTCAACATCGTCTCGAACATCGCGATGCTCGTCGTCGAGAAGAAGCGGGACCTCGGAGTGCTCACGTCGCTCGGAGCCGCGCCGGCTTCACTCGCCCGGATCTACCTGACACTCGGCGCCGCGATCGGGGCAGCGGGAACGGCCGGCGGCATCCTGGTCGGCGTCGGTGCTTCCGTAGTGCTCGACCGGTTCCGCCTGGTCCCTCTCCCGGGAGACGTGTACCTGCTCTCGCACGTCCCGTTCGCCGTGCATCCACTCGAAGTGGCGACCGTCGCGATCTTTGCTTTCGCCACCGCGGTGCTCGCCGCGCTCCTGCCCGCACGCGCCGCCGCGCGGCTCGCGCCGGGAGAGGCGGTAAGGCTCTCGCGATGATTCGCGTCGCCCGTTTTCCCTGAACCCCATGCTCGCCATTCACGCGGAGAACCTCTCCAAAATCTATGAGGGCGAAGGCGCTCCCGTCCGGGTCTTCACCGGCCTCTCTCTGGACGTGGAAGCATCCACGTTCGCGGCCGTCATGGGGCCGTCGGGAGTGGGCAAGTCGACCCTTCTGCATCTGCTCGGCGGAATCGACCGCGCGGACTCGGGGCGCGTCGAGATTTTCGGCCAGGCCCTCGACGAGTTGAATCCGCGCGACCGGGCCCGGTTCCGCAACGAGCGGATTGGATTCGTTTTTCAGTTTCACCATCTCCTGCCGGAATTCACGGCGTCGGAGAACGTCGCCTTTCCGCTGCGGATCGCGGGCATGGGCGCCGCGGAGGCCGGGCGCGGCGCTGCGGCCCTTCTCGACCGGGTGGGACTCGGCGACCGGGGGCACCATCGCCCCCGCGCGCTCTCGGGAGGCGAGCAGCAGCGGGTCGCGATCGCACGGGCGCTCGCTCGCGGGCCGGGACTGCTCCTGGCCGACGAACCGACGGGGAACCTCGACGCGGAATCCGCCTCGGGAGTCTTCGCGCTGCTCGAAGAGCTTCATCGGGAGCGCGGGATGACGACCATTCTCGTCACGCATAATCCTGAGCTCGCAAGTCGCCGTGATAAAATCTACTTGATGTCGCGGGAAGGGATTTCACCCGCGCCTGGTTTTTAGAGCTGCGGGTCGGTGACGAGTCGGTGAGTCGTACTTCGTTCCCAAGGGGCCCCGATGTTTGAGAAGTACAACGAGAAGGCGAGGCGGGCCCTCTTCTTCGCGCGCTACGAAGCTTCCAAGCTGGGTTCCAAGGTGATCGAATCCGAGCACCTCCTCCTCGGGATACTCCGGGAAGGCGAAGACATCATCAAGGAGATCTTTTCCCGCTTCAACGTGAAGCCGGAAGAGGTCCGCCGCGAAATCGAAGGCGACCGCATCTTCGTCGAGCGGATTTCCTCGACCGCCGAGCTCCCCCTCTCCGAAGAGTCCAAAAAAATCCTCGCTTACGCCTCGCATGAGGCGGAGTCGATGATGCACCCTTATGTCGGGACCGAGCACCTCTTGATCGGCCTGTTGCGCGTGGACGGCTGCGTGGCCGGCCGGCTCCTGACGGCCCGGGGGTTCAATCTGTACGGCGTGCGGGAAGAGACCATCTCGCTCATCAAGGAGCGCGAGGTATCCAAGCAGAAGAAGGAGCTCCCGTTCCTCGCGGAGTACAGCCGCGACTTGACCTCGCTCGCCACCGGCGGCGGGTTTGACCCGCTGATCGGTCGCGAGAAGGAAGTCGAGCGGATCATCCAGATCCTTTCCCGCCGTACGAAAAACAACCCGATCCTTCTGGGCGAGCCGGGTGTCGGCAAGACGGCGATCGTCGAAGGGCTCGCGACCCGGATCGTCGAGGGCGCGGTCCCCATGTTCCTGGCGCAGAAAAAAATCCTGGCGCTCGATCTCTCCCTGATCGTCGCCGGCACCAAATATCGAGGCCAGTTCGAGGAGCGCCTGAAGGGGATCATCCGGGAGCTCCGCGAGAACCCGGACCTCATCATCTTCATCGACGAGATCCATTCCTTGATCGGCGCCGGATCCGCCGAGGGCTCTCTCGACGCGGCCAACATCTTAAAGCCCGCTCTTTCGAGAGGCGAGGTGTCCTGCGTCGGCGCGACCACTCTGAAGGAGTACCGAAAGTACATCGAAAAAGACCGTTCCCTGCTCCGCCGGTTCCAGGCAATCAACGTGACCGCGCCGTCCGAGGACGAGACGTTCGAGATCCTCGAAGGGGTCAAGGACCGCTACGAGCAGTTCCACAAAGTCCGGTATTCGCCCGAGGCCATAAAGACGGCCGTGTACCAGTCCAACCGGTACATCACGGACCGTTTCTTTCCCGACAAGGCCATCGACCTGCTGGATGAGGCGGGCGCAAAGGTCAAGTTGAAGCGCGTCGCCGACACGCAGAACCTCCGCAAGCTCGAGGTCGAGACGCGGCAGATCGTCAAAGAAATGAAGAAGGCGATTTCCGACAAGGACTTCGAAAAAGCGGTCTTCCTCCGAGAACGCGAGATCGAGTTGAAGGAAGAAATCGAACGCACGAAGGCCCAGACCGCCGAGAGAAGCGAGGCGACCCAGGAGGTCACGCGCCGTGACATCGAAGAGATCATCTCTTCCTGGACCGGGATCCCGGTCGCTTCCCTCGAGATGGAGGAAGCTGAGAAGCTCCTTCACATGGAGGACGCGCTCCGGCGGCGGATCGTGGGGCAGGAAGCGGCCATCATCGGCGTGTCGAAGGCGATCCGCCGTTCGCGCCTGGGCGTCAACAACCCGAACCGGCCGATGGGCTCCTTCATCTTTCTGGGCCCCTCGGGCGTCGGGAAGACCGAGGTCGCCCGCCGGCTGGCGGAGTTTCTCTTCGAAAATCCCAAGTCACTCGTGCGGTTCGACATGTCCGAGTACATGGAGAAGCACTCCGTGTCGAAGCTCATCGGATCGCCTCCCGGGTACGTCGGGCACGAAGAGGGGGGGCAGCTCACGGAGCGCATTCGGCGCAACCCCTACAGCGTCATCCTGTTCGACGAGATCGAAAAGGCGCATCCGGACATCGCCAACCTGCTCCTCCAGATTCTCGAGGACGGGATCCTCACCGACGCATACGGCAACGTGATCGATTTCAAGAACACCCTCATCATCATGACGTCAAACATCGGAACGAAGTACCTGGTGAACCGGACGAGACTCGGATTCGGGGGGTCGAAGGAGATTCAGAACAGCCGGGAGATCGAGGATCTCGTGTTGAAGGAATTGAAACGCGACTTCTCGCCCGAGTTCATCAACCGGATCGACGAAACGATCGTCTTTCATCCGCTGGGCCAGCCGGAGCTCACGAAGATCTGCCGGCTTCTGATCGACGACGTGAACACAACGATCGCGAGCAAGGGCGCCTCGATCGACTTGGACGACGCCGCAATCCAGTGGCTTCTGGAGCAGAGCGGCGAGGACCCCAACATGGGCGCGCGCCCGCTGCGGCGTTCGATCCAGAAGTACGTGGAAGATCCGGTTTCCGAGCTTCTGATCCAGTCGCGGGAAGAGAAACTCGATGCGATCGAAGTGCGGGTCGGTCCCGCCGGCCTCACCGTGATTGCCCGGGAGCCCGAGCCCATCGTCCAGGACTGATTTGCCTTTCGAGGCGCTGGTGCCGGTGACGGCGCCGCGGCGATCCGGGGTTTCTCGAAAAGGCGGAAGAAGATAAGCTCCGGGCTCGTTTGAACAAAGAACCCGATGTGTGTATGGAAGCTTCTTCCGGAGGCCCGCTGCCGATGGCGCGGCCCGGCGACGGACGGGCCGGCACCGGCACTCACCGCTCCCGGAGAGTCCACCGTTTGACACGCTGGATCGTCGCGGGCGTGCTTGCGGCCGGGCTGGCCGGCGTGCTCGCGGACGCGCAGACGGCCGCACCGACGCCGCCTCCGGTCCGTCCGCCGACCGTGGTCCTCCCGGCCGCTTCCGGCGCCCCCGGCGTTCCGACCCCGGCCGCGGCCGTCGCTCCCGATCCGCGGGCCGCCCCGGCCGCCCCGGTCGCCGCCCGGGATCGCATCGTCGGCATTCGGGTGGTCGGGTTCCAGACCGTCGCCCCGGACACGATCGCGCACTATCTGGGCGTCAAAGTCGGGGATCCGTACGACGCCGAGAAGATCCGATCCAATTTCCAGGCTCTCTGGGACGTCGGCCTTCTCGAGAACGTCGCGATCGAGGCGGAGCGAGGTTCCGAAGGCGTCACTCTGGTCGTGACGATCGAAGAGCGCCCGACGATCAAGGAAGTCGAGTTCGTCGGCAACAAGAAGATTTCGACCACCCAGATCAAAGACAAGTTGAAAGAGGGCAAAGCCGAGGTCAAGGCCGGCGTGCCCCTCTCCGTTCGCAGCATCGCCAAGTCGCGATCGATGATCGCGGACATCTACGCCGAGAACGGGTATCGGAGCGCGACTGTCGAGTACCGCATCGACGACGTGTCGAAGACGGATAAGAAAGTGGTGTTCGTGATCGATGAGGGCGACAAGGTCAAGATCGCCTCCATCGTCTTCGAGGGAAACCACGTCTTTTCGCAGTTGCGGCTGCGCGCGGCGATGAAGAAGACGAAGGTCAACACCTGGTTCCGGCTGCTGTCGGAGACGAGCACGACGTACAGCCAGGCGAACTACGAAGCCGACGTCGAGAGCCTCAAGGGCGCGTACCACTCCAAGGGATACAAAGACGTCGTCATCAAGGATCCGGTTCTCGACGTTTTCGTGAAGAACCCGCAGGCTCCGGTCAAAAAGCAGAAGAAGAGGGTCCGGATCAGGATCCCCATCGTCGAGGGCGACCAGTTCTTCACGAACCAGATTCAGATCGTCAAGGTCAACCAGGCCGGTCAACCTGCCGAGGGAGACGAGGCGTACGTCGTGCCCAGGGAACGGATCCTGCGTCAGTTCGCGGATCTGCCGCCTGGATCGGTGCTGAACCGCGACTACCTGATCGAGGCGCTGTCGCGCATCGAATCCGAGTACAAGGTCCGCGGCTACATCTACTGGTTCGCCGACCCCGCTTACCGCGAGGTCGGAAATCACAGGGTGGACGTGGACGTACGGCTCTACGAGGGCGACAAGTTCTACCTGGGACGCCTGGAAGTGCAGGGCAATACGACCACGAGGGACAAGGTCATCCGGCGGGAGTTTGCGCTCGACGAGGGCGACATCATGAACATGGAGGCCGTCAAGAAAAGCCTCCAGAAACTCCAGTCCCTCGGATACTTCAAAGTGGGCGAGGAGCCGGACTTCAAGGTCCGGTCGGACGACAAGAAAGTGGATTTGACGCTGAAGGGGACCGAGACCTCGCGCAACGAAGTGCAGTTCGGGGCGGGATACTCGGCGCTCGACGGGTTCTTCGGCCAGTTTTCGTTTCAGACCCGGAACTTCCTCGGACGCGGCGAGGTCCTGGGAGCCTCGGCGCAGCTCGGCAAGATTTCCAACTATTACGACGTGTCGTACACCGTTCCCTGGTTTCTCGACAAGAATCAGACTGTCGGAACGTCTCTCTTCAAACGCAACGTCACGTATCTGAACATCGACGAGCGTCGCACCGGCGGCACGGCTTTTTACGGCAAGGGGCTCGGTCTCTTCGACAGCTGGTCTGTCCTCTACCAGTACGAGGACGTCAAGTCGAACTTCCCGGTGCGAGGCGCGGCGGTGCCGCCGGGGCAGCCGGTCCCTCCCGACAAGTTCACGCAGGTGGTCGGGAAGACTTCTTCGTTCACCCCGGGTTACAGGTTCGATAACAGGAACGACCCGTTCGATCCGAATGCCGGGCACCGCTTCTACCTGACGACGCAAGTCGCCGGAAGTTACCTCGGGGGCAGCGTCGATTTCTTGAAGCCCCTGATCGGCGGGTCGATCTACATCCCGGTCCGAGTCCCGCGGCACTCCTACCTCGCCTTGAACGGGGAAGCCGGGTACGTGCGCCCCTACGGGGGACAGGGGGTTCCGATTTACGAGCGGTTTCAGCTGGGCGGTGAACAGAGCCTCCGGGGATTCCGGGCCGGCTCCGTGCTCCCGCTGGCCCGGAACCAGCAGATTTTCACGGACGAGAACGGACGGATTCTGGGTGGAAACAAGTACTTCGTCGTAAACGCCGAGTATGTGTTTGCGAGCATCGGCCCGGCGAAACTCCTGGCGTTTGCCGACGTCGGAAACTCGTTTCATGAAAGCCAGAACATCAGCCTGTCGGGCTTGCGGGAGTCGGTCGGGGCCGAGCTTCGGATCTTCCTGCCGATTTTTCAGGCGCCGCTGCGGTTCATCTATTCGTTCAACCTGAGCCCGAAGGTCCCGATCGACCAGTTCGGCTTCCCGATCGAAAGCCTTCGCGACAAGAGACGGGGGTTCGATTTCTCGATCGGCAGGACGTTTTAGGCGGTCCCTCGACGGGACCGTGAGGGAGTCAGCGGCCTCGGGGTCGGGATCCCATGGCGTATCCAGGAAACTCCGGTCGAATCGACGCTCGGAATGGGGCCGCTTTCCGGCTGTTGTAGCCCCCGGAGAGTCTGCTACTATTTCGCGTTCTCGCCGCACACGACTACGTTTAAGGAGCTTGGAATGAAACGCATTGCCCTATCCATCCTGACCGCCGGCATCACGGCGATCGCCGCCGCTCAGACGGGCGCGGCGGCGCCGGCCGCGGGCGCCGTGCCCGGGGGCGGGTTTTCCGGCCCGGTCGCCATCATCAACTCTCAGCGGCTGGCACTGGAGTCTGCCCCGGGAAAGGAAGCATACGGACGCCTGAAAAAGCTGTCCGATTCGAAGAAGGACGAGCTCGACCGGGTCGAGAAAGAGGCCAGGGACCTCGTCCAGAAGTTGAACGACCAGGGCCAGTCCATGCCGCCCGACAAGCGCGAGGCGCTCGAGAAACAGGCGGACGACCGCCAGAAGGGGTGGAAGCGGATGCAGGAGGACGCGCAGAAGGACCTCCAGGAGGCCGAGCGCAAGGAGATGGGCTCTCTGGAGGGCCGCATCGGTCCGATCGTGAAGGACTTCTTCAAGGAGAAGCGCTACGCGGTCGTCCTCGATTCCCGCGCCGGGATCATCTACGCCGACGAGGCGACGGACGTGACGGACGAGGTTTTGAAGCGCATCAACACGACGGTGGCGCTGCCGAAGCCGGCCGGAGCGACGGGCGCCGCGGCTCAGAAGCCGGCAGCCGGGAGCGCCGCCGCGCGGCCGACGCCCGCGCCGAAAAAGTAGCCGGAATACACTTCCCCTGGTGAAACGCGCATCCGGGGGGAAATCGGGTGGAAAGGGCCGCGGGGCGACGAGCTCCCGCGGCCTTTCTTTTACCCTCGCAGAGGTGGCGGAATCCGTCGGCGGGCGCGTTCTCGGCGATCCCCATCTGCGATTGACCGGCATCGCGCCTCTCGATCGGGCGGAGGCGGGTGACCTCTCCTGGCTCGCCGATCCCGGCCGCACTCGCGACGCGGCTGCCACCCGCGCGGGCGCCCTCTTAGTCGCCGAGGAAGTGCACGCCGGAGGCCGGCCCGCGGTCCTCGTCGCGAATCCGACGGCCGCCTTCGCCCTCTGGCTGGGCCGGCTGCGGCCCGGGAAGCGGCCGGCCGCGGGTGTTTCCCGCCGCGCCCACGTCGATGCCGCCGCAAGGATCGGAAAGGGCGCCGCGGTGGGCGCGGGCGCGATTGTCCAGAAAAGCGCACGCGTGGGCGCCCGGGCCGTACTGTTCCCCGGAAGTTTCGTCGGAGAACGCGCCGAGATCGGCGACGACACATGGCTCTATCCGAGTGCCGCGGTTCTGGCGGATTGCCGCGTCGGGGCCCGGTGCGTGATCCACGCCGGCGCCGTCATCGGCTCCGACGGCTTCGGGTACGTCTGGGATGGAGAGCGGCACCGGAAAATCCCCCAGGTGGGAATCGTCCGCGTGGAAGACGACGTCGAGATCGGAGCGAACTCCGCGATCGACCGCGCGACTCTCGGGGAGACGGTGATCGGGCGCGGCACCAAGATCGACAACCTGGTGCAGGTCGGGCACAACGTCCAGATCGGCGAGCACTCGATCCTGTGCGGCCAGGCCGGGATCGCCGGCTCCGCGAAGCTCGGCGCGCACGTCACGCTCGCGGGACAGGCGGGGATCGGCGACCACGCGACGATGGGAGACGGCTCGATCGCGACGGGTCAGGCGGGCATCGTGTCGCGCGCCGTCGTTCCGGCGGGCGCCGTTCTCTCGGGCTATCCTGCCGCTCCGCACCGCGATTTCCTGAAGCGTGCGGCGCTGACGGCGAGGCTGCCGGAGCTCGTCGCGCGGCTGGAGAAGCTCGAAAAGTCGGCCGGCTTCGGCCGCGGAAAGCGAGAATAACGTGGAGCTCGGCATCCTCGAGATCCTGAAAATCCTCCCGCACCGTTACCCCTTCCTCCTCGTCGACCGGATCCTGGAGCTCGAGGCGGGCAAGCGCGTGGTCGGCATCAAGAACGTGACCTTCAACGAAGAGTTTTTTCAGGGCCACTTTCCGGGCAACCCGGTCATGCCCGGAGTCCTGATCGTCGAGGCGATGGCGCAAGTGGCAGGGGTCGGCCTCCTCGCCGTCCTGCCCGAGGAGGAGCGCAAGCTGCTGTATCTGACGGGCGTCGACCGCTGCAAGTTCCGCCGCCCCGTCACCCCGGGAGATCAGCTCCGCATCGAGGTCGAGCTCCTCGCGGTGAAATCGCGGCTCTGCAAGTGCCGCGCGCGAGCCACCGTCGAGGGGGCGCTCTGCGCCGAGGCCGAGCTCACCTCCGCCCTGGTCGCCCGATCGTGAGCGCCGAGGTCCACTCGACGGCCATCGTTTCGCCGGAGGCGGTCCTCGGCGAGGGGGTCGAGATCGGCCCTTACGCCGTCATCGGTGATGACGTGCGTCTCGGAGATCGCACTCACGTCGGCGCTCACGCGAACATCTCCGGGCCGGCGGAGTTCGGCGAAGACAACAGGATCTTCCCGCACGCCGTCCTCGGGCTCGAGCCCCAGGACCTGAAGTACCACGGCGAGCCCACGCGGCTCTCCGTCGGTTCACGAAACGTCTTCCGGGAGTTCATGACGGCGCATCGCGGCACCGTGACGGGGCGAGGCGAGACCGTGATCGGGGACGACGGCTACTTCATGTCCTACAGCCACATTGCCCACGACTGCCGCATCGGTTCGAAGGTCGTGTTCGCCAACTGCGCCGCCCTCGCGGGGCACGTCGACGTGGGGGATCATGCGACGCTGGGGGCCTTCGCCGCGGCGCATCAGTTCATCCGGATCGGGAATTACGCGTTTGTCGGCGCCTACGCGCAACTGAGGCAGGACGTGCTCCCGTTCTGCAAGACGGATGGGATCGACGCGACGACCTATGGCATCAACGCCATCGGGCTGAAGAGGAATGGCTTTTCCGACGAAAGGGTCGAAGCACTCCAGAAGGCGTATCGCCTCCTGATCAAATCGAAGCTCAACACCACGCAGGCCCTGGAGAAGATCGCGGCGGAGCTCTCGGGAGAGCCCGATGTCGACGACCTGGTCCTTTTCATCCGGGCGAGCAAGAGGGGATTCCACAAATGAGCGCGGCCGCGGGGAACACAGGCGCCTCCCCGCGAGAGGTTCGGGTTGCCGTCGTCGGCGTCGGACACCTCGGACGCCATCACGCTCGGATCGCCGCGTCTCTTCGCGGTGTCCGCTGCGTCGGGGTCGTCGACCGGCATCCGGGCCGGGCGCGAGAGATCGGGGCCGAATTCGGCATTCCCGTCCTCGATTCGCTCGAGGAAGCGGCGGACGCCGCGGAGGCCGTCGTCGTCGCGACGCCGACGGTCACACACGCGGAGATCGCACGGACGCTGATCGCTCGCGGTTGCGACGTTCTGGTGGAAAAGCCGATCACCGCGACGGTCGCGGAAGCTGACGCTCTTTTGAGCGAAGCTCGCGCGAGGGGGCGCGTGGTCCAGGTCGGCCACGTCGAGCGATACAACCCGGCCGTCCAGGCGGCGCTCGCCCTGGCCGTCGACGTGCGCTTCATTGAGATCCACCGGCTGGGAGTGTTCACGCGCCGCAGCGTCGACGTCGACGTCGTTCTCGACCTGATGATCCACGACCTCCAGCTCGTGCAGACCCTCGTGGGACGGCCGGTCGAAGAGGTCCGCGCCGTCGGCATGCCCGTGTTGACCTCCACGATCGACATCGCCAACGCCCGGATCGCGTTCGAAGGCGGCTGCGTTGCGACGCTGACCGCTTCGCGGGTGTCGTCGGACAAGGTGCGCCGGTGCGAGATCTTTGCGCCGGCTCTTTCTCTTTCGGTCGACATGCAGGCGCAGTCCGTTCGGGCGTACCGGCTCTCCCGGGAGACGGGGGAGCCGGAAATCGTACCGAGCTCCGTCGCGGTCGAGAGGGAAGAGCCGCTCGCGCGCGAGATGACCGACTTCATCCGCGCCGTTCGAGAGCGCGGCGTGCCGCTCGTGTCGGGTGAAGTCGGACGCGACGCGCTCGTGCTGGCCTCCCGCGTGCAGGAGGCGATCGAGCGCCAGCGGGCGCTGGTAGAGGGAGTCAGGGTATGAACCGAAAAGCGGGACGAATCGGGCTGATCGGCGGCAGCGGGGTCTACGATCTCTCGGGAATCGAGAATCTCCGGGAGGAGAAGCTGGAAACCCCCTTCGGAACCCCTTCGGACTCCTATTTCACGGGAACCCTCGGAGGAGTTGCGGTCGCCTTTTTCTCGCGGCATGCGCGGGGGCACCGGTTCTCGCCGACTGAGATCAACTACCGGGCGAACATCTGCGGGTTCAAGATGCTCGGATGCGACGCGCTCCTCTCCGCGTCGGCCGTCGGAAGCCTCCGCGAGGAGATTGCCCCCAGGCACGCGGTCATTCCCGATCAGTTCCTCGATCGCACCCGCCACCGGGCGGACACCTTTTTCGATGGCGGGATCGTCGCTCACGCGGGATTCGCTGATCCGATCTGCGCCTCTCTCTCGGATGCCCTGGAGACGAGCGCGAGCGAAGCCGGCCTGACGGTGCACCGGGGTGGCACGTACGTGTGCATGGAGGGCCCGCAGTTTTCGACGCGCGCCGAGTCGCGGCTCTACCGCGACTGGAATGCCGATGTCATCGGAATGACGAACCTGACGGAGGCGCGCCTCGCGCGCGAGGCGGAGCTCTGTTACGCGACGCTGGCGCTGGTCACCGATTACGACTGCTGGCGCGATTCGGCGGAGCCGGTCACCGTCGAGGCGATCCTGGCCGTGCTCTCGGAAAACGCCACCGGGGCGAGGCGAGCAATGCGCGCGGCGGTCGCCAGAGTGTCTCCGGACCGGAAGTGCGGCTGTCGCGACGCGATGCGATACGCGGTCCTGACCGACCGCAAGGCCCTCTCGGAAGAGACGCGCCTCCGCCTCGCGCCGATCGCGGGGCGGTACCTGTGACGGAGACTCCGAAGCCGGGCGCCATCGACCTCTTTCGCCGGCCGGGCCGGATCGTGGTGACGGGGTCGGTCGCGTTCGATTACCTGATGACCTTCCCGGGCCATTTCGTCGAACACCTGATTCCGGACCAGCTCTCGCGGCTTTCGGTCTCCTTTCTGGTCGACGAAATGCGGCGCGTCGAAGGGGGGTGCGCCGCGAACATCGCTTACGGGCTCGCCGTCCTGGGCGAGCGTCCCCTCCTCTTCGCGACCGCCGGGCCCGATGCGGCCGCCTACCGGGAGCGCCTCGCGGGCGAGGGGGTCGACGTGTCGGGACTGCGGCTCTCCCCGGACGTCTTCACCGCCTCGTTCTTCGTTTCGACCGACCTCGACCAGAACCAGATCGCCTCGTTCTACACGGGCGCCATGGCCCGGGCGCGGGAGTTGTCGATTGGTGAGCTCGACACGGCCCAATGCGCGCTGGTCCTCATCTCTCCCAACGATCCCGACGGTATGAAGCGGTACGCGGAGGAATGCCGCGCGGCCGGCATTCCTTTCATCTATGACCCGAGCCAGCAGGTGGCGCGCCTCTCGGGGGAGG
The DNA here is from genome assembly GCA_038253555.1 of Thermoanaerobaculia bacterium. GTDB lineage: Bacteria > Acidobacteriota > Thermoanaerobaculia > UBA5066 > Gp7-AA6 > JALYUA01. The sequence continues at coordinate 25,219 of JBBSGZ010000043.1, forward strand.
ACATTTCAGGCAGCGTCCAGGGCGCGGCGATGCTGATCGCGAACGACTACGAGATGGGAATCGTCGTCCAGAAGACGGGATGGAGCACGACCGACATCGAGGCGCGCGTCCCCGTCGTGATCGAAACGCACGGGGCGGACGGCTCGACGATCGTGCTCGGCGGCCGGGAGCGGCATCGCATCCCGGCCGGCCGCCTCGAGGGGGACGCGCTCGATCCGACGGGAGTCGGAGATGCATTTCGGGCCGGGCTTCTCCGCGGCATCCGCGCGGGACTTTCCTGGGAAGTGGCCGGGCGGATGGGCAGTATCGCCGCGGTGTTCGGCCTCGAGGCGCAGGGACCGCAGCCGCCGCGCTACCCGATCACCAGGTTCATCGAGCGGTACGAATCGAACTTCGGCGCCGAGCCGGAGCTCGTGAGGGCCCTCGCAAAAGGGTAGGAGTCCCCGGGCGCCGACCCCATCCCGTTTCCCCGGTGACACCTTCGGCTGCCACCTGGAAATCCGCGGCGCACGAAAAACGGCTTGTTCCGCCGCACGGGCGAGTGAGCACCGCCTGCCTGCGAGCCCCCTCACCCCAACCCTCTCCCCGAGCGCGGGGCGAGGGGGCAGAGCTGCGCCTTCACCACGAGGGTGACTAAGCTCGCCCCGAGAGGAGTCTCCCGACCAAAGGGAGGGAGGAGCCTCTCGCGGCGGGAGCCGGAGCGAACGGAGCGACGAGGCGAGCGGTCGAGCTCAGGCGAGCCGCTCGCCGGCGCGTGAGCGCGTCGCGCAGCGAGCGGAGGCGACGGCAGTGCTAACATTCCCCCTCTTCAAAGAGGACCGATCCTTGAACAGTCGCCGTGTCGTCCGCCGCGTGGGCCCCGCCCTCTTTGCCCGGGAGGTGGAGGGGGCGTCGGACGCGTCGAAGCTGCGCGTCACGGTCGTCTGTGCGCGCTGGAATCCGACCATCACGGACGCGCTCCTCTCCTCTGCTCTCGGGGCACTCTCGGAACGCGGAGCTCGGCCGGGAAACGTGACTGTGATGCGCGTCCCGGGGGCGTTCGAGCTTCCCGCCGCGTGCCGTCTCGCTTTCGCCTCGAAGTCGTGTGACGCGGTTGTGGCGCGGGCCCCGGGGCAGACCGCGGGGCCCCAAAAACCCCTCCGGGTCGGGTTCACAGGCCGCCGGCGGCTGGGCTCTAATATGGCGG
>JBBSGZ010000044.1:0-26386 GCA_038253555.1 Thermoanaerobaculia bacterium
CTGCGGGAGCTGCCTTCGCCGTGCGCGGCGAAGGCACCGGCGAGCGGCTCGCCTGTGGGCTCGACCGCTCGCCTGCTCCCTTCGTTCGCTTCGGCTCCCGCCCCGAGAGGCTCCTCCCTCCCTCTGGTCGGGAGACTCCTCCCGGGGCGAGCTTAGCCACCATCGTCGTTGGAGCGCAGCTCTGCCCCCTCGCCCCGCGCTCGGGGAGAGGGTTGGGGTGAGGGGGCCCCCAGGTAGGCGTTGCGTATTCGCCGCCCGGCGGATTCCTCCTTGCTCAGGAAAGGGATTTTTCGTGTTCCAAAGGGGCTGCGGGCTGATTCTGAGCGGGCGGTGCGGCCGCATCGGCCGGCGGCCTGCCGCCCGGATCGCGCGGTGTGCGCGCTCCCCCGAGGGCCCGCAGGATCTCGCGGCGGTAGTCGTCGTAGCTGTGCTTGCCGGAGAGGGACTTCACGCGCGTGCCGTCCCGGCCGTACAGGACGGAAAAGGGGAGCTCTCCGCCCCACTCGCGATCGACGCTCTCGATGAAGGCCTGCTCGCCGCCGCTCTTTTTCCAGTAGTTTGGAAAACCGGGCTTCATGGTTCCGAGGAAGCTGTCGACGGCGGGCCTCTGGCTTGCAAAATCAGTCGAGATCCCGAGAATCCGGAAGCCGCGGGAGGCGAGCTCCCTCTGCAGACGGACCAGGTCGGGGTACTCCTCACGACAGGGGACGCACCACGTCGCCCAGAAGTTCACGAGGAGCACGCTTCCGCGGTTCCGGATGAGGAGACTTCGGAAGCCGGCCGCATCGAGCTCGCCCGCAATCCGCGAAGCCGCCGTCGCCCCGGCGAGACTCGACGAGGCGAGGGGGAGAACCGCGGCAACGCAGAGGGCGATCGCCGCCGCCGTTCCGGGGCGCTTCAGACGCGCTTGATCGTGCACCCGAACGCCTTGGTTTCGGCGCTCTGAACCGGCTTTCCCGCCAGGAGGGCGTCGAGCGCATTCTTCAAGTCGGGGGACGTGACCCGGGCGGCGTCTTCCGAGTTGTCATCGATGCGCCCGTGGTAGCGCAGCTTGCCGTCCGGGGTCACGACGAAGGCCTCCGGCGTCCGTTTCGCGTCATACAGATCGGCGACCCTGTTGCCCGGGTCCTTCGCGATGGGAAACGCGTGGCCGTGCTTGCGCGCGTGCTCGCGCGCCTCGGCCTCGGGCTCCGAGCTGTTGCTGTTGATGCCGATGAAGAGGACGCCCTGCTTCTCGTAGGTCTCCGCCATCTGCTTCATGCGGTCGTTGTACGCATTGGAATACGGGCACTTCGTGGCGACGAAGATCACGACGACCGCCCGGTGGGTCTTCAGCGCTTCCGCGAGAGCGACAGGTTTCCCCTCCAAGCCTGTCAGCGAAAAATTGGGCGCCGGGGCGCCGATGGCGACGGCGGCGAGGGACACCGAGGAAAGCGCCAGGGCGCCGCCGGCGCCGAGCAGAAACGATTTCCAACCACGCATGAGGGCTCCTTGTCGGTTATCCGTCGAAGTTGAGGTTGCCAGGAATCCGATTGCCCGAGACCCCGTCCGCGACCGGATCGGGAAATCTGATCTGACAACGGTCGAACCCCATCGCATTATTTCTTCTCGAACCAGCGCCGCTTTTCCGAAAGGTCCGCCAGTTTCTTCTCGAGCGCCCCGACCCGTCGGGCGAGCTCCGCCAGGGCCCACCCCTCCTCCTGCTGGGCTGCCCGGAGGCGGGAGACCTCTTCCACGAGAGGCTCGTGATCGCCGCTCGAGGAAAGGACGCGCCGGATTTCGGAGAGAGAGAGTGCCTCGTCCCGGGTCAGCCGGCGGATGGTCGCGAAGCGCTCGACGTCTTTCTCTCCGTACCGGCGGTGCCCGCCCGAAGTCTTCCGGATGAGAAAGAGCGAAGGCATCTCGCGTTCGTAGTACCTCAATGTCGAGCCTGGAATCCCGGTCCGGCGGGAAACCTCGGCGATCGAAAACCCGGAGGGCGGAAAACGCCGACGAAGGTTGCTCACGGCCCCAGGCGTCGCGTCGAGATCTTCCCGGCGCGGGCGCAACCGGCCAGCCGAGGTCCCGTGAGGGGAGACGCGTGTCCCGGCGAGCCCGCTCGCTCGCGGGAAATCACGAGGCCCTGATCCCGATGCTCAGACGTTGAAAATGGGCCGCGCGAACACCGGGTCGAATTTCCAGACGTACTTGTAGGCGCCATTGAAGAAGTCGACCGTGATCTCGTAATGCGCTTCGACGGTGATCGACTCGCGGGTTCGCTTGACGGCCATGTTGTCGCGTGTGACGGGAATGTCCATTTCCTTGGCTTTGGCCAGGATCTCGGACTGGAGCTGAGCGGGGCTCTTGATGGACCCGAAGGCGGCCTCCTCCTGAAGGAAGTCCGCAAACGCCGACGTGTTGACCTTCACGGGGACGACCTTGTACAAAACGTAGCCGATCAGCCCGCAGATCGCGAGCCACACGATGCAACCCAGGGTCGCCGCCCCGCGCATCCGGCGCGTTTCCCGCATGAGTCCTCCTCGGAGATTGTCAGCAATTCTAGCAGGTGCTGTCGGAGAGGACCTCCAGGCGGGCGATCGCGGCGTCGCCGACCTTTCTGGCCGCGAAAGCTCTGGCTATCGAACCGCGAGGAACGTCCTTTTCCATCGCGTGCGGTGAAGGAGGTCCTTGAGCCGGCCCTCGAGCCCTGTCGGGGCCGGCAGCACCGGTGGCGAGAGCGACCAGTAGACGAAGAGCGCGCGGCCTTTCACGTTCGACGCCGGCACGGGCCCCCAGAATCGACTGTCGTACGAGCTGTCGCGGTTGTCGCCGAGCGCGAAGTACGAGCCGGACGCCATGCGCGCCGGGGCCAGCTGATCGCGCCGGCGCAGGGCATCCGGCAGCTCCCGGTCGTCCGGCCAGATCCGGCTCTCCGCGTGAATCGCGCGGGCATCCGGTTGCTTCTCCCCGTTGATGAAGACCAGCTTGTCGCGGATCTCCAGCACGTCCCCGGGCACGGCGACCGCGCGCTTGATGAAGTCGCGATGAGGATCTTCGGGAAACTTGAAGACGAAGACGTCTCCGCGCGCCAGCTCCCGATAGGGAAGAATCTTTCCCCAGAGGTGCGGCGCAAAAATGAACTTGTTGACGACCAGGTGGTCCCCGACGAGGACCGTGTTCTCCATAGAAGGGGTGGGGACGACGAACGCCTGCACCAGGAAAGTGCGGACGAAAAGCGCAAAGACGACCGCGACCAGAACGACTTCGGCATACTCCCGCACCGGGGACGGCGACCGGCGGTGCTCGACCGGCGCCTCCCCGGGCAAAGGCGCTTCCGTCAGCGCACCAGTCGGAACATCCTGTCCCATCGGGTCCGGGAGAAAAAATGTACGGCCACGCTGCCGAGCTGGCGGAGCTTGTCGAGCGGGCCGCGCCAGATGTGGGAGTTCGGCTCGGCCTCGTACGACCAGTACAGAAGGAAGGGCCGTCCAAAGATGTTCGGCCTCGGAATCGGGCCCCAGAAGCGGCTGTCGAGCGAGTTGTCCCGGTTGTCTCCCATGCCGAAGTACGAGGCGGGCGGCACGCGGTACGGGCCGAACTGATCCCGCAGCACGCTCGACTCCGGGACGCGCGGATCGCCGGCGGCATAGAGCTCCGGGTCGATGTGCTGGACCTGGGCGCCGTCCGCCGGAACGCCGTTTACGGAGAGGGCCTTGTCGCGCACCTGAAGGAGATCCCCCGGCCCGCCGATCGCGCGTTTGACGAGGACGTTGTTGTCGTTGCGATCGTCGCCGGGCTTCTTGAAGACGATGATGTCGCCGCGGTGCACGTCCCGGTACGGCATCCACCCGGCGAACAGAGGCAGCCGCGGCCCGAAGGCGAACTTGTTGACCAGCAGGTGATCGCCGACCAGGATCGTCCGCTCCATCGAGCCCGTCGGGACCTGGTAGGTCTGGACGATGAACGTGCGGACGAAGAGGACGAAGATACCGGCGACGAGAAGAGACTCGTACCACTCGCGGCCGGCGGAATGCGCGGGCAGCCTGTTTTCAGGGACGGCGGCGGTCGTTCCGGCGGCGGTCGGCTTCATCATTCGACTTTCAGAACGGCGAGGAAGGCCTCCTGCGGGATGTCCACCCGCCCGACCCTCTTCATCCGCTTCTTCCCCTCTTTCTGTTTCTCGAGGAGCTTGCGCTTTCGAGTGATGTCACCGCCGTAGCATTTGGCGATGACGTTCTTGCGAATGGCCGAAACAGTCTCACGCGCGATGATCTTCGAGCCGATCGCGGCCTGGATGATCACCTCGAACATCTGCCGGGGGATGATCTCCTTCATCTTGGCCGCAAGGAGCCGCCCCTTCACGGCCGACTCCTCGCGGTGGACGATCAGGGACAGGGCGTCCACGGGCTCTCCGTTGACGAGGATATCGAGCTTGACGAGATCCCCCTCCCGGTAACCGATGAACTCGTAGTCGAAGGACGCGTAGCCCTTCGAGATCGATTTCAACTTGTCGTAAAAATCGAGCACCACTTCGTTCAGCGGGAACTCGTAAGTCAGGACGACGCGGTTGGAAGAGAGGTATTCGAGCGATTTCTGCACCCCCCTGCGATCCTCGGAGAGCTTGAGAAGTCCCCCCAGGAAATCGTCGCGCGTGATGATCGTCGAGGAGATGTACGGCTCCTCCATCTTCTCGATGTGATTCGGGGGCGGGAGATGGTTCGGATTCGCCACCTCGAGGATCTCGCCGCCCGTCGTGATCACCCGGTAGCTCACTCCGGGGGCCGTCGTGATCAGGTCGAGGTCGAACTCCCTCTCCAGCCGCTCCTGGACGATCTCCATGTGAAGGAGTCCGAGGAAGCCGCACCGGAAGCCGAATCCGAGAGCCGTCGAGTTTTCCGGCTCGAAGGTGAACGAGGCGTCGTTCAACCGCAATTTGTCCATGGCCTCGCGGAGGTTCCCGTAGTCGTCGGAGTTAGTCGGGAACAGGCCGGCAAAAACCATCGGCTTGGCTTCGGCGAAGCCCGGAAGCGCCTCGGCCGTCGGGCGATGGACTTCCGTGATCGTGTCGCCGATACGGGTCCAGTGGAGGTCCTTGATGTTCGCCCAGAACGACCCGACCTCGCCGACGGAGAGATTCGCCACGGTCTCCCGCTCCGGACGGAAGACGCCCACCTCCTCGACTTCGGCTTCGAGGCCTGTGCCGATCGCCCGGATCTTCGTCCGCGGCTCGAGCTTTCCGTCGATGACGCGGACGAGCGAAGTGACCCCTCGGTACGGGTCGTACCAGGAGTCGAACAGGAGCGCCTTCAGCGGCGCGTCCGGGTTGCCGCGCGGGGGAGGCACATCGCGGACGATGCGCTCTAAAAGCTCCTCGATGCCGATTCCCTGCTTGGCGGACGTCAGGATGGCATCGTCGGCGGGAATGCCGACGACCTGCTCGATCTGCTCGCGCGCCCGCTCCGGCTCCGCCGACGGGAGGTCGATCTTGTTGATCACGGGGACGATCACGAGATTGTTGTGGATCGCCAGATACGCGTTGGCGAGCGTCTGCGCTTCGACGCCCTGCGTCGCATCGACGACCAGGACGGCGCCCTCGCACGCGGCGAGCGAGCGGGAGACTTCATAGGAAAAATCGACGTGGCCGGGGGTGTCGATCAGGTTCAGGGTGTACTCGAGGCCATCCCTGGCGACGTATCGGAGCGTGACGGACCGCGCCTTGATCGTGATGCCGCGCTCCTGCTCGAGTTCCATGTCGTCCAGCATCTGCTCGTGCATCTCCCGGGCGGAGACCGCGCCGCACCGCTGCAGGATGCGGTCGGAGAGCGTGGTCTTCCCATGGTCGATGTGGGCGACGATGGAGAAGTTGCGGATTCGGCTCGGGTCGGGCATGGGCAAAGAGGACAGTCTACCCGTTGGGCGTGAGGCGAGAGGCGTAGTGCGCCTGACCCCTGACGCCTTACCCCTCCCGGCCCAGCGGCCAGCGGGATCGGGCGTTCGCGTCGCGGAAGTCGGAGGGGCCCTCCCGGCGGAAGCGCAGCCAGGCAGCCCAGGCGATCATCGCCCCGTTGTCAGAAGTCAGCGCCCGGTCCGGCAGGAGGACCTCCACGCCGCGCTCCGCTCCCCACCGCGCGCAGCTCGCGCGCAGCTCCGTGTTCGCCGCGACGCCCCCGGAGAGCGCGAGCGTGCAGATCCCTTCGCGCGCATGGACCGCTTCGACGCGATCGAGGAGCGCGGTCACGATCGCGCGCTGAAAGGACGCAAAGAGATCGACCAGTTCGGAGGAAAGCGCCTCCGGGTCCGCCGGCTCGCCCGTCACGCCCCGCTTCTCGAACTCCCGAAGCATCGAGGTCTTCAAGCCCGAGAACGAAAAGTCGTCGGACCCGTCTCCGGGACGCCCGACCGGGAGAGGAAACCGGGCGCCGTCTCCACGCGCCGCGATCCGGTCGATGACCGGTCCGCCAGGGTAGCCGAGTCCCGCCCGCCGCGCCACCTTGTCGAACGCTTCGCCGGGCGCGTCGTCTCGCGTCCGGGCGATCGGGATCACGGCGTTCTCTTCGACCCGCACGAGCTCCGCGTGCCCTCCTGAAACCACGAGCCCGTGGAAGGGACAGGCAACCTCGCGCGCGGGCTCGCCGTTCGCGCGCAGCCATGGCGAGTAGAGATGCCCCTCGAGATGGTTCACGGCGACGAGCGGAAGACCGCGCGCGAAAGCGAGGGCCTTTGCGGCCGAGAGCCCGACGAGAAGGGCGCCGATCAACCCCGGACCCGCGGTCGCGCCGATCAGCGAGACATCTGAGAGCGCGGCGCCCGAAAGACGCAAGGCCTCCTCGAAGGTGCCCGGCAGGTTTTCCAGGTGCGCCCGCGCGGCCACTTCCGGCACGACGCCGCCGTAGATCGCATGCGCCTCCGCCGATGACGCGATGACGTTGGCGAGGATACGGCCGGAGTCCTCGACGAGGGCGACGGAGGTCTCGTCGCAGGAAGTTTCGATCCCCAGGATGAGCATGATGAAAGGCGCTGTCAGCTCTCCGCCGTCAGCCGGGCCTCGACTCTGGCCGTTCCCTGGCCCTCTGCACGGCGGCTGCAAGGCTTTCGCGGTAAGGCGATCGGCACACCCCTTCGTCGGTCACGATCGCCGTGATGTATCGCGCCGGGGTGACGTCGAAGGCGACGTGGCGCGCGAGCACGCCCTCCGGCGCGATCCGGTGCCCCGCGATCGAAAGCACTTCCGCCGAGGTTCTCTCCTCGATCGGGATCGAACTTCCGTCCGGGCAGACGAGGTCCAGGGTGGTCGCGGGCGCGGCGACGTAGAACGGGACGCCGTTTTCCTTCGCGAGGACCGCCAGCGAATACGTCCCGATCTTGTTCGCGGTGTCCCCGTTGGCGGCGATGCGGTCCGCTCCGACGATCACCGCAGAAATCTCTCCGCGAGAGAGGAAGTGGCCGGCCATGCTGTCGGTCAGGATCTCCACGGGGATGCCGTCCCGGGCAAGCTCCCATGCGGTCAGGCGGGCGCCCTGAAGGAACGGCCGGGTCTCGTCGGCGAGCACCCGGATGACCTTGCCCTGCGCGACGGCCCCGCGAATGACGCCCAGAGCGGTCCCGTAGCCGGCCGTCGCGAGAGCGCCCGCGTTGCAGTGCGTCAGGACGGTCGTGTCTCCGGTCAGGAGCGCGGCGCCGTGATCGCCGATACGCAGACACGAGGCGATGTCCTCTTCCGCAACGGCGTCCGCCTCCGCCACGAGAGCGCGCTCGACCTCGGCCGCCGGACGCCCGATGAGAGATTCAAAGCACGCGGACAAACGGTCGAGGGCGGCGAAAAGATTGACGGCGGTCGGCCGGCTCGCGGCCAGCAGCGCCCGAGCGGCCTGGAAACGATCGCGCGCGGAGTCCCCGCTTTCCAGGCCCCGCAGCGAAAAAGCCGCCCCATACGCCGCCGCCACGCCGATCGCGGGTGCGCCGCGGACTGCCATGTTCCGGATCGCCGCCGCGATCTCTTCGGGGCCTTCCAGCGTGAGCCAGACCTCCTCCGCCGGGAGAAGTCTCTGATCGAGCATTCGCAGGTCCCGTCCTTCGCGATACAGCGGGCGCAGGAGGGCGGCGCCCGTGCCGGGACCGGACGGGCTCACGGCGAGGGGCGGACGACGAAGGCGGCTCCGCTCCTGCGGGGGTCCGCCACCGCCGTCCACGTTCCGTCGGGGTTGCGGGAGATCCCGTGCACGCGGCCGATCAGCCCCGATTTGTAGATGCTATCGACGCGCTCGACCACGGTGTGACCCAGGCGCTTCAGTCCTTCGATCCAGTCGGATTCGAAGCGGCCGCGCTCGTACTGCACGGTGTCTGGCAGGTCCTGCTGGTGGAAGCGGGGCGCGGCCACCGCCGCTTCGAGGGTCTCGTGTCTCAGCAGTGTCCCGAGGAGCACCTGAAAGTTCGTCGTCGGGATCGTCGCGCCGCCGGGAGTCCCGAAGACGAGCGAAACCTTCCCCGCCGCGACGACAATCACCGGGCACATCGAGGACAGCATGCGTTTGCCCGGGGCGATCGCGTTCACCTTGCCCTGCACCAGCCCGTACATGTTTTTCTGCCCCGGCCTTGTCGCGAAGTCGTCCATCTCGTCGTTCCAGAGAAAGCCCAACCCGGGCGCGACGCGGGCGTTTCCGAACGAGTCGTTCAAGGTCGTGGTCACAGATACGGCGCCGCCGGAGGCGTCCACGATCGAGAAATGCGTAGTGCTCGGCTTGTCCGATTCGGCCGGCCCGAGACTCGATGTCGGTGTCGCGCGATCCGGCCGGATCGTCGCGGCGATCGAGCGGAGCCGGGCAGGATCGGTGAACAGTTTCGCGCGCACGCCGCCGAACGCCGGGTCGCCGAGATAGCGATTCCGGTCGCGGAAAGCGCGTTTCTCGATCTCCACCGTCCAGTGCGCCGACGCCACGTCCCGGGAGCGCAGCTTCTCGGCACCGACCAGGGACGCGAGAAGGACCATCTCCGCCAGCGCGGGCCCGGACGAGGGCGCCGGGGTCGTCAGCACCTCGGCGTTTCCGAAACGGAGTCTGACCGCGGGGCGGATCCTGGCTTCGTAGCGGGCCAGGTCGCCGCGGCTGATGAGGCCTTTCTGGCGCACTTGGCCTTCCTCGATCGTTCGCGCGAGGCTTCCCCGGTAGAAGCCATCCTCCCCGCGGTCCCGGATCGCGACGAGGGTCGCCGCGAGATCCGGCTGGCGGAAGGTGGATCCGACCGCGGGCGCCGCCCCCCCGGGCAGAAATATCCGGGCGGTCTCCGCGTCGTGCGCCAGCCGGTCCCGGTTCCACGCGATCGAAGCGGAGATGTTCTCGGTCATGACGAACCCGTCCCGCGCCAGGCGGATCGCGGGGTCGACGAGGCCGCGCCACGGCAGACGGCCGCCCCTCCGGTGCGCCAGCGCCAGTCCCGCGACGGTTCCAGGGACGCCGCTCGCGAGAGGTCCCTCGACGGAGGACGGCACGACGCCCTTCGCGTCGGCGCGAGTATAGAGATCGCTCCGCGCCTCCCGGGGCGCCTTCTCCCGGTAGTCCACGACGACGACCTGGCCCGCGGGGTCTCGCGAAAGCCAGAAGCCCCCGCCGCCGAGATTCCCCGCCTCGGGCCACGTGACGGCGAGTGCGAAGGAGACGGCCACGGCCGCGTCCGTCGCGGTCCCTCCTTTTTTCAGGATTTCGATGCCGACGCGCGCCGCCGTCTCTTCCTCGCACGCGACCGCCCCCCCGCCGCCTCGCGAGACCTTTGGCGCCTCCGCCGGCGCCGCCGCCCAGAGGAGGAGGCCGGCACAGGCCCACAGCAGGTGTTTCATCGCGTTCGCATTCTATGTGCCGCGGTTAAGATCCCGCTCACCATGAAAGGGATCCGGGACCTCGCCCTGTCGGGCCGGCGCGTCTTTCTTCGCGTCGACTTCAACGTTCCGATGGAAGATGGGATGGTCACGGACGCGACCCGGATCGCCGAGACGCTCCCGACCGTGCGCCTGGCGCTCGAGGCGGGCGCGCGCGTCGTCTGCGCCTCCCATCTCGGCAAGCCGAAGGGGAAACCTTCCGCGCGGCTCTCGCTCGCGCCCGTCGCGGTCGAGTTTGCGTCCCTCCTGGGGCGGCCCGTGCGTTTCGTGGACGACTGCGTCGGCTCCGAGGTCGAATCGCTCGCCTCGGCGCTGCAGCCGGGCGAGGTCCTGCTGCTCGAGAACCTCCGCTTTCATGCGGGAGAAGAAGCGAACGATCCGGAGTTTGCGCGGGGCCTGGCCGCGCTCGCGGACGTCTACGTCGACGACGCGTTCGGAGCCGCCCACCGCGCGCACGCGTCCGTCGTCGGGGTCCCGCGCCTCCTGCCCGAGCGCGCGGCGGGGCTGCTCCTCGCAAAGGAGGTCGCCGCCCTCTCCCGGCTGCTCGACCCGGAGCGGCCGTTCGCGGCGATCCTCGGAGGAGCGAAGATCTCCGGAAAGATCGACACCCTGAGAACGCTCGCGCACAGCGCGGACGCTCTTTTGATCGGCGGGGGCATGGCGAACCACTTCGTTCGAGCCATCGGGTTGAACGTCGGACGATCTCTTCTCGAGGAAGACAAGGTGGCGCTCGCGCGCGAAATCCTGGACACGTGCCGGCGCGAGGGCAAGTCGATCGCGATCCCTTCCGATTTCGTCGTGGCGAAATCGCCGGACGACGGCGCTCATGCGCGGACCGTCGGCCTCTCCTCCATCCCCCCTGACCAGATGGCGCTCGACGTCGGCCAGAAGACAATGGAGCAGTTCGAACGGCTTTTGGAGCCCGCGCGAACGATCTTCTGGAACGGACCGATGGGCGTCTTCGAGAAGCCGCCGTTTGACCGCGGGACGCGAGCTCTCGCGATGCTGCTCGCCGAGTCGGACGCTTTCACCGTGGTGGGCGGAGGCGAGAGCGTCGCGGCCGCGAATCTCGCGGGAGTGGCCGGCCGGTTCGGACACGTCTCCACCGGCGGCGGGGCCTCTCTCGAGTACCTGACGAACAAGACGCTGCCCGGTATCGAAGCGCTCGAGGGTTGAGCGTGCCGTCGATCTTCGTGATGGGATCGCCGGGGTCGTGCAGGTGAAACGCCTCTTCGTCGCGAACTGGAAGATGAACTCGACCCGCTCGCAGGCGCGTCAGTACGTGCGCGTGCTCGGCGAGCGGATCGGGGTGTCGACGGGCGATGCGGAGCTCGTGATCGCTCCGCCGTACACGGCCCTCGAAGAGGCGCGGGATCCGGAGGGTCGGTGGGACCTGGCCGCGCAGAACGTCTCGGCTCATCGGCAAGGGGCCTTTACCGGGGAGATTTCGGCGGGCATGCTCGCCGAGGCCGGCTGCCGGTACGTCGTGATCGGACACTCGGAACGGCGCCACCTCTTCGGGGAGCACGCCCCGACCCTCGCGGCAAAGATCGCTCGGGTACGCGAGAGCTCGCTCCTGCCGATCTATTGTCTCGGGGAGACGGAGGACGAGAGGAAGGCGGGGCGGGAGGAACAGGTCCTCGCGAGCCAGGTGGCCACCCTCGAGCACGACGCGGGAGGCCCTCTGGTCGTCGCCTACGAACCCGTGTGGGCCATCGGGACGGGACGTGCCGCGACTCCGGCCGACGCGGGGCGCGCGAGGGCACTCCTCGAGCGGCTTCTTTCGGGACGCAAAGAGGTGCGGATTCTTTACGGCGGATCCGTGACTGCGGCAAACGCGCGGGAGCTCCTGGAGGGGTCCGGGATGGACGGGTTCTTGATCGGCGGGGCGAGCCTCGACCCCAACGGGTTCGCTTCGATCGCCGGCCTGTCTTGACGGACAGAGCGCCGGCACGTAAGATTCGAGCCCTTTTTCGCCGGGAGGCACCGTGGGAATCGCATACGCCGTCGCTGTGGTCGTCTACATCTTCATCTGCTTCTTCCTGATCCTGGTCGTCCTCGTCCAGCAGGGGAAGGGCGCGGACATTGCGGGCGCTTTTGGCGGCGGCGGCACCCAGACCGCTTTCGGGGCCCGGGGCGCGACCACGCTGCTGCACAAGTTGACGACCGGCGCCTTCATCGGCTTCATCGTCCTTTCGCTCCTGTTGACGATCCTCGAGCGCAACCGGCGCAGTTCGGTCATGTCGGCGGTGCCCGCCAAGGCGGCGACGTCGCAGAAGGCGCCAGCGGCAGCGCCCGGGGTTCCGGCTCCCGCCGCGCCCGCTCCCGCCGCTCCCGCAAAACCCTCGGGCAAGTGACCCTTCGTGCCGTCGTGGTGGAATTGGTAGACACGTACGTTTGAGGGGCGTATGGGGTAACCCATGCCGGTTCGAGTCCGGCCGACGGCACCATCTTTCGCTTTTGCACTCCTTCCTTCCAAAGCGCACGTAAACTTCCCTGCGTCCCGCGCGTCCATTCGTGCAACTGGAGGTCCCCATGGCTCGCCGTACCCTTCCGGGCCTCGCCGCGTCCGTACTCTTCCTTCTTACCGCGACGGTGCAGGCGGCCTATTCGCCGGCCTCGACGAACGGATGGTTTCCCATCGCCGGGCGGGGACCTGCCCCCGGGAACGCGCAGGTCCGCACGGACGTCTGGCTCTTCAACCCCGACGCGGCCGCGCAGGCGCACGTCACCCTGATCTTTCATCCCGCCGTCGTGACCGGCGGCCCCGCGGGAGCGGCGGTCAGCTCGGCTCCCATCGTGCTCTTTCCTCACGAGACGAAGTTTTTTCCGGACGTCACCGCCGCCACGGTGCCGGCGGGTGACGGCAATTTCGGATCCATGGAGTGGACCTCCGACGTGGCCATCCTCGGGACGGCGCACAAGTACCTCTCGAGTGTCGCCGGGACCGCCGGCGGCACCTATGGCGCGGTCCCCTCGTCGGAGTCGATGGGCGCGCGCGCCTCCGCGACGGACACGGTGAACGTGCTGCGGGTGTTCGGGCTTCACTCGGGCGATGCGAGCTTTGCGACGGCCCTCGACATCACCAACACCTCGACCGTCGCGCTTCCCGTGGAGGTGAAGGTCGTCCAGTCCCCGAGCACGGCCGTCCTGGCGAGCACGTCTTACACGATCGCGCCGAAGTCCCTCCTGAGGGTGGGCAATTCATTTCTGGGAATCGCGCTGGACGACACCCTGCAGGTCACGGTGGCGGTGCGGGAGGGGACCGCGATTCCCTCGGGAGGAATTCTCGCCGCGGCCACCGTCACGGATCTGCGTTCGAGCGACGCGAACGTCGTCCTGGGCCAGAGGCAGAGCGCGGGATTTCTGGGCTCCGGACCTTGCACGCCCGACGCCAACAGCCTCTGCTTGAACGGCGGCCGCTTCAAGGTCACCGCCACCTGGCAGAGCGCCACCGGATCCGGCACCGGCACCGCGATCCCGGGGACGAGCGACACCGGGCAGTTCTGGTTCTTCAGCTCGCAAAACGTGGAAATGGTCGTCAAGGTCTTGAACGGCTGCGGGTTCAACCAGAGATACTGGGTGTTCGCGGGCGGGTTGACCAACGTCCAGGTGACCATGACGGTGACAGACGCGGCCAACGGGACCGTGAAAACGTACACGAACCCCCTGAACACCGCGTTTGCGCCGATTCAGGACACGGCGGCGTTTGCGACATGTCCCTGAGAGGTCTCGCTTAAGACGCGGAGTCGGCGTAAGGAGCATTCCCTCTGCCCGGGCCCGGGGGGAGCGCGCACACCGCGCGGCTCCCGGCGGAAGGCCGCCCGTCTACCGCGGCCGTTCCGCCGGCTTCAAGTCCGCCAGCTAGACTTGAAGCAGGACGTGTCGCGAAACTGAGCGCCCCTCGAGGCGGCTCTCTCCCGTGCTTCAGGCCAAATCGACAGAACTTATTTATCCGGCACGGGGTCAAAGCCGCCGCGGGTGAAGGGCTGGCAACGGAGGATCCGACCGGCCGTGAGCGTCCCGCCGCGGGTCCAGCCGAAGCGCGCGATCGCTTCTCGGCCGTACTCCGAACACGTCGGGGTGAACCGGCACTTGACCAGCCCGGACTTCGCGAAGAGAGGCGAGACGGTCCCCCGATACGCGTCTATCGCGGCGAGAGCCACGCGGGTTCCGTTCTGATGCTGCGCCGGCCGCAGCGCATCGCCCGCCGCGAGCCCGGCCAGCGCCGCGAGCGCGAACGGGATCACGGGAGCGCGGGGGCGCCGCGGAGCGCCGGAATCAACCCCGGTCCGCATAGCGCGAGAGGCCGGGAAAGATGAGCCTCTCGCCGGAGAGCGCCTTGACGATCGCCAGGATGACGACCACGACGTAGACGACGCCGACGAAGAACATCCCGATGCCGTAGAGGCAGGAGAGCGACGGAAGTAAAAGCCCGACCAATGTGGCCAGAACGCCTATGAGAACGACTCCGGCGAAGAGAAGAAGCCCGTTGCGGGCATGCCACCGCACCTCCCGGGAGGAACCGCGGAGGAAGAGGGGAATCACTCCGAGAAGCGGCAGGTAGGCGAGGATCAGCGAGAGAGAGGGACGCTGGCGCGCTTCGGACATGGGAGGAAAGTTATCAGGAGTCGGTCTTCAGAAGTCGGTTGGGAACTCGTCGGCCAGCGAGGAACCGACGACGCAGAACCGATCGCGGAGAACGGACGTTCAGTGGGTCAGTTCGTCTTCAAACGGATCGACCCGTTGACTGTCTCGCAGCGAAGCGTTTCGCCGCCGCCGTTGTACGAGCCGCGCGCTTCCTTGGGGCCATGCTTGCCTTCGACGGCGAGCTGGATGTCTCCCTCGATCCGGCCGTTGACCGTTTCGAGGTCGTAGCGAATGGAGGAGGCGCGGTCGAAGGCGACCTCCACCGAGCCGTTGACCGTTTCGAGTTGTGTCTTTCGCAGGGCTCCCTTGAACGAAATGCGGAGCGAGCCGTTGACGGTCGTGGCCTTGACCGGTCCTCGGATGTCCTTCAACTCGATCGACCCGTTCACCGCGTCCGCCGAAACCGCCGCCCCGAACCCGCTCGCCGCGACGTGCCCATTGCAGGTCTGCAGGCGCGCTTCCGCCCCCGCCGGCAGGTACAGCTCGTAGTCGACCCTGGCGTTCGAGCCGCCGAAATCGAAGATGCCGAAGACCTTGTGGCGGTTGGGATTCAGGGTTTCGACCCGCATCTCGTCGCCGAGCTTCCGGACCCGGATTTCCGTCAATCGAAGGGTTTCTGCGGCCCGGCTGCCGCTGGCGGTCTTGACCGCCCGGACCTTGAAAAACGGCTTGTCCCAGGCGACCGCCTCGACCTTGCCGTTCACATTTTCGATCGAGATCCTGGTAACCCCTTCCATCGAAAAGGTCTTGTCGAAAACTTCTTCCTCGGCGGCGGGCAGGACCGCGGCCGCGGACAGAAGGAAAAGAGCCGTCAGGATTGTGAGTGTTTTCCGCATGAATGTCTCCGAATCCTTAAACGGCGACCCGGCCGAAAGGTTCTCTCCCGGGCGGCCCGGGTCCCGACGCGAGACTATCCGATCGCCCGAAAGGCGGGCGCGGCCCCGGAAAGCGTCAGTCGGTGCGTCGGATCCGGACACCGGTCCGGCGATCTGCCCGGCGGACGGCGTTTCCGTCCCGGAGAACGGGCCAGGCTTCCACCACGTTCCAACCCGGGACGAGCAAGGGCAGGTTGCGGCGAAACGAGGCGGCCGCTCCCGGGGCGCGACCGTCCGGGCGGGCCGCTTCGAGTCCCAGCCAGCGGCGGGCCCGGCCTCCTTGCGCGTCCCGCATCAGAAACGCGGCGATCGCCACGGCGGCCGCGGCGGCCCAGACCGCCGGAATTGCCGTCCGAGCTCCCGGCACCGCCCACCAGAGGAGGGCCGTCAAAAGGAGACCCGCCGCATCGGCGCAGCCGGCGCACACCAGAAGATCCAGAAAGAAGGCCAGAATGCGGTCGCGTCTCAATGATCCCAATGTAGCGGATTTGCCGCGAGCGCCGAGCGCCGTGAGGCGGCGGGTGAGGAAAGGGGCGAAATTGAACCGAGAGAGCCGGGTGTTCTCGGGTCTCGCAGACTGCCATCTGCATTTTGAAGGATCTCTGCCGCCGGCTGTCGTGGAGTCTCTCGCGCGACGCGCCGGCCATTCACTCGGTCAGCCGGGGGCGCTGGCCGCGCGCCGCGATTCGGTCCGTGACGCCGCGGAGTTTCTGGCTCTCTTCGCGGACGTCTGCCGGCTCTTTCGCTCACCGGACGATTATGCCGACGCGGCCGCGCGGCTCTCGGTCGCCCTTGCCGCAGACGGGGTGGCGTACGCTGAAATCTACGTCTCGTCCGAGATCTGCGAGCGAATCGGCGTCGATGCGGAAGCCGCGCTCGACGCCGTCGATGCCGGCTTCGCGGCCGCGGCGCCGGGCGGTTGCGACTGCCGGATCCTCCTCGATACGGTGCGGCACTGGGGGCCGGAAGCGGCGGCTCGGGTCCTCGATCTTCACGAACGCCGACCGCGCGAACGGGTGGTCGGCTTCGGAATGGGAGGAGACGAAGCGGCATTCCCCGCCGCCGCCTTCGCCGGCGCCTATGCCCGGGCGCGGGCGCTCGGATTGAAGACCTCCATCCACGCCGGCGAGTGGCTCGGCTCCGGATCCGTCCGCGACGCCCTGGACGCGCTGAGGCCGGATCGCATCGACCACGGAATCGCCGCCGCAGACGATCCGGCTCTTCTCGCGCGCCTCGCCGAAGAGAGAGTGCCGGTCTTTGTCGCACCCACCGGCAACGTCGCGACGGGGGCGGTCCCGTCGCTTGCCGCCCACCCGCTCCCGCGCCTCATCGAAGCGGGGGTCGCCGTCGCGCTCTCCGCGGACGATCCTCTCCTCTTTGAAACGTCGACGTCGGGCGAATTCCGGGCGGCGGCCGCGATGGGGATCGGGGAACGCGCTCTCCTCGAAATGGCGCGAAGGAGCTGGACGTCCGCGTTCGGACTTTCCGAAGCGGAGCGCGAGCGGGGAGCCGGCAGTGTGCGATTGGGAGTTTGAGCGTGACTGGCCGCGCGCCGGACGGGGACGTGCCGTAAAACTTCGTTCAACTCTCTTCGATCGGATGCTTCAGCCTCCCGGCGGGCCCCTCTTCCAGGCGAACGCGACGTGAGAGGCGTCGTGGTACTCGCGGCGCCAGGCGGCGACCTCCGCGCTGCCCTGGTCCGGAGACTCGCACGGGAGAGCGAAGGCGAGAAAGCGGGACGCGCGTTCCCGGAGCTCGAAGCGACCTGACCCCGCCGGGACCGCGCGCTCGTCCGCCACGGGTTCAGCGCGCGTTCAAGACCGTCTCATAGAAGGCGCGATACCGGCCCACGATCCTTTCCGTCGGATACTTCGAGATCGCTCTTTCGCGAGCCGAGTCGGAAAATTTCCTCCAGAGTGCCGCGTCCGTCACGAGGCGCAGCGTCGCCTCCGCCATGCCCTCGACGTCCCCGACAGTCCGCAGAAAGCCGTTCTCGCCGTCCTGCACTACCTCCGGCAGACCGCCCGCGGTGGTCCCCACGACGGGAACGCCGCACGCCATCGCTTCGAGCGCCGACAGCCCGAAGGACTCCGCATCCGACGGGAGGAGAAACACCTTTCCGATGGGAAGGACCGTCTCGATGGCGGCCACATTGCCGAGAAAGAGCGTGTCCTTTTCGAACCCGCCGGCGGCGACCAGGCGTTCTGCCAGCGACCGCTCGGGGCCGTCGCCGACGAGCACCAGCCGCGCGGGAATCCGCCGGCGAACGCGCTCGAAGATGGCGATCACATCCGCAATCCGCTTGACGGGACGGAAATTCGAGACGTGCAGCACGACGCATTCGGTCTCGCGGGCGAGGGTCTGCGCGAACGGAGAGGCGCCATCGGGACGATAGAGCGAAGCGTCCACGAAGTTCGGTATGACTTCCACGTCCCGGCGCACTGAAAGCTCGCGGGCGGTCACTTCGCGAAGGTACTCGGACACCGCGGTGACGCCATCGCTCTTCTCGATTCCGAAACGGGTGATCGGAAGGTACGAGCGGTCCTGGCCGACGATCGTGATGTCCGTGCCGTGAAGGGTCGTGACCACCTTCAGCGGGACCCCGTCGCCCGCGATCATGTCGCGGGCGAGGATCGCCGAGATCGCGTGCGGGAGGGCGTAGTGCACGTGGAGGAGGTCGAGTCCCGCGTGCGTCGCGACTTCGGCCATCTTGGTCGCCAGCGCCAGCGTGTAGGGCGGGGAAACGAACAGCGGGTAGGTGGGGGCGACGACCTCGTGGAAATAGACTCGCCGCCTCGGCAGGGCCAGCCGGGTGGGCAGCGCGTATGAGATGAAGTGGATCTCGTCGCCGCGATCTGCCAGAGCGATGCCGAGCTCCGTCGCGACGACCCCGCTGCCGCCGTAGGTCGGATAGCAGGTGATCCCGATTTTCATCGCGAGGGGACCGGAGAGACCGGGAACCCCGGCTCGAATCCTTCGAACGCCGCAACGGGATCGTCGACGCGCGGGGGGCGTCTCGAGACGAACCCCTCGCCGAACTCGGCGCCGATCAGGAACCCGAAGTGACGGGCGCGCGCCTCGATCACTTCGAGAAAGCCCTGAGTCGAGAGCAAAGTCGCCGGTTCCTTCGACCGTGGATCGTGGAACTGGCTGGCGAACGACCGAACCGCCGCGCGCCGCGTCTCCATCGCCGAAGTGACGTCGACGACGAACGTCGGCGGATGGACGTACGACGTCGAGAAATAAATCGTCTGTTGCGGACGGTGCGCGGGCAGGGACGTTTCGATCTTGCGCAGGCCCGCGTAGAACGCCGCGTCGGTCACGAGCTCTCCGGCGCGACGGTGGTCGGGATGACGGTCCTCCGGAAAAGACGTCACGATCAGCCGCGGCCTCTCCCGCCGGATGACTTCGATCAGCGCGAGCTCGTTCTCCCGGGTCTGCCGCAGCCCGCCGTCCCCGAAGTCGAGAGTTTCCCGGAAATCCGCGCCGAGGATATCCGCGGAACGGCGCGCTTCCCGCTCGCGGATCGCCGCGTCTCCCCGCGTGCCCATTTCCCCGCGAGTCAAGTCGACGATCCCGAACCGGCCCCCTCGAACCTTCCACTGAATCAACGTCCCTGCGCAGCCGAGCTCGATGTCGTCGGGATGCGCGGCGATCGCGAGAATCTCAACGGCCATCGGCGCCCCCGTCCGCGGCGGGCGGCGGGGCCTCGGTGCCGAGCTCCGCCAGCGAAGCTCCCTCGAGCGACCCCAGAGCGGCCTCCCGGATTTGGTCGAGCGCCTCGGGCCCGTACGCAAGCAGCGGGACGAGCGGGGGGTAGAGGCGCTCGGCAGGCGCGCCCTGCGGCAGAAGCATGGCGTCGAGTCGCCTGCGGCGGCTGTTGGCGATCTCGTCCTTCTTCTCTGCGGCCTTTTTCATGCGCTCCTTCAGCTGCTCCAGCTGATACGCGACTTTGCGCTTCGTGTTTTCGAGCGCTCCCACCAGGGTGGAATCGAGAGCACGGAGATCCGGCTCCAGACGGGAGAGAGCCGCGTCCGCCGCCGCGGCGGCGGCCTCGACATTCGAAGCGCCGGGCACCTCCACGCGAGGGCCCTCCGGGTCCGGGAGGAGCAGATCTTCGCGCGCGATCCCGAGGGCTTCCATGGCGCGGCGCTCGGGCGGACCGATCGGAATGACGAAGGAGCGGGGCAGGAGCACCGGGGGCTCCAGCTCGAAGACGCGGAACAGCGGCAGCGACTGTGCGTGGTAGGCGATCTCCGCGGGGCCGAGGACGGCGGCGGCCACCGGCATCAGCCAGGACTTCAAGACGGGACGCGTCAGGACGTCGGAGGAGGCCCATTCCTCCCCGCTCGCGACCCGGGCGGCAGCTTCGGAGACGGATTCGACGCGACGCCGCTCTCCTTGAGCGATCGTGAAGAACGGGAAAATTTCGGGGCGGAAGGGCACGAGCACCGGGAGACCGGCGGCTTCGAGGCGCGCGCTCGCCTCCCGCAGCGCGTCCCGCAGCGGCGGCTCCCGACGGACCGCCTCGGCAAAGAATGCCGCCGTGGGTTCGCGAAGGCTTTCCTGGTACGGATCGAGAACGAGAAGTCCCTCGGGAGCCAGATCGAGAAGGGCCTCGATGAAGGCCTCTCCGTAGCTCGTGCCGGGCGAGTAGCGGCGCCGAAGCACTTCGACGATCTCTTCGGATCCCGGAGCCCGCGCGTCGGCCGCGAAAGTATCGAGGAGCTGTGTGACGGACGCGGGAAGCGGCCGCCGACCGACGGGCTCGCGGTTGGCGCGGTCCGCGCCTTCGAGGACGAGGACTTCGGGGCCCTCCCGACCGGGCCTTGCCGTCCGCGCCACTTCCTCCAGGTCGTGATCGTCCGTCAACGCCCAGAACACCGGCACGGCGGGCACGCCGAGCGCGGAAATCCCACGCGCGACGCGGATCGCGTCGAAAGCCTTTGTGATCGTGAAGAGAGGTCCGGTGAACAGGCCGACCTGGTGACCGGCGACGACGGCCACCGCGCGGCCTGCGGAGAGGTCTTCGGCGCGGGACGCTGCCGCCTCCCCGCGGAATCGGAAGGCGCTGGCAGGCACCCGCGAGGGCGAGCCCAGAAGGCGCCGACCCCTCTCCGCGGCCGCCTCGATCGTCGGGGGGTCCGGGAAGAACTGCGGAAGGCCCGCCAGAAACGGGCGAAACAGGGGCGATAGCCCGGGATAGCGCTCGAAGGGAACGATCGGCGCGCTCATCGCTTTCTGGCCAGCACGATCAGGCGCGGGCAGTCCGGGCCGACCGGATTTCCGTCGAAGTCTCCCCAGGTCGCTTCGATGTCGAGCCCCGTTTTCTGGAACATCCCTGTCAGCTCCTCCGCCGAATAGGCGCGCACGCTTTCGCGAAACGTTTCCGTCGAGGAGTCGCGGCGCACCTCGATCTCCTTCTCGATCCTCCGCGTCTCTTCGTTCCACCAGCGCCGGATCCTGTACTTCCGCCCTCCCATCGCGCGGCTCTCCTCCGCGACGAGACGCGACAGCACGTGATTGAGTCCGAAGGTATCGCAGAGCACGCGCCCGCCCCGTTCGAGGACGCGTTCGATCTCCGCGACCACGGCGAAGTTGTCCGACTCCGCCCGGAAGTACCCGAAGCTCGTGAAAAAATTCACGACCGACCGGAAACTGCCGTCCGGAAAAGGGAGGGCGCGCATGTCTCCGCGGACCAGACGCAGCGCTTGGTTTCGCGCGTGCGCGAGCTCGAGAAGTGGCGCCGAGTAATCGAGCCCGACGGGCACGGCGCCGTGCTCCGCGAACCGCAGCGAGTGGCGCCCGGTGCCGCAGCAGAGGTCGAGCAGGGGTGTGGGCTCGGGCCCGAGTCGCGCCAGAGCGAACGCGGCCTCCTTACGGGCGGAGGCGAGATCGCGGTGCGGGTAAAGCTCGAGGTACTCCTCGCCGAACCAGGATTCCCACCACGCCATGCGATCGGGATTATGTTCCCGGGCGGGCGCCCCGGCCATGCCCTCTCGCCGAAAGGGCGAAAGCCCCACCCGGATGCGGTCTGCACGACGAATGAGGGATGATGACCCCGGAGGACGGACGATGACGATTTTCCGCAGATCTCCAGGCGCCGCGCTCCTCTCTGCCGCCCTCCTTTTTTTTTCCGCCCTCCTTTTTTCTTCCTGCGGGGGCCTCCGGATTATCTCGAAGGACGGGTACCGCGCCTCGCTCGTCTACTCGACCGGCGAGAGGTACCAGATCGCGATCCGCGGCGAGTGGGGACGCGTGGAGGGAACCGTCGACGGAGCGCCGCTCGTCAGGGTCCTTCGGCCGGATCTGAAGAAGACGTGGCAGTTCCGTCCCTCTTCCCGCCGCATTCTCGAGGAAACGTGGGGGCCGACGGACGAAATCGTCCCTGGCTATCCGCTCGAGCCGCGGTTCGACTCTCAGGCCTATGCGGGCCGGTTCCACGGCGAGTTGCTGAAGATCGCGGACGCCGCGCTCGCGGGACACCCCTGCGACCGTTACCAGATGGACCTGCCCTCCGGAGACCGCGTGATCATCTGGTGCGCCCGCGATTTCGAGGGCCTGCCCCTGCGCATCGAACACCAGCGCAAGAAAGCGGAGGAGGTGTATGAACCCGCGCTCGACGTCCGTCTGGTGGACGTCAAGGTCGGCGCGGATCCGGATCTCTTTCAGAAGCCGAATGGGTACATCCCCGTGGCCTCCTACGAAGAGCTCCGCCGGCAGAAGCTGAAGAGCTGAAGAGCTGGCGGTCGGAAATGCCGCGATCGGTCGCGCCCGGAGGGAGGGCCGGTCAGCCGCGCGCGGTCAGTTCCGTTCCGCTCTGTCCGTCCAGCGGCCCGAACTCGCGGAAGAGGATGTGGTCATAGAAGTAGTGGATCAGCAGAAATGACAGCACGACGACGTAGTAACTGCGGTCCTGAGGCATTTTGAAACCCTTCCAGAGAGTCAGGTACACGACACCGGAGATCAGGGTCGCTCCGATCATTGCCGCGTAGAACCTGCCCGTGTGGGCGACCCCGGCGAGACGCTGGACGAATCCATTCCCGATCTCTCCCCGGTCGGCCTTGCGGCTCAGGATGAACCACGTGAGCGCGAGGTACTGGAGAGAGTGCCAGGTGTTGAAACCCTGGAAGGCGATGTCGAGGTTGTCGAACAGGGGCACGACGAAAGCCAGCGCGACTGTGGTCGCCATGAAGGCGAGTCTCGGCCAGGTCGATTCTCCCCGCCGGATCTCACGCGCCGTCCGCACGGCGTAGAAGAGAAACAGGCCCGCGAAGCCGACGGTGAACGCCCGCGCCACCCACAGGTGTTTCAGGAACTGCGGAAAGAACAGAGTGGAGGACCCGAGCGTGAACCGGTCCTGCACGAATTTGTACATTGCGACGGTGTAGAGCGCCCCGAGGATGACAGCGCCGTCGAGCCAGCGGTCCACCGGGGACAGGGATCGCTGCCCTTTGCGACGGTACGTTTCGGAGATGTACTGCGCCTGGTGCGTCACGTGAAGCGACGCCCAGAAGAAGAACCCCGTCAGGAGAGCGAGGAAGGAATACGCGGACCCGAGCACGACGAGCGTCGGGATGACGACGAGGGGGAGATACGCGAGGATCCCGAAGCGCTCTCGAAATTTCGGCTCGAGCGCCGTCCGCAGGTAAGTCGAGTACATGTGCGGGCCGCCGACGAGAAGCGTGACGAGGAGGCCGACGATCAGGCTGGCGTTCTCCGGGGAGCTGCCGAGGTTCCTGAGGAGGCCAAAGGAGAGATACGGCAGAAAAACCAGGACTCCGGAGGCCGTCAGAAAGATCAGGTCGAAACTCCGGCTGCGGATCCATGGATTGCCCGGATTTGACGACGATCCCCGAGCCCTCGAAGCGACAGACCGCATCGAAGCCCCCTTTTCGCGGGGATACTACCCAAAGCCGGGCCCGGTTGGTGTCCTCCTCCGTACCGTCTAAAATCGCCACTGTATGCCCTCGTTCGGGAACGTCCTGGTCGAACCTCCGCTGGTGCTGGCGCCGATGGCGGGCATCACGGACCACGTGTACCGGTTGATGCTCCGGCGCATCGGCGGGGTGGGGCTCGTCACGATGGAGTTCATTTCGTCCGAGGCGATCAGCCGGGGGAACGCCCGGCAGATGCGTAAGATGATCTTTTCGGACGAGGAGCGGCCCCTGTCGATCCAGATCTACGGGTCGGATGCGGCGCGCATGGCGGCGGCGGCGGACATCGTCCAGGAACTTTCCCCGGACGTCTGCGACATCAACATGGGCTGTCCCGCGAACAAGGTCCTGAAGGGATGCTCCGGGGCCGCTCTGATGGGCGACCTGCCGCTCGCGCGGGAGATCGTCCGGGAGGTCAGGCGGCGGTTGACGATCCCCCTGACGGTCAAGTTCCGGCTGGGGCTCGACACCGGGCGGATCAATTTCCTCGACCTCGGCCGCATGTGCGAAGACGAGGGGGTCGCGGCGGTGGCGATGCACGCGCGCACCGCGCGGCAGATGTACACCGGCCGGGCGGACCGCGACCGGATCTCGGAGCTGAAGGCTCACCTCTCGATCCCGGTGGTGGGGAATGGAGACGTCGACTCTCCCGCCGACGCCGTCGAGATGTTCCGCCAGACGGGTTGCGACGCCGTCATGATCGGGCGCGCGACGATGAAGAACCCGTGGATCTTCCGGCAGGCCGCCGATCTCCTGGCCGGCCGGGAGCCCCGCGAGGCGACTCTCGATGAGCGCCGTGACCTCATGCTCGGCCATTTCACGGCGATCGAAGCGATGGCGTTCGAGCCGAAGGAAGCGCTCCACAAGCTTCGGACCATGACCGGCTGGTACACGCATGGATTGCCCAACGGCCGGGCGCTGCGGGTCCGCATTTCCGGGCTCGAAACGCCCCAGGACTTCCGCGACGCGGTCGAGGCGTTCTTTGCCGGACTCGGCGACGTCACGGTCGAGCCCGAGCTGGCCGCGGCCGCCGCCGGTTAGGCCTTCCTCCCGGACGGGGCCCGGATACCCGGGAAACGGCCGGAAAACCGGAACTGCGGGACATCCGGGAATGGCGCCGCCCTCTCTGTCGGTTCGTTCGAGAAGAATGAGAAATTTGAAATTTCTCCTCGCCGTCTGCCTGTGTCTCGCCTCGGCCGGGCCCGCCGTCGCGCAGAAGCGCAAGGGGGCGGAGCTCAACACCAGGGTCGGGAAGTTCCCGCTGGAGATCTCTTCGGAGTTCCTCGGGATGGCTTCCGGCAAGACCGTGGTGCGGATCCGGCTGGCCTCCCCGGAGCTCACGAAGGGGCTTTCCGCCCGCGGCGTGCGCGGGTTTTCAGGGCAGCTGCAGGGAACTCTGCTTCAGAACGGGGAGATCTCCCAGAGCTTTCATTACCCGGTGACGGCCTCGCTCGCCTCCGGCGCGTCTTTCTCTTATTCGTTTCTCCGAGCCGTCAGGCCCGGCAGTTACCGGCTCAAGCTGGTTTTTACGGACCCGGACGGCGGCCACGTCGTTGGGGACGGCGAAGCCGAGCTTTCGGTCCCGGAGGTTTCCGCCGCCTTCCGCCCCGAGATGGCGCCCGGCGAAGCGAGCACGCTTCCCGACGCGGAGGGGATCGTGATCGCGGACGAAGCGGCGGGAACCTCCGCGAAGACCTCGGAGCCCCTGTTGAAGATCCTTCCTCCCGCGAAAGAAACGCCGGTCGGCCTGCTGCGGCTCGAAGCGGAAGTGCAGCCGCCGATCCGGAAGGTCGAGTTCTATCTGGACGAGAAGCTCCTTCTCGCGAAGACCCGCCCGCCCTACACGGTCGAGATCGACCTCGGCAACGTGCCGCGCCGGCAGACGCTCCGCGCCGTCGGTTACGACGACGGCGGGCGCGTGATCGACGAGGACGCCTGGGCGATCAACGAGGGAAACGCGCGACTTGCGGTAAGGGTCCTTCCGCAGCCGGAGCCGTCCGAGGGCCGCGTCCGGATCAAGGTGGCGGTGCAGTCGATCGCCGGCGGTGTGGCGAAGAAGGTCGATCTCTTCCTCGATGAAAAAAAGATCGGCAGCTGGACATCGGGCCCGTACGAAACGACCGTCCCGTACGCGCAATACACTCGCGCGAACTACCTCCGCGCCACGGCGTACGGCGAAGATGGCAAAGAATCGAACGACATGCGGATGCTCCGCGGGCCGAGCACGACGGTCGAGAGCGTACGCGTCGACGTGGTCCAGTTGCACGTCTCGGCGCTGGACAAGACGGGTCACTTCGTCAAGGGACTCGGCAAGGACGATTTCAAGATCCGCGAAGACGGCCACCCGGAACCGGTGAGCGGATTCGAGATCGCCGAGAACCTGCCGCTGAACATCGGCCTGGTCGTCGACGCCTCCGGCTCGATGGAAAAGGGAATGCCGTTCGTACACGAGGCCTCGGCCGAGCTGTTCCGGTCGCTGATGCGGGAAAAGGACCACGGTTTCGTGATCGAGTTCCGCGACAAGGCCCGTTTCCTTCAGGATCTGACGTCCGACTCGCAGGCGCTGCAGAGAGCGGCGCGGGAGATCCGGGCCGAAGGCGCGACGGCGCTCTACGACGCCATGGTGCTGGGGCTCTACCAGTTTCGCACCCTGCAGGGACGCAAAGCGCTCATCGTCGTGACGGACGGGGACGACAACCGGTCGCATGTCGACTACGACGTGCTGCTGCGTTACGCGCGCTCCGCGGGCGCGCCGATTTACTTCATCGCGGTCAACATTCCGCTGACGGATTTCAAGTCCCGCCGGATCACGAAGGAGATCGCCGCCGAGTCCGGAGGCGAAGTGTTCGCGATCGGCAGCGCCGCGAAAATGGCGGAGGTCACCCGGCGCATCGAAGAGGAGCTTCGTTCGCAATACGTCGTGGCGTACCGCAGCACGTCGACCAAAGCGCCCGGCGAATATCGAGGGGTGGAGGTGGCGACCCGGCCCGGGGTCACCGTGAGGACGATCCGGGGGTATATACCGGGATAACCGTCGCCTTCGCTCACTGCGGGACCTGCGTTCGCCTGCGGGCGAA
>JBBSGZ010000045.1:0-26378 GCA_038253555.1 Thermoanaerobaculia bacterium
CGGTTGTAGCGCAGCGTCACGTGGTTCGTGGCGCTCGCCTCGTAGTCCGCTTTGAACAGATACACGTCCTGGTTCTGGATCCTGTTATAGCTCTGGGCGAGCGGCAAAAGCCGGTTATATCCGGCCAGCGTGTCCGCATCGTTCGGAAGAGATGAGATCGGGGGAAGCGGGTTGACGGTGTTCGGGACCGTGTTGCGCTGACCGTCGTAGTTCGCGAAGAAAAAGAGCTTGTCGCGCAGCACGGGGCCGCCGAGGCTCGCCCCGAACTGGTCGAAGTGGTAGGGGGCCTTTACTCGCCCGAAGAATTCGTCGATGTAATTGATCGCGGTGATCGACTTGTCGCGGTAGAAGTAGAAGCCCGTCCCGTGGAAATCGTTGGTCCCCGACTTGGTAACCACGTTGATGACGGCTCCGCCGGCGCGGCCGTACTCGGCTGAATAGGCATTGCGGTTGACCTGGAACTCCTTCACGGCGTCCTGACTGAACTGATAAGGCGCCCGGCCGGACCCGGTGCGGCCCAGAGCCTGCCCGAAGAACGTGTTGTTGTTGTCGGCCCCGTCGACGACGAGGCTGTTCAGTGTTCCGCGCTGTCCGGCGAAGCTGATGTCGCCCTGGCGGACGTCCCGGACGACGCCCGGCGTCGTGAGCACGAAATCGATGAAGTTGCGCCCGTTCGCTGGAAGATTTTCGATCAGTTTCTGCCCGACGACCGACTCCTGCTGCGATTGCGTCGCTTCGATCAGCGGCGCCTCGCTCGACACCGTGACCGCCGCCTGCACCCCGGCAATCTCCATCTTGAGCGTCACCTTCTCCTGGCCGCCGATCGAGACGGTCACGTTGGAGACACGCGCGGTCGCAAAGCCGGAGAGCTCCGAGCTCACCGTATAGCGTCCGACGGAAAGCAGCGGAAACGTGAAATTCCCGGATGCCCCCGATGGCGCCGACTTCGATGCGCCGGTGTCGACATTCGCCACCGTCACGCTCGCCCCGGGAAGGCCCGCGCCCGTTCCATCCACCACGTTCCCGGTGATCGAGCCGGTGGGACTCTGCGCCAGGGCCGGAATCGCCGCCACAGCGAGCGCGATGGCGCAAAGAAATCGAATCATCCCCGTGCCTCTCTTCATGGACAGCTCCTGTTTTTTGTTTCTTCGAACATTTCTCAATTCGTTTCTCCGAATCGCGCTTCCGGGAGGCTCGGTGCGAGAAACCAGTTTTCATCGGGCCGGGGGTCGAGAGTCTTTCTCCGGCGGGCGTCATCGAGAAGGAGGTCCCTCAGCGAACCGAACTCGGAGATCCGGGGGCAGTCCCGCCACACGCGGTACCCGCCGCCGCCTGACGCCCGGTAGGAATTGATCGCGACGGTGAACGTCTCGTCGTCCGAGACATCCCGACCGTTTCGTCGGAGAAAGAGGACGCGTTTTCCCTCCGGGCGGGTGGGATCGAGCGCGTACTCCGCACCGCTCATCGAATCGCAGTTGTAGCCCCACACCCGCGGATTCCTTTTCCAGGCGGCCTGCCCGTTCTGCATTTCGATCCCCGAGACGCACCGGGCGGCGTCCTCCAGCGCTTCGTGGACCTGACGGCCGGTGGCGCGCACCGTGACCAGAGCGTTTTCGTAGGGATAGAAGGACCAGATCTGCCGGGCCGTCAGAGGGCCCGCCGCCCATGGGGGGAGGGATCCCGGCAGGAGCGACGCGAACGAGAGGTCGGCCTTCCCCCTCTGCCTCTGGACGTCGTGCAGCCAGTCGAGAAGGCCGTTGTCGGCGGTCCGAGCGTCCCGGACGTTCACCGGCGACGCCAGAGTGGCGACCGCGACGGCGAGCTCCCGCATGGCCGCCGCGTGCTCCGTCTCCGCCGTTGCCGCGATCTCCGGATCCGCCGCCACGTCTTTCATGGGAAGGTTGCGCCCCGCGATCGACACGATGGTCCACCGCGGGCCCTTCTTCACGAGGGACAGATCGAAGCGCGTCAGGGTATTTCCGAACCGGCCCGGCTGAGAGATCCAGGTGGACCCGAGTCGCTGCGGGGCGATCGCGGTGTGGGTGTGTCCGGTCAGCAGAAGGTCGATTCCGGAGACGGACGTGGCGATTTCCCAGGCCTGGTTCTCGTCCCCCGTCTTTAAGTCCTCGCCCGTGACGAGGTCCTTTTCGAAGCCCTGATGCGCCAGCACGATCACGACGTCGCATTTCTCGCGATCCCGGAGGATCGGGACGAACCGCCGCGCCGTTTCGACGGTGTCGAGGAAGCGCAGACCGCGAATGTTCGCGGGAGGCTCCCAGCCGGGGACGTTTTTCGTCGTCAGGCCGAGAATCCCGATCCGGATCCCTGCGACCGTCCGGATGAGGTAAGGCTCGAAGGCCGGTTTCCCGTCTTCCCGGACGATATTGGCGGAAAGAAATGGAAAGCGGGCCTGGCGGCGCGATTCCTCGAGCCGCGCGGTGCCGAAATCGAATTCGTGGTTCCCGACAGCCATCGCATCGTAATGAAGCACGTTCATCGCGCGCACCGTAGGGTCCCCGGCCGAGGGAGACCCCCGGAAGGCAACGGCCTGCATGGGGCTTCCCTGGATGGTGTCCCCCGAGTCCAGCAGGAGATTTTGCGCGCCCTCCGCACGCACGGCGCGCACCGCCGTCGCGATGCGCGCCAGGCCTTCGCCGAAATCGCGGTCGATGAGCTCGTCCTTCGCGACCACGTGCCCGTGAAGGTCGGATGTATGGAGAATCGTCAGAGTGGCCGCGCGGAGCGATCCCCCGGAGAGGGCTGCGCCGACTAAAAGCAGAGCGCGAAGGAGCGCCGTTGGAATGCCGATGATGTCCCCTTTGGAGGCGGGCGAAGTACATCACCCCGGGACGCCGGGGTCAATGCCACGGATTCTGTGCAACTCGACCGGATAAAATCCGGCCGTGCCCCGACCCGTCAGACCCCTTGCTCGCGCCGCGCGGACGGCGCCTCCTTCGCCGCGAAGGGCGCGCCCCGCCCGCGGGCCGCGAGAAACCGTGGACGACAAACGGCGCCGCGCGCGCGCCGTCTTTTCGCGCCTGGCAAAGACTTATCCCGATGCGCGCTGCTCGCTCGACTTTTCATCGCCGCTGGAGCTGCTCGTCGCGACGGTGCTCTCCGCCCAGTGCACCGACGCGCGCGTCAACCAGGTCACTCCCCTGTTGTTCGACAAATACCGGACCGCGGCAGACTACGCGCGGGCGGCCGCGGGCGAGCTCGAAACTGACATCCGCGCGACGGGCTTCTTCAACTCCAAGGCGAAGAGCCTCCGGCGGGCGGGCGCGGCGATCGCGGCCGAGCACGGGGGCCGGGTTCCCGAAACGATGGAAGAGCTCGTTGCCCTCCCGGGGGTCGGCCGCAAGACGGCGAACGTCATCCTGGGCAACGCGTTTGGAAAGGACGAGGGGTTCGTCGTCGACACCCACGTGGGCCGGCTGTCACGACGGCTGGGGTTTACCCGCGAGGAGGATCCGGTCCGGGTCGAAGAGGACATGAATGCCCTCGTTCCAGCGGGCCGGCGTACGTTCGCCGCGCACCAGCTGATTTTCCACGGACGGCAGATCTGCGTGGCGCGACGGCCGCGTTGCGGAATCTGCCCCGTCCGGCCGCTCTGCCCGCAGATCGGCGTGACCCTGCGGGCGCCGGATTGATGTTCCCGGATGGGGCGGTGCTCGAGGCTTACCTGTCCGGAGCGATCGAGCACGCGCCCGACTTCGGCAAGGGCTGGCGTTCCGGGGTGCGGCAGTTCGTCGAGGACACACTGCGCCACCGGGTCTACGACCCCGCCGCCGACGAGGCGAAGAACCTGGACGCGGAAGAGCAGGCGAACTTCCGCGCCTGGAAGAGCGAGAACCCGCGGCGGTTCCGGCAGACCGTCCGCAAGATCATCGCGTGGGACCTCGACCGGATCGAGCGGCAGAGCGATTACGTCATCGCGCTCTGGGACGCGCGGTCGGCGCAGGGAGGCGGGACGGCGGCGGAGATCACGCTCGCCCACCGGATCGGCAAGCCCGTGTTCCTGGTCCTGGGAATGCCGGTCGGCGAGGCCTCGGGTTGGGTCCTCGCCGCGGCCGACGAGGTCTTCGCGAGCTTCGAAGATCTGAAGGCCGCGCTGCGGGGCCGGTTCGGGACGTAGGCGGAGCGGGAATCGGATCGGAAGACGGCGACGTCGCGCGGAACCGCTTCAAAGCAACGATTCCGAAGGAAATACGCTCACTGCGGTCCGCGATTCCCTGACGTCTTCCCATGACCCTATCGCCGTTCGCCTCTCGACTCTCGCCTGACCCCTGACCGCTGACCGCTGACCGCTAACCCCTGCCGTCGATATAACATCCGCGTCGCGCCCCATGTCCCTGATCAAGACGCAACTCGGTTGGATCGAAGTCATCTGTGGCAGCATGTTTTCCGGAAAGAGCGAGGAGCTCATCCGGCGATTGAGGCGGGCGATCATCGCCAAGCAGCGCGTCCAGATCTTCAAGCCGGCGATCGACGACCGCTTCGCGGTCGAGGAAATCGTGTCCCACAGCGAGATGCGCCTGCCCTCGACGTCCGTGTCCTCGAGCGAGGACCTTCTCGCGAAGCTCGACCACCGGACCGAGGTGGTCGGGGTCGATGAGGCCCAGTTCTTCGATGCGGGTCTCGTCGCGGCGTGCCAGAGGATGGCGGACCAGGGAAAGAGGGTCATCGTCGCGGGTCTCGACAAGGATTACCGCGGCAACCCTTTCGAGCCCATTCCCTCGCTGATGGCCGTCGCCGAGGATGTGACGAAGACGCTGGCGATCTGCGTCCGCTGCGGGTCCCCCGCCAACAACACGCAGCGCCTCGTGGAAAGCGACGAGCGGGTCATCGTCGGGGCGCAGGGCGTCTACGAGGCGCGCTGCCGCCGCTGCTTCGAGCCGCCGGGCCGGGCCGAGTAGCCCGTCATCCGGGTGCCGTGAGGCGACCCGTACCGAATTTTCGGCGCTTCTCCGCCCGCACGCGCCGGGGAATGCTCCCTCACGCGCGCTTCGAGGGACACCTTCGCCGATTCCCCAATGTTTCCGCACCGCTCCGAGATTTCCGAAGCAGCGGTGGAAAACCCTGTCGAAATGCCTGTGGAAAGTGGCGAAAAATCAGCAAAACGATTGATCGCCGCCCAGATTGCACCGACTCCTGTGCGCTAAAATAAACCGTTTCGTATGAGTCAGTTCCAAACTGGCGCGAGGTGGAAGGAGGCCGCGGAAGCGGCGCGAGGAAGGCCGCGAGTCGTTTTCCACACCCGCAAAGCTCTTTTCTGCATGGACTTACTTCGATTTAACCCCCGGCGCGATGTTCTCCGTACACGGATTTCAGGCGGGACACGATCTCGCCGAGCGTCGCGCCGGCCGTAACGCCCCTCAGAATCGCGGGCATCAGGTTGCGGTCCTCTCTGGCATCGCCTTCGAGCGCGGCGAGCGCGCTCCCGGCGGAGGCGGCGTCCCGACGGGCCCGGAAGGCGGTGAGCCGCTCGACCTGGGTACGCTCTACCGCCGGATCGATCGTCAGGAGAGGAGGACGCACGTCCCCTTCTTCCCGGAACGCATTCACCCCGACGACCGTCCGCCTCCCCTCCTCCACCTCTCGCTGAGCGACGTACGCGGCTTCTTCGATCTCCCGGGCCAGGAATCCCTGCTCGATGGCGGCGACTGCTCCCCCGAGGGCGTCGATCTTCCGAAGCAGCTCGCGGGCACGGGATCGGATCTCTTCGGTCCAGGCCTCGAGGAGGTACGAACCACCGAGAGGATCCGCCACGTCCGCCACCCCCGACTCAAAGGCAATCACCTGCTGGGTGCGAAGGGCGAGCCTCGCCGACGCCTCCGTGGGGAGCGCGAGCGCCTCGTCTGCCGCGTTCGTGTGCAGCGACGAAGCGCCTCCGAGCACCGCCGCGAGCGCCTGCAGCGTCACCCGGATCGCGTTGACGTCCGTCTGCTGGGCGGTCAGGGTCGAACCCGCCGTTTGGGCGTGGAAGCGGAGGAGCCACGAACGCGGGTCCTTTGCTCCAAATCGGTCGCGGACGATTTCCGCCCAGAGCGACCGCGCCGCCCGGAACTTGGCGACTTCCTCGAAGAAATTGGAATGCGCATTGAAGAAGAACGAGATCCTCGGCGCGAACTCGTCGACAGCCAGCCCGCGCGCCAGCGCCGCCTCGACGTATGCGATCGCGTTCGCGAGCGTAAACGCGACTTCCTGCACCGCGGTCGATCCCGCCTCGCGGATGTGGTACCCGGATACCGAGATCGTGTTCCAACGCGGCACTTCCCGGCCGCAGAACTCGAAGACGTCCGTCGTCAGCTTCAGGGACGCCCGTGGGGGGAAGATGTAAGTGCCGCGCGCGACGTATTCCTTCAGCAGGTCGTTCTGAACCGTACCGGTCAAAGCGGCCCAAGGAAGACCGCGCTCGCGCGCGACCGCGAGAAGGAAGGCGAGCAGGATGGAGGCCGTCGAGTTGATCGTCATCGAAATGGACACGCGATCGAGCGGGAGTCCCTCCGTCAGGATTCTCATGTCCTCGAGCGTCGAGATCGCGACGCCGACGCGGCCGACCTCTCCCAGCGCGACCGGATCGTCCGAGTCGTAACCCATCTGGGTCGGGAGATCGAAGGCGACCGACAACCCGGTCTGCCCCTGTTCCAGGAGATATCGGTAGCGGCGGTTGGATTCGCTCGCCGATCCGAACCCGGCGTATTGACGCATCGTCCACAGGCGCGTCCGGTACATGTCGCGCGTGATGCCGCGCGTGAACGGAAACTCGCCCGGGGCCGGCTCTCCATAGAAGGGGGCGATCGGGATCCCGGAGCTCGTTTCCGCCGGGATCTCCGGCCGTGGCCCTTTCCGGCGCACGGACGGCTTCTCTTTCACGAGACGATTCTGGCACAGGCCCGGGGGGGCCGGCAGCGTCTTGAGACCGCGCCCGCATGGCCTGTTTTCGACCGCGGAGCCGCCTTTTCGGCCCCTGCGGATTCGCCGCGGGCCCGCCGCAGCCGCGGCGCCGGCCGTACAATAGAATTTTCCGTGACAAACCAATTAAAAGGGCGGCTGGAGGTTTTCGGCTTTGCCGACCTTCTCCAGTGGATGGAGCTGAACCACCGCACCGGCCGACTCGCCCTCGCCCAGGGACGCGACCGCCGGGTTCTCGACTGGCGCGCCGGCGAGATCGTTTACGTCTCGGGGTCGATCCCGCGCCACCGCCTGGGAGTCCACCTCCTCCGGAGCGGGGCTCTCCCCGCCGCCACGCTCTATGACCTGCTCGCGCGCAACTTCACGAGCGAGAAGAACCTGACCCGGCTCATCCTGGAGGGCGGGCACGACACGCACGACGGGCTGTCGCTCCGTGTGGAAGAGCTGGCGAGAAAGCTCCTCTTCGAAATGTTCGCCTGGAGCGAGGCGGAGTTCGAATACGACCCCGACCACCGCGTGCAGCCCATCCTGCGGATCGGCCTGACGCTTCGCGGCCAGGCCCTCGCCTTCCAGGGCGTCAAGAACCTGGACGATTCGCACCGGCGGCGGCCGCGACGCAGGAAAGCCGAGGAGGAGGGCGAAATCTGGGACTCACCTTTCGAGCCGAGGGAGACCGAGGATCGCTTCTGGGATCTCCTGGAAAGAACGGAAACTTCGATCGCCCCCGAGGAAGCGCGGAAACTCTCCCGCGCGTTCCGCGACTTCGTGGACCGGCTCCGATCGCTCTCGGAACGCACTGTCGCGATGCGCCCCGTTTTCGAAGACACCGCCCTGATGCTGTCGGAGCTCCTCAAGAAGGGGCCGGTCGACGCCGCCGCCGTCATCCCGGTCGCGGCGCTCGACCCGTATTTCACGCTCGACCTCCTCATCCTGGCCAACGCGCTCTCCGTCGACCGGGACAACGCGGTCGGGACCGTTCCGGATGCGGTCGAGCGTCTGGGCGGACGCGCCGTGACGGTGCTGATCGACCGCCTCACGGCCGCCGATTTTCAGCGCATCCCGGACTCCGACCGTGCCGCGCGCGCCCTGCGGCGGGCGAGCGTTTCCGCCGCGATCGCTGCCGGCCACTACGCCGAGCGCTACGGGACCACGCGCGAACGCGCGTACACGCTCGGGCTCCTCCACACCGTCTGCTACGCCGAGATTTTCGAGCTGTTCCGTCTCATGGATTTCCCGGCGGGTCCGTTCCGCGGGGTGACTCTCGACGCGTACCGGACCGCGCTCGGCGTCCGGCTGGCCGAGACCTGGAGTCTCCCCCCGGATTTCCAGTCCGTCATCTCCGACGACGGCTCGGATCCGAGCGAAGCCGCGTCCCTGGTGCGGACGGCCCGGGCGACCGTCCCGGCGTGCGCGATCGGGCGTCTGGGAAACGAGCCTGTCGACCCGCTTTTGACCGAAGAGGTCGGCGCCGAGGTGAACATGGTTTTCCAGTTCCTCGGTCTGCCGCCGCTCGAAGGGACTCGCGTCCGAAGGAGATGAGCCTGAGGGGAGAGGCCCCCGCGCCATCCCTCCTTCCGCCGCCGCCTATTCGACGTGCACGTCGGCGCGAGCGGTTCCCATCCTGCCTGTCTCTCTGTCGCGCACGTTGACGACCAGCCGGGCGTTGCCCTTCCGCAGTTGCAGCTGCGCCGTGTATCGGACGGGCGCGTTTGCAGGAGCATCGGCGGGCAGCGTGAAGCTCGCCTCCTGGCGGCCGATCTCGCTCATCCGACCCGAGTCGTCCATCACGCCGACGTAGATGTCCGCTCTCGCCCTCCGGGAAGATCCCTCCGGCAGGAACGTCAGCGCCGACGCCGGAACCGACACGACCACGGGCATCGTGTAGTACTTCTTGTCCTTCGTCGCCGGCGCCGTCGACAGCTGAACGGGGATCCCGCGATACTGGATGTTGGAACGGAGCGCCGCCTGCGCGACGTCTCCGCCGCGCTCGACAGGCGACCGGGGGGAGAAGGTCCGCCGCGATCTCACGTTAAACCCCGGGCGCGCCACCGTGACGCGGACATTCCGCAGCCCGCTGCCCGGAAGGCTCGAAAGGTTGACGCCGACGGAATAGTAGGTGGACGCGTCTTCGTACACGCGCTCCAGGCCTCGCGTCAGTCCGTTCGTGTTCAAAAGAGCGATGCCTCCGGTCTCGGTGGCGAGCGCCTGCAGGCCCGCCTGGCTGTCCTGGCGGGCGAAGAACGACACTCCCGGGCGATTCAGGAGCGGGTCATCTCCGCTCGCGGTCCCTCCCTCCGCCGTCAGGCCGCGGGCGTCGACGGTGTAGAAGGTGACGTCGGAGGCGTTCGCGCGGTGAGTCAGCGCGTCGATCTCATTGGCCATGGTCCCCGAGTCGAAGCTCTGCAGGCTGAAACTCCCCACGGCGTACTGCATCATCGCCGAGCCGGGCTGCATGTCAAACCCGCCGGAGATGAGGATGAACGCGCGCTTTCCGGGAAGCGCGGTTAAGGTCGTCAGCTCGGCGGACATGTCGCGAAGCATGGTTGTCACTTCCACTCTGACCTGCTCGGCGTACATGCGCGCGAAGGACTCCCGGCTGGAGCGGGACCTCGTCGTGTCGATCTGGCTGAGCGTCTGCTGCTCCGTCATCAGGCGGGACATCCCCACCCCGGTCGATTCGATCTTGGAAAGCGCCCCGAGAAGGGCTTCCTTGCTCGAGGTCCAGTCCGTCTGTTCCTTCGCGCGCCGATCGAAGAGGACCACGCGTCCGAGGTCGGACGGCCCCATCCGGGACACGAGGTCCCGGAGAGCTTCGACGCCGCGGCGCTTGTTATTCGGCGAGAGATTTCCGGTGTCGATGTACATCAGGAACTGGCGCGGGACGTAGGCGTCTGCACCCTTCCGATACTCGGCGAGCACGAGGTCCGGCGAAGCCCCGGCGAGGTCCGGAGCGTGGATCGTCCCCTGCGCCACCCGTGTGAAGTAATCGATCGGGACCTGCTTTCCGTCGACCGTGACCCGAAAGTCGTCGCGGTTCAGGTCCGGGACGGGGTTTCCGCGGGAATCGGTGACCGAGACGTCCAGATCCATCACCTGGACCCGAACCGTTTCGCGAAAAGTCGCCGGAGGAGCCTCCGGGGGGGGCGCCTGGGCCGCGGCCATGACCGGAAGGAGGGCCAGGAGCGGCGCAAGACGAGCGATTCTGACTGCATTTTTCATCATTTCACCCACCCCTCTCAACCGCGCTTGTCCTGAAAGGATTCCACGGTCGGAGTCGCGCCGGCGGGCGCGTTCCGGTTCGCGGCGCCCGAGCGCAACCTCGACCGGATTCGCAGGCAGGGTCGGATCGTTTGGTGCAGTTCGGCCTCGGGGGTCAGATGTAATCTTGACCGCGCCGTGGTTTTCCAGGAACACACGGTCTTGGACCGCGCGGAGGGAAACGAATGAAGAGCAATTGCGGACCGCCTATCCGACGACACGCCAGAAGCGTGGCGTTTCTCGTCGTGAGCGCTGCAACCGCCCTTTGCCTTGTGGCGCCGACGCTGGCGCAAACGCCGCAGGCACGAGCGGTCATTGTCAACAACACGAGAGTGAGAGACGCACAGATTTCCAGTCTGGAGCAACGCTACCGCGTGCGCATCCAGGACGGCTCGTACTGGTACGACGCGGCGACGGGAGCTTGGGGTCAACAGGATGGGCCGACTGCGGGGCTCATCGCTCCGGGTCTGAACTTCGGACCGCTTCGCGCCGATGCGTCCAATGGAACGACCGGGGTGTTCATCAACGGGCGGCAACTTCACGCAGGAGACGTCGCCGGGTGTCCAGAATCACGCGCGTCCTTACGGGTCGCTACTGGATGGACGCGAGCGGCAACTTCGGCTACGGGCGTGAGCCGATGATCGGCAACATTCACGCCCTCGCCAACTCCGCCCGCGCTCCTCGGCAGGGGATTCTCAGTACCTACGACAAGACAGGCGCAGTGGTCATTGGCCGGTGAGGGGGAGCGGCAGGCTCATCAGGTGACCGGCCGGATCGAAACACAGCGCGCCAGGATTCATGAGCGATTCCTGCCGTCCCGCGGATCGCGGACCTCGGGCTGCCTGATCCCCAAGGAAAAATCTCTGGTGCCGCGGCCGACTCGGGACGCGAGGCTCTCCCCGCCTCCGCTCGCAAAAGCGAAGGCAGGGAAGACAGCCGCAGCTTAAGAAGAGGGCTTCTTTGCGGGAGGCCTGGGCGCGGGCTTGCCGGCGGCGGCCGCGCGATGCTCCGGCATGCCGCCGTCCGGCTTCAAGACGACGAATTCCTCTTTTCTGTCGACGCCCTTGAACGCGGCGGAGTCCCGCGGGGCATTCAAGTCGCGGACGTTCAGAGAGAACGTGTAGTAGCCCGGTTCGAAGGACGCCAGAGGGATCTCGCTGCCGGTGCCGAAGTAGTCCGCGCCGAGAGGCTGAAGCTCCGCGGGACCGGAAAACGGAGCAAAGGCGGGCTGGCCTTCGCGAAGGACTCCGATGCGGGCCATGATCCTCGGTTTCGCGGCGTCGGCCGCTACGGGGGGCGGCGCGCCGGCCGCGGGCGGGGCGGCGGGGGCTGCGGCGGCGGTCGCCGCGGTCTTCGGGTTAGTAACCGTGTAGAAGTACCAGAGGCTCTCGTCGCGGGCGAACAGACGATTTCCTTTGGGATCCACGCGGATCGGCTTTTCCGTGCCGAACACGAACGGGTCCGTCGGTGCGGGCCTCTTCGTCAGAGGGGTCAACGTGCTCGCGAGGATCAGAGGGGAGACCTCGAAGTCCGCGGTCTTGGGATGAAGCTGAAAGCTGGAGGTTCCCGAAGCCAGGGGCGTCGCTCCGTCGGCGGTCAAGAGCGCGAACGTGGCCCTGTAACTTCCAGGCGGCAGGACGATCGAACGCTCGTAGATCTTTTCCGTTCGGCTCCCGGTCTTGACGTCCGTCAGCGTGGCGTCGTCCCAGAACGTAGCAACGTCCTGGCCGGCTTCATTGGTCACCAGGCCGCCGAATTTTGCGGTGGCGCCCGGAGCCTTCTCGGCCGGAACGGAGAGCTCGATCGCGTAGAACGGGTCCCCCGGGAGGGTCCGGAAAGGCCCTCCCCAGTAGGATCCGCTGTCCTTCTTTTCCCGGGCGACCCCCTCTAGAAGCGACCGCGTCGCTGCCGGCAGGGCGGCCGCCGCCGGAACAGGAGGAGGCGCGGACGCGGCAGATGCGCCCGCTGCGGAGGGAGGAGCCGCCGGTCGCATCGCGCCCGCGCCGGCCGAAGGTCCGGGGGCAGCCATCCCTCCCGCCGGCGCCGTGGAAGCGCCGGAACCACCCGAGCCCGCCACGGCAGTCCCGCCCGGGCTGACGATGGACTTTTCCGCGGCGACCGCGAGCGCGCGATTCACCGCGTCGGCGTTCTGGAGCTCGTCGGTCCCGCGAGAGGCGTCCACGTTGATACGCGCTGAAAGCTCTCCGATCCCCCAGGAGGGGTCGAACTTGTCTTTCGCGTAGATCCAGGTTTGCGTCACCGAGCCGGCGGCCGGGCCGAACCCTGCGCCCGATTCGATCGGACGCGTGTTCAGGCCCGTGTCCGCCGTCGCCCCTCCCGACGCGTCCTGCG
This sequence comes from Thermoanaerobaculia bacterium, assembly GCA_038253555.1. Taxonomy (GTDB): domain Bacteria; phylum Acidobacteriota; class Thermoanaerobaculia; order UBA5066; family Gp7-AA6; genus JALYUA01. Next base: position 12,526 of record JBBSGZ010000045.1, read on the forward strand.
GACGGGATGTGGAGACGCGGCTGGGCCCTCCGAGAGTGATGAGGAGGCGTCCGCGAGTCGACTCCGCGCCTCGTTGCCGCCGAAGCTTGAACTGCGAGTCCGCGGCCGCTATGCGCCGGCCGATTTCATCCCTGAACCGGTCCCCTCCGCGCTTCGCGTAGTAGGCCGTGATGAACTTCTCGGCATCCTGGTCGGTCGCGACGCTCGACCACTCCGCGCGCTCGGCGGGGGTCAGAAAATACGCTTCCGGAGACTTCGGCCAGTCCTTGTTCTTCGCCGAGAGATCGGCGAGCGCCATCGTGGCGGAGGCGAGCAAGGCGAGCATGATGCAGGCTTTCTTCACGGGTCCTCCTCGTTTCAGCGGCGGATTCTATCCCGCGAAAGAGGGAAACTCGTTCCCAGGGGGCGTTTGTTCCCGCGACGCGGGCGGGGGAAAGGCGTCCCGCGACGGGGCCGGGGAAAGGCGAACGGCGAACGGCGAGGACCAGGGACCGCTCACTTCAGCCGGAACGCCCCGACTCGGGAGGTGGTCGCAGATCAACGCCTTGCGCCTTCGCCCTTCCCCGGCGCGGCGCCCGCCACCGCGTTCGTTCTTCCGCCGGGGCGGCGGCGCCGGGCTAAGGCTTCTGGACGCGCGCGAGCGCCAGCCCGCCGGGAATTTTCGCAAGGGCGAACTTGCGATCGGGCTCGTTGCGGCGCGACGCGGCCTCCTCCCGGAGGACCGAAAGCACGTTATGGACATCGCCCTGCATCTTCTGCATGCGCTCTTTCATGTGAAGGATGACTTCCACGCCGGCTAAGTTGACACCGAGATCGCGGGTCAGGGTCAGGATGATCTCGAGCCGTTCGATCGTGTCGGAGTCGTAGAGCCGGGTGTTGCCTTCGGTCCGCGCGGGACGGAGCAGGCCCTCGCGCTCGTACATCCTCAGCGTCTGCGGATGGATCCCGAAGCGTTCCGAGATCACCCCGATCCGGTAGACACCGGGACGGTTCTGGCTCATCGCAGGCTCTTGCGAGCGTCCACGGGAATGGCCTGCCGCTTCTCCACCTTGGACGCCACGATTTTTAAGACACCGTTGCGCAGAGTGGCCTTGATCGCGGCCGGGTCGATCGACGCCGGCACGGGGAATTCCCGGGAGAAGCGCCCGTAGATCCGTTCCATCCTCACAAAGTGGCGCGGTTCGACACCGGGGTCCGTGCGCCGGTGACCCGAGACCTTCAGCTTCCCGTCTACAGACTCCAGCCTCACGTCGTCCAGGCGAACGCCCGGGATCTCGATCTGAAGGGTGATCTCCTCCGCGTTCTCGAAGACATCCGCGGCCGGCGACCAGAGGGCGGTCTCCATGCCTTCATCCGGAAACTCGGTCCGGTGGATGGTGTCTTCAAAGAGCCGGTTCATCTTTTCCTGGATCGCGAACAGATCCTGGAGAGAGTTCCATTGAAAAACGCTCATATGGGCCTAGGGTCGAGGCTGGACGGGCGAGAGTCAAGAGGTTTGAGCGCCGCCGCTTCCCCTCCGGGCTCCCGCCCGCCGTCGCCGTTTACTTCTTTTCCGCGTCCACGTACTCCGTGTCGATGACCTCGTCCTCCTTGCCCGCCGCGCCAGCCGGCCCTCCGGCTTCGGAGCCCCCGCCGGTCCCTCCCGCCTCCTGGCCGCCTCCGGCCGCGGCCGAAGCGTTGCGGTACATCGCTTCGGCGAGCTTGTGCGACGCCTGCTGGAGCTTGTCGGTCGCGGAGGTCATGTTCTCCGTTCCGCCGGACTCGAGAGCCTTTTTGGCTTCCGCCAGGGCCGACTCGAAGTTCGAGATCTCCCCGGCATCGAGCTTCGATTTGTTCTCCCCGAACGACTTCTCGGTCGAGTAAACGAGGCTGTCGAGCCGGTTTTTGGCCTCGATCTCCTCCCGGCGCTTCCGGTCTTCGTCGGAATGGGAGCTGGCATCCTGGACCATCCGGTCGATCTCGTCCTTGTTCAACCCGGACGAAGCGGTGATGGTGATCTTCTGCTCCTTGCCCGTCCCGAGGTCCCTGGCGGAGACGTTCATGATGCCGTTCGCGTCGATGTCGAACGCGACCTCGATCTGCGGGATTCCGCGCGGAGCGGGCGGCAGACCGACCAGGTGGAACACGCCGATGGCCTTGTTGTCGCGGGCCATTTCGCGCTCGCCCTGAAGCACCCGGATCTCCACGGACGTCTGGTTGTCCGAAGCGGTCGAAAACGTTTCGCTCTTCTTGGTCGGGATCGTCGTGTTGCGCTCGATCAGCCGGGTCGTGACGCCGCCCAGCGTCTCGATGCCGAGAGACAGGGGTGTGACGTCGAGAAGAAGAAGGTCCTTCACGTCGCCCGCCAGGACTCCGCCCTGGATCGCCGCTCCGATCGCGACGACTTCGTCCGGGTTGACTCCCTGGTGGGGGTCCTTGCCGAACAGCTCCTTGACGAGGGCCTGGATCCGCGGCATCCGGGTCTGGCCCCCGACGAGCACCACCTCGTCGATGTCTTTGGGCTCGACGCCGGCGTCCGTCATCGCCTGTTTACAGGGGGCCATCGACTTCATGATGATGTCTTCGACCAGCTGCTCGAGCTTCGAGCGCGTCAGGCGGAGCTGGAGATGCTTGGGGCCGGAAGCGTCCGCCGTGATGAACGGTAGGTTGATTTCCGTCTCGACCACGTTCGAGAGCTCGATCTTGGCTTTCTCCGCGGCCTCCTTCAGGCGCTGCATCGCCATGGCGTCCTTCGACAGGTCGACGCCCTGGTCCTTCTTGAACTCGGCCAAAATCCATTCGATGACGCGCTGGTCGATGTTGTCTCCTCCGAGGTGCGTGTCGCCATTGGTGGACTTGACCTCGACGACGCCTTCGCCGACCTCGAGGATGGAGATGTCGAACGTTCCGCCGCCAAAGTCGTAGACCGCGATCGTCTCGTCCTTCTTCTTGTCCAGGCCGTAGGCGAGCGCGGCTGCCGTCGGCTCGTTCACCAGGCGCTCCACGGTCAATCCGGCGATCTGGCCGGCGTCCTTGGTCGCCTGCCGCTGGGCATCATTGAAGTACGCGGGGACCGTAATGACCGCCCGACTCACCTTCTCGCCGAGATACGCCTCCGCCGCTTCCTTCAGTTTGCCGAGGATCATCGCGGAGATTTCGGGCGGCGAGTACTCCTTGCCGCTCGCCTGAACGCGAACGTCCCCGTTGGAAGACTGCTTCACGGCAAAGGGCACCATCTTCATCTCGTCGTTGACTTCGCCGTATTTCCGGCCCATGAATCTCTTGATCGAGAAGACGGTGTTGGACGGGTTGGTGATCGCCTGGCGCTTGGCCACCTGGCCGACCAGCCGCTCCCCCGATTTGGAAAAAGCGACCACGGAGGGGGTCGTCCGGTTCCCCTCGGCGTTCGGGATGACGACGGGGTCGCCACCCTCCATCACGGCGACGCACGAGTTGGTGGTGCCGAGATCGATCCCGATAATCTTGCTCATTTTTGGTTTTCCTCTCCCATTCGCTACTGTGCAGCGAAGGCAGAGTTTAAGACTTGAGCGACCCCCTGTCAAGTAATAATTTGAACCAATATCAGCCGGCGAGACTCATATCCAGGCACAAAAAACTCCTGGCGCTAAGCCCGTCCTACATGGCGGGAGGTGCTCCCTGTGGGGACCGGCGTCGGCGATCAGCCATCAAACCGCCCGCCCAGCGCCCAGCGCCTAACCCGGTACCCGGGAACCTCCCCGCCTATTCAATGACCTGGACACCCGGCCGACGCTCCTGAGCGCGGGTCTTCACTCCGGCGGGATGAATCTCCGCCACGGGCGCCAGGGAACGGTCAAAGGACAGGTCGAGATCGATCTCCCCGAGGGAGTTTCTTCCGTAAAGCCCGAACTTCCCGTCGTCGGATCGCAGAATGTATCGGTACTTGCGGCCGTAGGGATCGTAGACGCCGCTCTCGTCCAGGATGCCGGTCATGACGAGGTCTTCGAGCTTTCTGGGGTATTGCCCGGACGAGTCATAGAAGACCCGAACGGCGCGTTCGATGGCGGCCAGCCGTTCGAGGGACACGGATTTCAGAAACTCGGCGGCCTCGCGGCGTTCCCCCCGAGGCCGAACGAACAGGTTCCACGGGTTTCGCGGAACGAGAAAGAAACCGAGCCCGATCAACAGGGCGGCGACGGCCCAGAGCGCCGCCGCGCGCCCTGGAAACCCCGCCGGGGAGGGCGCGGCCGGCAAAGGCTGCGGGGCGGCCGCGATGCGTCCTTCGACGAGGAGACTCCTGCCGAGAAGCTCCGCGAGCCCTTTATAGACGTCGAACTCGGAAAGAAACGCGTGCTCCTGGATCTCCGCGACGCTCCGGGATCCGTCCACCCACTTCCAGCTTTCCGCCTCGGTGCGGGAAACCACGAGAGATCCCTCGGACGGGGGCTCTGGCGGAACGACGAGACGGAGATCCTCGACGCCGGGTGCCCGCCGGAAAACGATCTCGCGGGACGGGATCTTTCTCTCGAGCATCGGCCACTCGTCGAACATCTGCGCCGCTTCCATCAGAATCGACTCGGTCGGCACGGGCGACATGTGGTCCGCGTCGTAGTCGATCGGCCCTTCCTGGGTGAAGGAAAACCGCCCGTCTGTCCATCGAAAGGCGTTGAAGACGATCCGCAGGATCTGGAGCCGCAGCGCTTCTCGCAGATCCGCGGGGGTCACGAGCCGGTCGCGAATCAGCAGGAACCCGAGGCGCTGCTGCGTTTCGCCCTGGGTTTGAAGCGTTTGCGTGAGTTGCTCTTCGGAGACGCGGCCCGAGCGAACCAGGAGATGTCCGATGCGATTGTCGAGCCGGCGGCTCGCGGACTCCGCGGCGACAACCTGTCCTCCGAGAAAGGAAATGGTGACCGTGTCGTCCTCTCCTTCGACCGTCAGGACTCCGCTCTTCCGTTGAAGGCCGAGCACCTGGAAAATGTCGTTGAGCGAGAAAACCCGAAGCGTGCCTTCAAGACCCATGGGACCTCCTCCAGGAGCTCGAGAGAGACGTCACCCAGACGAGAGCGGCCAGGGCGATGGGGGCTATGACGGCCGGGCCGCCGCCGGAGGAGGAGGGAAGCTGGCGCGGATCGAAGAAACGCCCTCCGATGGCCGCCACGCCGACGCAGAAAAAGAACAGCGCCATCGTGAGGAAGCCCGCGCACGGGCGGTCCGAGAAGACGTGATGCGTTCCGGGCAGCAGCACCGAGAGCAGCCTGCACAGACGGTCGCGCGCTCCCATCCTCGCGCGAATCTCTCCCGCCTGGGCGACGTGAGCCGCGATCCCCACGTTTTCCTTGCGCACGTGAAAGCGAACGCACTCGGTGCAGTAAAGGGGGTGATCTCCGTACCGCCGGCAGGAATCGCAGACCGCGATTCCGCAGCGGGCGCATTCGATGGCGACGGACCTCTTCGAACGCCACGCCGCGATCGCAACGCCCAGCCCGAGCGCCGCCCAGGGTCCGAGCGCGAATGGAGTCAGAAAGAGGCCGGCAAAGCGCAGAGGCGGCGCGTGGCCCGGCAGGCGGCGGCTCTTCGGCTGCCGGTTCCACTGCTCGATTCTCTGGCGGGCGCGCCAGAGCGGGTACCCGGCGGAGATCACACGGGCGACGCTCGGGCGTTCCGTCCATGCGATGACCGACGAGGCGGAGAGCGCCCGAGCCCGCGTGATCGCGACGGACTGCCCCTCGAAGTCGTAGGCTTCGCCCCGAGCGAGCGAGATGTTGTATGGAATTTCCGGCGCCTTCGGCGCGCGTTCGGCCGCGGCGTCGTAGTCGCGGATCGCCTGCAGGTAGTCCCCGTCCTGAAAGTGCACGTTCCCGCGATTTAAGAAAGGGCGATAGTCGCGGGGATCCGTCTGGATCGCCCGGTCGTAAGAGACGATCGCACGCTCCGAATCTCCCGACCGCTCCGCATACATCCCGAGAAGGAACCACACGTCGCGGTCTTCGGCAAAGACGCCGGACGCCTGCCGCAGACCATCCTCGGCGCTCGCATCTTCCCGCCTCTCTTCGAGGTCGACCGCCGCGACCCAGAGCGGAGACCGCTCAACGACGTTCTCTCGTGAGACCGCGGAAAGCGCCGGTATGAGAAGACCGAGCGCGACCAGCCCCGCGGCGAGGACCGCCCGCTCGGTGCCGATCGTGTAGGTGAAGAGAAGCGCTGCCCAGTACAGGAGAAGCCAGCCCGGTCCAAGACCCAGGGCGAGAGGACAGAGCGCCACGACCAGGGCGAGCGGCGCCGCGGCCCTCCCGCCGAGCCGGCGGGACATCTCCCCCAGATCGTGAGAAATCCGGGAGGAATGCTTCAGCAGGAGAATCAGAACCAGCCCGACCAGAGACGCCGCGACCGCAAAAGACAGCCAGACCGCCGCCGAGGACGCGAGCGTCAGGCGGGACTCGCGTGTCGCGAGCAGCGCGCCGGCGGCGTCCGGTATGAGCCGGGACGCCTGCAGGTAATCACCTCGGCGGGTCAGAAAACCGATCCGGGACAGCATCGCGTCGTAGTTCGCACCGTCCAGCAGGATGGCGGCGTCGTAAGCCCGCGCCGCGCGCTCCGGTTTCCCGAGCGCTTCGGCCTTGCGGCCCTCGTGGACCGCGGTCCGCGAGAAGTCCGACAGCCGCGAAACACCGACCGCGCGCGCGGACTTGCGCATCGCCGCCAGAGCCGAGGCGGCGCCCCGCGCGTCATCCTCGAGGTGCGCGTTCAAGAACTCGAACCAGTGCGCGCGATACAGACTTCGGGTCATGGGCGGCGGCAGCGGAGAAACCGATTCCTGCGCCGGGAGGACGGCGGGAACGAGCACCGCGGCCAGAAGGCACAGACCTCCCGCCAGGAGGAGGCGCCGGATGCTTGTGCGACGCAGCGGCGCCGTCAGAGGGCCCGGCCGTCTGAGATCAGTAGGGCCTTGCGTTCGGGTCCCCGGTCAGCGCGGCGCGGGACGGGTCACTTCGACGAAGGCCAGTCGCAGCTCGTACAGGACGCGGGCCAGGAAATCCGACTCTTCGAAGGAGAGATTGTTCCGGGTCTTCGACTCGAGAACGCTCAACCAGTCGATCATCTGCCGGGCCACCGCGGGCTCCGGATGCCGCGCGCCCGTCGGGTCTGCCAGCAGACCGAGCGCCGAATAGGCCGTCGTGGCGAGCGATCGCACGATGGCCGTAAACTCGCCGGTCGGCTGGGGGCCCGATGCGCCCTGTTCAGGCGGCTCCTCCAGGTCCTCCAGACCCTCCTCCGGAAATTCGGGGGACGCCGGCGCGGGTGCGGAGGGCACCGCCTCCCGGGGCGCCGCGGCGGATGCGGCGGGCGACGCCGGGGGGGGTGTGGCAGGGGCGGGCGCGGCAGCCGGGGGGGGGACGTCGGGGGTGGCATCTTCCGGCTCGAATCCCGGACGCAGCTCTCCGTCGGGGGTGAACATCCTCCGATCGACCACGCGAATGGGTTTTTCCTCTTTTTCGGCCATCGTTCCTCTTCGGGGTATCGGAAATCTTAACCCGAACGCGGTCCTCGCGCAGCCGGTTCGAACGAAGCGGAGGCCGCCGCGCCCGTGTCCGCGCGCGCTACCATGCGCTGGTGTCGCCGCTCGAAAGTCTCGCCGCGCTCGTCGAAAAGCTGAGGCAGGAATGCCCCTGGGACCGCGAGCAGACTCCGGAGACGATCCGCGCGTTCCTGCTGGAGGAATGCTACGAGACCCTGGAGGCCATCGACGACGGCGAACCGGCCGCGCTGCGCGAGGAGCTCGGAGACCTTCTTTTTCAGGTCTTCTTCCTGGCAACACTGGCTCGCGAGCGCGGATGGTTCGATCTTTCCGCGGTGGCGGAGGGCGTCTCGGCGAAGATGATCGAGCGGCACCCGCACGTCTTCGGAGAAACGCGCGCGCGCGACGCGGCCGAGGTCAAGCGCAGCTGGGAAGCGCGCAAGCGCCGGAAAGCCGGGGCCGCGGCGGACCCGTTCGAGAGCCTGCCGAAGGGGCTCCCCGCGATCGCCGCGGCCTACCGCATGGCCTCACGCGCCGCCGACCTCGGGTTCGACTGGGAGCGCGACTCGGACGTCGCGGCGAAGATCGAAGAGGAGCTTCAGGAATGGCGCGAGGCCTCCGAAGCCGGGAACCCGGCCGCCGAGGAGCATGAGATCGGAGATCTACTCCTCTCCGTCGTCAACCTCGCCCGCCGCCGCCACGTGGATCCGGAGGCGGCGCTCCGCCGCACGAACGCGCGATTCCGTTCGAGGTTCGGGGGCGTCGCCCGCCGCGCCGCCGAGAGCGGCCGCGAAATTGGAGAGATCGCTCCCTCCGAGCTGGATCGGTACTGGGAAGAGGCGAAGGGAGAGGAGTCCTGAGCGACTCGCTGTCCGGTCTCCATCCCTCATCGGAAGGCGAATCGGCGGGCCTTCAAGGTGCGGCGCGCCGGCCGGAACGGGCCGCCTGCCGCCTGCCACCGGAGCCGCTCGGTCTGGCGCGCTCCTACCGGACCACCTCGCTGATCTTCACCAGGCGCACGCCGCGTGCGGAAAGCCCGGGGAGCTCCCGATCGAGAACGGCGAGCGTTGTCACGTAGGGATGCCCGATCGCGATGGCCGAGCCTTCCTTTTTCGCGTGCGCGATCAGCTGACTCAACGAGTCCTCGATCGCGCTCTCCTTCTGGACGTCGTCTAGAAACACGCGCCGGGAGGCAGACGGAACCCGCGCCTCCCGCGCTGCTTCGAGCGCGACCGTCGCGCCCGTGGTGCGACTGTCCACGAAGAAAAGACCGCGGGCGGCCAGCACGCCCGCGACGGCGCGCATCACGCGCAGGTCGGCCGTCGCCGCCGACCCCATGTGGTTGTTGACCCCGACCGCTCCTGGAACCGTCTCGAGATCGCTCCGAAGGGTGGCCGCGATTTCCTCGTCGGACTGGGAGCGCAGGACGACGCCGGGTCCCGGACGCACCCCGGGAAACCCCCTGGGCTCCATCGGCAGGTGCAGAAGCACCTGTTTGCCGGAACGCTCGAGCTCCCGCGCGGTGTCCTCGCTGGCCGGAAGTCCCGGAAGAACGGCCGCCGAGATTTCGAACCGCCAGCCCGCAATCCGGTCGACGGCGGCCGAGTCGTTGCCCAGGTCGTCGATTAAGATCGCGATGGTGGGAACGGACCCTGCCCGACCCGGCGGCGCCGGTGAGATCTCCGGGAGCGGCCGGGGCGAAGGCCGTGGGGTCCGCTCACGCTCGACAGCCGTCGGCCGGCGCGGTGTCCGCCCGTGGGACCGCGGAGTCGGCCTCGGCAAAGGCAGCGGCCGAGTCGTGGAGCAGGACGTGGCGCGGTAGAGAAGGGCGCCGAGAACCAGCGAAAGAAGGGCGAAAAAGATCGCCAGCCGCGAGACCCTGTCCTTCGAGCGGGCCAAGCTCGGTCGGGGGACCTAGGCGGCGCGGCGGCCCGGGACCGCGCCGCGGGCGATCTCGAGGCCACGCTGCAGGATCGCGTCCTCCGCAGGTTTCCCAGGCCCCGCGTTCGGGCTCGGCGCCCTGGCGCCCGGCGCACCCGTCGGACCCGGGAAGACGATCACCCGGTCATCGGGGGCGAGGCCCTTCCCGGCCAGCACCGTGCCGGACGGAGAGACGTATCGGGCAACCGTCATGAACAGGGTTCCGCCGGCTTCCGTGGCCACCTGACGCTGCACGAACGCCATCCCGACCGTCGACTCTCCCACGGTGACGGCCTGCGCTCGATCGTGGAGCGCCGCCGCGAAGACCTCGGCGGCTCCCCCGGTCGCGTCGTCGATGAGAACGACGGTCCTGCCGGTCCACAGCTTTTCTCCCGAGCCTTCGAGGGGGGCCAGAGCCACTTTCCGCGCGACAGGCTTCGCGACCAGCCCCGGTCCCGTGAAGAGGGAAGCGGAGGGCGCGGCCTCGGCCATCTCGCCCCCGATCGCGCCCCGCACGTCGACGATGACGCCGCGCGCGGGCTTCGCGCGCGCCTGCTCGATCGCCTGCCGGAGTCCGGCGGCCGTGTCCTTGCGGAACGCAGGGACCTTGATGATGGCGACATCGCCGTCGAAACGCGTCGAGACGGCGCCGGGCTCGAATCGGGCGCGGGGGATCTTGAGGGTCACTCGTCTCTCGTCTCCGCCGCGGAAAACGAGCACCTCGACGCGCGTTCCCTCCGGGCCTTCGAGCGCGGCCTTGACCTTCCAGAGGGAAGAGTTGCGAACCGGTTTGCCGTCGACGGTGTCGATCAGATCTCCCGGCTTGACGCCAGCCTTCTCCGCGGGCGAACCGGGGAGCGGCGCGACCACATACGGGAACCCGCCGCGGCGGGCGACGACGATCCCCGGGCCGACCGCGCCGGACGCCTGCTGCGCGCGGTAAGCGGCGCGCTCGGACGCCGGAACATAGTAGGAGAACGGGTCGAGAGCGTCGGACATCCCGTCGTAGGCGCCGTCCAGGAGCGTCTTCGCGTCGGTCGTCTCGACGTAGTTCGAACGGGTCAACGAGAAAATGTCGGAAAAAATGGACAGCGATCGCGTCGCCGAATCCCGGCCCGTCCCCGGCGGGGCCGTAACGGCCCGAAGGGACAGCAGGGCCGCGAGCGAGCCGACGATGAAGAGAAGGCGCGAGCGGTTGGACCTCATCGTTTGATGGTAACAGAGGGGTCTCGACAAAGGATTCCCGCCGCTGAGGGTGCGGCCCGTCCCGCGGAACGAGTCCTCGCGGCGGGACGAGGAACTGGCTCCGGTACCGCAAACCTTTCATCCTTAATCTCTCCAGATTGCGTAATCACTTGCGGTGGCGCATCCGCAGCGCCTGCCTGCGGGCCCCCTCACCCCAAACCCTCTCCCCGAGCGCGGGGCGAGGGGGCAGAGCTGCGCTCCAACCACGAGGGTGGCCAAGCTCGCAGCGGGAGGAGTCTCCTGACCGAAGGGAAGGAGGAGCCTCCCGCTGCGGGAGCCGAAGCGAACGAAGGGACGAGGCGAACGGTCGAGCCCTCAGGCGAGCCGTTCGCCGGTGCCTTCGCCGCGCTCGGCGAAGGCACGTCCCGAAGTGAGCGGAGGCGACGGATGGCGACGGCTTACCTCAACCACGCCACCGGATCGCTGGCTCTCTGGCGGTCTCGGATCTCGAAGTAGACGCCGGATTCACTCCGGCCCGGGCCGCTTCCGGAGCTCCCCAGAATCGTTCGGGCCGGCACGACCGAGCCCGTCGAGACGGCGATGCTCTGGAGCCACGCGTAGAGGGTGAAAATACCGTCGCCGTGGTCGAGGATGACCAGATTCCCGTACTCGGCGAGCCATTGAGCGTAAACCGCTTTTCCGGCGTACACCGCGCGCACGGGGGTGCCGATGGACGCCGCGACCGCGATTCCGTTGGAGTTGGTCCAGGCGTCGAATCTGGGATGGCGGTGCCGTCCGAAGGTCTCGATGACGGCGCCCTTCGCGGGCCAGTCGAGCACACCCTTCCACGGCCGGATGCCCGAGGACGCGTCAGCGGTCTCGCCGCTCGACTGACGCGCCAGGGTCGTCAGGAGACGCTCGAGGCGATCGGCCTTGTCAGAAAGAGCGTGCACCTCTTCCTTGCCGGTGACCGCGACCTGCCGCTCGCGCGAGAGCAGCGCCTCGCGGGACGTTCGCAGGCGCGACATCGCGTAAAGCTCCCTGCGGCTTTTCGCCCAGTTCTGGTCGAGCTCGGCCTTCAGAGCCTCCTCGCGCGCGAGGTCCTGCTCGAGTTGCTGTTGCGCGCCCCGGTGAAGGCTCAGGAGGCGCCCGTCGCGGCGCGCGAGGGCATCCAGCCGCTCGACGCCGCGCAGGAACCCTCGCGCGTCGCCCGCCTCGAGCAGCACACGCAGGTAGCCGTATCGCCCGAAGCGGTGCAGCACGCGGGCGCGGGAGAGAAGGGCGCGCGCGGAAGACAAGGACGCGACGTTCGCGGAGACGCGTTGCGCGCGCGTCGCGGCGAGCGCCCGTGTCAGCCCCTCCCGTTGCGCCGCGAGAAGGCGGGTCTCCTGCTGCCCGATCTCGAGCCTCCAGCCGAGGCGCCTGATCTCTTCGGACAGCGTCGCGACGGCTTTCTGGCTCTCCGAGAGCCTCTCTTTCAGACCTGCGATCCGGGAGCGGATGCGCGCGAGATCCGTCTCGCCCTGGGTGTCCGGAGCGCCCGTCTGCGCAGAGAGGGCCGCCGCGAGAAGCAGCAGGGCCCCGACCGCGAAGCCGGCGCGTCCCCTCTTCTCCGTCGTTACCAGAGCGAAGTCCCCGCGGCCTCCGCCGGAGCGGGGCTCCCGAGAAGAGAACGAATCGAAGCCGTCACATCGGCGATCCCGGGAATCGGCGAGGCCTTGAAACGGCGGGAGGCGAACAGGATTCCTCGCACGAGGTCCGGATCGACCGAACAATGGTCGCCGCTCCAGACGTCGCGGTTGTCCTCGAACACCTCCGCCGTCGGAACTCCGAGCGAGGCCTGCCACGAGACGCGATACCCGCGGGTGTTCGCGACGATCAGGTCCGGAATGACGCGGGGATCGAAGCGCCGGTAGATGTCTTCGCGCTTGAAAACCCGCGAAACGGCGCGTTCGCCGCTCTTCGGGTCCGTCAGCGCCGTCAGCTTCGAGATCAGTTCCGCGCGCAACGCCTCGTACTCGGGACCGGGCTCCACGATCCCGCCCTTTTCGCGCCCCTTCAGATTTACGTACACGTCTCCGAGCCCCATCGCGTACGCCCGCGAGCGGCTCCAGTCGACGGCCTCCCAGAACTGGCCTCGGGAAAAAAGCGCCTCGAGGCTCTTCCGGTGGGCGCCTCCGGTCAGCACGAGGTACCCCGCCTCGACGAGCCACGAGTTGTAGTTGACCGAGCGGCGCCAGGTGGCGAATCCGTGGTCGGAGAGCACGATCAGCACGTCCGTGGGACGAAGGGCCTTCGCGGCGTCGCCGACGATCGCGTCTACGGTCTCGTAAGATTTCTCCACGGCGTCCCCGTATTTCTGAGCGAGCGCGGCGTCGTAGGCGGGATGCTGCGGGTCGCGAAATCTCCAGAAGACGTGGGCGACGCGGTCGGTGAATTCGAAGTACTGAACGAGAACGCGCTCCTTGCCGGCGAGCAGGGAGTCGAGAATCCGACGGTCCGAGGCCACGGTGGCCGCGACATCCTCCAGAAAGGCATCTTCGGGCAGTGTGCCGGATTGGATCGACCACGTGTCGATCGCCCAGCCCATCGTCTTGAACCGCCCGAAATCGCGCACGAAGTCGCTCGCGAGCCGGCGGGGGGACGAGATCGCGAAGCCGGGCGGCAGCCGCTGTGGGTCAAACTGCACCGGCGAGAGGTAGAGGCCGATTTCGGGGTCGAGTTTTTCCAGGCGAAACCGGCCGTAGCCGTGAACGGTCACGAGCGGATTCACCCGGAACGGGAGCGACACCCATGCGCTCCATTCGCCCGGCTTTAAAATCACGCGCTCTCCCGCGACCGCGATCTCGAGGCGGTCCCTCGCGGGAGCGACCGTCAGCGTGAGAGGCAGCTCGATTGAGCCTTCCCGGCCAAACGGCTTCCCGGGGGGCCCCCCGATACGGACCGTCTGGCTGCCTCGGTTGGATTCGAGCTTCAAAATGTCGATCGAGAAATCGTTCCCTTCTCGCGGCGCGAAGAACGGGTCGGAGGTGAAGTAGAACGGCTTCCCGATCCGGCCCGAAAGGTCCGGGACTCCGAGGCCGGAGAGCTGCCGGCCGCCCGCAAACTCCTCCGGAGGGAAGGTCACCGGGATCCGAATCACCGTCGCCGGCCGCGCGGCGCCCTCGGACCAGAAGGTGCTTCCCTTGCGGTTGTTCCGGACGGAAGGGTGTTCGGGTGGGACCCAGGCGCGGACCGCGAGGAAGGCGGCAATGCCGACGGCCAGCGCGATGAC